>DBEYYM010000086.1:0-4373 GCA_048184675.1 Evtepia sp. | reverse complement strand
GGGTGGCTGTGCCATAGAGCCTCCTTTCTGGGGGTTAGGACGTGGGGACGATGGATCCCGCAAAGTCTTTGGTCAGGTTGCAAAACCACAGGAAGTGCCCTGCCTGATCCAGGAGGATGATGGAATCGTAGTAGTCCGAGGCGCTGGAGGGAAGGGAACTGACCCAGAAATAGCGGGTGTGATCCTCGGCCTCCAGAATCTCGGTGTCGAGGACATCCAGGTACCAATCGGAGGTACGACAGAGGCGGACGGTGGTGGCCTCTGGATAACCGGTGATAATGCCGGCACATTGGAGGCCATGGGCCGGTTCCTCCGCGTCTGTGGTTTCCCCTTGGGCGCTGTCATAGATAGGGCGGCTCTCCTGGGGCCAGGCAGCGCCGAAGGCGGCAACGTCGGTTCCGTGGGTCAGGTCCACCGCCAGTAAAGGCTGCCCCACATCCGTAGGCTGCCGGACCTTGGGGGAATAGGAGGTGACCATCAGAATCTCGTCGTTTCGGGAGAGGGTGAAGGTGATCCCCCCCTCGGTGCGCTGCTCCAGAATGTGGGTTCGGTCCACCCCCACAGACGCTTCCGCCGTGCGGATCACCTGGGTGGGGGTGAGGGTACTGTAATAGCGGAGGAGCAAGGTGAAGAGCAGCAGGAGGGCCAGCACCAGGGCGATGAGCCCCCGGCGGCGGGCCTGCTGGCGGGAGGTGGGCAGCGTCTTCCGGTTTTTCATGGTGCATCCTCCTCTCCGGTCAGGGGAATCTCTGCAGCGAAATAGGTGCCGTAATGGTCGTAAACCGCCTGGAGGGGAGCCTTGTCGTCAGTTACGGTGATGGAATACTGAAAGTAGCAGGCAGACCCCTTTGTGTTGCCCATACCAGAAAAGACATTGAGGGACTCCCCGTTCTGGGAAAAGGAGAGATCCCCTGCGGACAGGCCCAGGGTGGTCAGAGGCAGGGGCGTATCCCGGTATCGCGTGGTAAAGAGGGTGACGGTATAGGTGCCCTCCCCATTGGGTACCACGGCCACGGCGTAGATGGAAAAGACCGTGTTCCCCGGCAGGGAATAGTGCAGGTCCAGAGGCGTGAGATAGGAGTTGGGCAGGGGGTTGTACTCTGCGTCATACAGCTGCGTGTCGGCGGCGTGGAGGGGATCCGTCCGGGCCTGCCAATAGAAGGTCAATGACTGAACCCAGCCGCTGGTATGGACAACAAGCAGGAGGCCCAGAACCACGATGGCCGCCAGCAGCCCCCGGGACAGCACCAGCCACCGGAGCGGATATTCCTTGTTCAGGGCCTTGCCCACCACCTCTGGATCTCCCATGGCCTCCAGGGCCATGGCCTGAGCGGCCTCCGGGGCGTGCCCGGTGGCGATGAGGGCGGCGGTGTGGTCGGTGATGTGGGCGGCCAGCTCGGCCTGGATGGCGGCCTTTTCCTTTGGGGTGGCGTGGCGGATGAACTGGCATACCCTTTGACCATAGTCGATGAACCGTTTCTCCATAGGCCCCATCACCCCGGAATGAAACCCAGGACGGAGTTGACCCCGTGGGCGTACTCCTCCCAGTGGGCGGTTTCCAGGGCCAGCTGCTTCAGGCCCTGTTTGGTGATGTGGTAATACTTTCGGGTTCGTCCGTTGGCTTCGGCTTCGTAGGAGGTCACGTGGCCTCCGTTTTCCAGCCGCTTCAGCACGGGATAGAGGGTGCCCTCCTTCATCTGGAAGGTGTGGTCGGACCGGCGTTCCAGCTCAGTGATCATCTGGTAGCCGTAGAGGTCCTGCCCCTTCAGCAGGGAGAGGACCAGCAGGGATGTGTGCTCTAAGGGTTTTTTGCGTTCCATAAAGATACCTCCTTGTGGTGTTTGGGTCAAAAGTCGGCATAGGTGCCGCCCCAGTTGCCGGTAATGTCGCAGGTGCCAATGACCTGGCCTTCCGCATCTAGGACCCAAATCTGTTCGGGATTGAGGAAATCGCCCTCCTCCGGGGGGATGTACTGGGCCCAGAAGCCCTTGTGGCCCTCTGGGAAGGTGACGATGGGGGCGGTGATCTGAAAAGGGGTGTAATCGGCCCACTGGGCGCGGGAATCATAGGTGACCACAGAGGCGGCCCCCTCCAGCTCCACCAGGCCAAAGATTTGGAAGAGCTCCCGGCCCGTTTCCCGCTGGACGAAGCGGAGGCCGCCGGCCCAGATCCCCGGCTGGCCTTGGGTGCGGTCCACCCAGGTCAGCGGGGTGCCGTTGTTCCGCCAGTCATGGCGGGGGCTTAGGCGGAAGGGAGTCACCAGCAGGGCGGTGGCGTTTTGGGAGAAATAGAGGTCCACGTCCCCGATGGATTTTTCCAGAAACACCTGGGTCCGGCCCACCCCCAGCTGCCGCTCTGCCGTCCGGATGGCCTGGGAGGGGGTGAAATGGAGCAGGTGCAGCCCCACAGCGGCAAGGAGCAGAAGGAGGGCGGCGGCGGTCCACCGGCGGGCCTTTTGCCGGCGGGACCATGGTTTTTTGAGATGGTTCATGGCAATACCTCCTCCCAGGGCAGGTCTAAGGGAATGTCAAAGGTGTCGCCCAGGCCGTTGTAGTGGAGGGTGATGTCCTGGTTGGCTGTGGGGCCGGCAAGAAAGCTGTAGTAACAGGCGCCGGGATGCTGGGTGCCGCTGCTGAACAGCAGGAGCTCCTCTCCGGTTTCCGTTACGGTGGAAGTGGGCAGGGTGGGGAGAAGGGGCGCCCGGAAGGGATTTGGGTGGTAGATGACAGCGTAGACGGTGGCGTTGTAGTGGACGCCGTCCAAAGGCTCCAGCCCCACGCCGTAGACAGAGAGGACCGTTCCGTTGGAGAGGGTTTCCTTCCGGTCCAGGGGCACAAAGTTGGTGGCAGGATGGTTCTCGTAATAACGGGAAGAGGTGGGCGCCACCCGGGCCTGGAGACTGTAAGCCGCCCCGATGACGCTGCCGGGAACAAACCGGAAAACCGACAGGGCTGCCGCCACCAGCAGCACCAGGGCCAGCCGGGAGAGGACCAGCCAGCGGAGGGGAAATTCCCGGTTCAGGACGGCGCCCATCTCCTGGGGGTCCCCCATGGCGGCGATGGCCTGCTGCTGGGCGTGATCGGTGTCGTAGCCGGCCTCCAGCAGGGCGGCGGCGTGGTCGTCGATGTGGGCCGCCAGCTCCGCCCGGACGGCGGCCATTTCCTTGGCCGTGGCATGGCGGAGGCAGGCGCAGACGGCGCTGGTATAGGCGTCGGGGGTTTGGGGCATGGGCTCACCTCCTTTCAGCGGGAAACGATCAATGGAAAAGGGCAATACGAATGTCGTAGTGGGCCAGCACCTGGCCGGACTGGTCCAAAACTTCTAGGTGATCGGGGACATCGGCGACGCGGTCGCCAGTTGGGCTGGGAAAGGCTGCCCATAGGTACTGGTGGCCATCGGAGTGGGAAAACAGATCTCGCTGTACCCCTTGCGAGGGGGCGGTTTCCCCGACGGGATAGACCCGGACTGCGGCAGCGCCGGGCACATCGATCCGGCCCAGCAGGCGGAAGCCGTCCATTTCCTGGAGGGAGAGGACGCCGGCCCAAATGGGCCCGTTCTGGGGCAGGAGCTCCATCACGAAGAGGGGGTACGGCGGGGAAAGCTGAACGGGGGTCAGAAGGGGGTGGAAGCGGGTGATCATCAGCACATCCTCGTTGCTGGAAAGGGTCAGGGTGGCAGAGGCGAGCTTTTCTTGGGCAAGGATCTCTGTCTGTTCCAGCCCCAGCTGCTCCTCTGTGGCGCGGAGGGCCTGGGTGGGGGAGAGGCTAGGGGGATGAAGCAGCAGGATGCCCCCGAGAATGAGAAGGCAGAGGAGGAGCCGGCGTCGGGTTTTCTGCCTTCTGGTGGCGGGGCGTTTCCTCTTCATGGCGCTAACACCTCCTCCCAGGGGAGGGGAAGCTCCACCGATATTTGGATCCCATAGTGCTGGAAGTGGGCGGTCAGGGTGTCTCCCGGGGCCAGACCGGGAATTTTCCGCACATCATAGAAGGCGCCAGCCCGATAGCTGCTGCTGTAGCCGAGTCCAGGGGTACTGAAAGGCGGGGCGCCAAAGGTATAGCTTAGGTCCGCGGTATCGTATTGCGGAGTGCGCAGGGGATTTTTCTGGTAAGCAACCCCGTAGACCAGGGCGGCGTAAGTGTCTCCTTCGGGGAGGAGGGCAACGGCGTACAGATCGATCACATCTCCATTGGGAAAGGGGAGGTAAATGGAGAGCGGGGTCAGGTCCTCCTCCGGGATGCCGGTGAAGTGAAGGGAGGATGCCATGGGATCCCAGCGGGCCAGAAGGCTGCTTGGGACGTGGGGAAGGCTAGGATACAGACACAGGGAGGGGAAGTCGGCTAGCAGCATCAGGAGCGCCAAGGCCAGTCGGGAGA
>DBEYYM010000085.1:0-6244 GCA_048184675.1 Evtepia sp. | reverse complement strand
TTTTTCGTAATTTATCACAATTCATTTCGGTTTATTTTCGGTTAAATTCGTCAGAAATAATCTCATAATGAATCATTTTCTTCAAAACCAAAGAGACATGACCTTCGTTGGTCATGTCTCTTTAGCAGCGTTACTCTATGTTGGTATATCCCATCAGCCAGCGATCCACATCTGCAGCGGCCCGCCGACCATCGGCAATGGCCAAAACCACCAGGCTGGCCCCTAAAACCATATCCCCTGCAGAAAAGACCTTTTCTGGGTGGGGCATGGCCGCCTGGGTTTGAAACACTTGCTCTTCACAGCCGGAAAATCCAGAGGCCACAATGAGCAGATCCAGCTCCAATTCTTCCTCTCCTTGAGGCGTTGTGAGAAGAGCCGATTGAAGCCTTCCTTCCTTGTCACAGGTTACAGACTTAACCTCTGTTTCAAAACGGCGAATCTTCCCGCCAAATCGCGCCTCTGCCTCCACTTGGGCATAGTCGGAGAAGCTGCCCTCCGCGTACCAGGCAGCGGGCTTGCGAATTAGCTGGAACACGCTCTCACATCCCTGGCGCAGGGCCACTGCCACACAGTCGCTTGCAGTGTCTCCCGCGCCGATGACGGCCACCCGCTTTCCGCTGGCGGAAAGGTTGGGCTCGCGCCCCGCCTCCAGCGCCTTCGCAGCATCCGTTAAATAGTCCAAGCCGTAGCAAAGTCCCATGCCGCCCTCTCCCTCATAGGATAGCGGACGAGGTTTTCTGGCGCCACAGGCAAACACCACAGCATCGTATGCGCTGTCTAGGTCTTCTGGAGAAAGGTCTCTTCCCACCTCCACCCCTGTGACAAACCGAATGCCCTCCTTCTCCATGAGACGAATCCGACGGGCAACAATGTTCTTATCCAGTTTCATGCTGGGAATTCCATAGGTCAGCAGGCCTCCTACCTGTTCTGCCTTTTCCAGCACAGTGACAGCATGCCCTCTTCGGTTCAGGTAATAGGCCACCGCCAGGCCAGCCGGGCCGGAGCCCACCACCCCAATGGACCGCCCGGACCGCTTCTTGGGGGGATGGGGCCCCATAAGTCCGCTTTGGAAGGCGTGCTCGATAATGGCCAGCTCATTGTCTCGAATGGTCACCGGCCGGTCAAAGGTCCCACAGGTGCAGGCCCCTTCACAGGGGGCGGGACAGACCCGTCCGGTAAACTCAGGAAAGCAGTTGGTCTTCAAAAGGCGGGAGAGGGCGTGCTCCCAGTTGCCTAGCCAGAGCATATCGTTCCACTCCGGAATGAGATTGTGCAGGGGACACCCTAGCAGTTTTCCGTCAAACCGAACCCCAGCCTGACAAAAGGGAACCCCGCAGTCCATGCAGCGCCCGGCCTGGCGCTGTCGCTCTCCCTCCGGGAGGGTTCCGTGAAACTCCGAGAAATCCTGAAGCCGCACCAGAGGGGGACGTTCCGGGCACTCCGCCCGTTTATATTCTAAAAATCCAGTGGTTTTTCCCATGGTTAAGCACCTCGTTCCCGAAAGGCTTCCAGCTCCGCCTGGGCCCGGCTCAGGCCTTTGGCCTCTCCGGCGGCGATGGCCTCGGTCATGCGGGCATAGTCCCGGGGAATGAGCTTTTTGAAGTCTCCAATGTATTGGGTCATATTTTCTAAAATTTTTGCCGCTTTGGGGGATCCCGTGGCCAGCAGGTGCTCAGCCAACATGGCTTTGAGCTCCCGAATATCCTCCTCTGCTGTCAGTGGCTCCACGGATACCAGCTCTTTGTTGACCCGGCGGTAAAAGTCGTGATCTTGGTCCAGCACATAGGCCACCCCGCCGCTCATACCTGCAGCAAAGTTTCGTCCCGTTGGCCCAATGACGGCCACCCGGCCTCCGGTCATATACTCGCAGCCATGGTCGCCGACCCCTTCTACCACGGCCACCGCACCGGAGTTTCGAACGCAGAAGCGCTCTCCGGCTTTGCCGCAGAGAAAGGCCTTGCCACTGGTGGCGCCATAGAGGGCCACATTGCCCACAATCACGTTGTCTTCGGGGGCAAACCGGCTCTCCGGCTGGGGATACACAATGAGCTTTCCGCCGGACAGCCCCTTGCCCAGGTAATCGTTGCTGTCCCCCTCCAGCTCCAAGGTCAGGCCGGCAGGCAGGAAAGCCCCAAAAGACTGGCCCGCGCCGCCCCGGCAGCGCACCCGATAGGTATCCTCGGCCAGGGTGGCGCCAAATCGGCGGGTGATCTCCGCCCCCAACATGGTGCCAAAGGCCCGGTCTGTGCTGGATACCTCCACCACACCAACCTCAGCCCCATCCAACAGGGGAAGAAGGCATTTGTCATCCAGGGTGGTCTCTAGATGGAAGTCATACCGGTCCTCTGGCCGAAAATGGGCGGGCGCCCCTGCCGGGCCGGGGGACAACAACTCCGAAATATCCAGCCCAGGGGCAAAGGGTGCCACCTGGAGCAGATCTGTTCTGCCGATCAGCTCCTCTAGCGATCGCAGCCCCAAAGAGGCTAAAATTTCCCGCAGCTCCTGGGCCAAATAGGTCATAAAACGGATGACATACTCTGGGCTGCCCTTGAAATGCTTCCGCAGCTCAGGGTCCTGAGTGGCAATTCCCGCAGTGCAGGTGTCTAAGTTGCAGGCCCGCAGCATGACACAGCCCAAGGCCACCAGCGGCCCCGTGGCAAAGCCAAACTCCTCCGCCCCCAGGGCACAGGCAATGGCCACATCCCGGCCGGTCATCAGCTTGCCGTCGGTCTCCAGTTTCACGCGGGTGCGCAGCCCATTATGCAGAAGGGCCTGATGGGCCTCTGCCAGGCCAATTTCCCAGGGTAGCCCAGCGTGATAAATGGAGTTTTTAGGTGCAGCACCGGTGCCGCCGTCGCAGCCCGAGATCAGCACCGTTTGGGCGCCGGCCTTGGCCACCCCCGCCGCAATGGTTCCCACCCCGGCCTCACTGACCAGCTTGACCGAAATATCGGCACTCCGGTTGGCATTTTTCAGGTCGTAAATGAGCTCCGCCAAATCCTCGATGGAATAGATATCGTGATGGGGTGGGGGAGAGGTCAGCGAGACACCAGGGGTGGAGCAACGAGTCCTGGCAATCCAGGGCCAAGCCTTGTTGCCCGGCAGGTGTCCTCCTTCCCCGGGCTTAGCACCCTGGGCCATTTTGATTTGGATCTCCCGAGCACTGACCAGATACTCACTGGTAACGCCAAATCGCCCCGATGCCACCTGCTTGATGGCAGAGTTTTTTACGGTACCAAAGCGGGAAGCAGACTCTCCCCCCTCCCCGGAGTTGGATTTTCCCCCCAGGGTATTCATGGCCACAGCCAGGCATTCATGGGCCTCTTGGGAAATGGAACCATAGGACATGGCGCCAGTCTTAAACCGCTTCACGATTTCTGACACCGGCTCCACCTCCGCCAGGGGGATGGGGGTTCGCCCTGCGGTATTCCAGTCCAAAAGTCCCCGCAGGGTATGCCTCTTGTTTTTGGCATCCACCCGGGCACTGTAGGTTTTGAAGGTCTCATACTGTCCCGTTCGGACGGCCTTTTGCAGGGTCAAAATCGTCACAGGGTCATAAAGGTGCTCCTCAGTGTCAGGACCGCTTCGCAACTTTTCCATGCCGCCGCTGTCAATGGCCGGGTTAGTGAAAAGCTCCATCGGGTCAAAGGCCCGGTCATGGTTTTGGGTCACGGTGGTTTCGATGTCCTTGATGCCAATGCCGCCGATGCGGCTGATGGTGTTGGTAAAGTACCGATCCACCAAGTCTCGGTCCAGCCCCACCGCTTCAAAAATTTGCGCGCTCTGGTAGGATTGCAGGGAAGAGATTCCCATCTTCGCGGCAATGGAGACCACGCCGTCTAAAATTGCCCGGTTATAGTCCGCCACGGCCGCGTAAAAATCCTTATCCAGCAGCTCCTTTTCGATGAGCTCCGCAATGCACTCATGGGCCAGATATGGGTTCACCGCCCGGGCACCATACCCCAGCAGGGCGGCAAACTGATGGACATCCCGGGGCTCTGCACTCTCCAAAATCACAGAAACGGCCGTCCGTTTCTTGGTGCGAATCAGGTGCTGCTCCAGCGCGGAGACCGCCAAAAGAGAGGGAATCGCCACGTGGTTTTCATCAACGCCCCGGTCAGAAAGGATGAGGATATTGGCCCCCTCCCAATAAGCCTTATCACAGCTGACAAAAAGACGGGACAGGGCCCGTTCCAAGGAAGAGTTCTTGTAGTATAAAAGGGATACCACTGCAGACTGCAGCCCGGGTTCCTTTAGATTCTTTAGCTTGAGCAGATCAAGCGACGTCAGAATTGGGCTGTTTAACTGGAGCACCCGGCAGTTTTCCGGGGCATCACAGAGCAGGTTGCCATCAGAACCAATGTACACAGAGGTGTCGGTTACAATCTCCTCCCGCAGTGCATCAATGGGCGGGTTGGTCACCTGGGCAAAGAGCTGCTTGAAATAGTGAAACAGCGACTGCTGCCGGTGGGACAGCACCGCCAAGGGAACATCCGCCCCCATGGAGAGGATGGGCTCATCCCCCTCCTTTGCCATCGGCAGGATGGCCCCCTTTACGTCTTCATAGGTGTAACCAAACACGCTATATAACTTATCCCGTGTGGCTTGGTCGTGGTCGGCAACCCGATGATTGGGCGCTGGGAGTTTCTCCAGCGTCAGCAGCTCCCGGTCCAGCCACTCTCCATAAGGATGGCTGGCCGCATAGCTTTCCTTAATGGCAGCGTCCTCCCGGAGCACCCCCGTCACCGTGTCAATAACCAGCATCTGGCCCGGACCCAGGCGGGCCTTTCGCACCACCTGCTTTGGGGCGATGTCCAGCACTCCCACTTCCGAGGAAAGGACAATCCTGCCATCGTCCAGCTCATAATAGCGCAGGGGCCGCAGGCCGTTTCGGTCCAAACAGGCCCCTACCAGATCACCGTCTGAGAACAAAATGGCGGCGGGACCGTCCCAGGGTTCCATCATAGTAGCGTAGTAGTGGTACATGTCCCGAACCCTACGGGGCATTTCCTGGTTGCGGCTCCAGGGCTCTGGAATGGTCAGCATCACTGCCTTGGGCAGGTCCATGCCGTTGAACAGCAGAAACTCCAGGGTGTTATCCAGCATGGCAGAGTCCGATCCGCTGGGGTTCAGCACCGGCAGGATCTTCTCCATGTCATCTTCCAGAACAGGGGAGACCATCGTTTCCTCCCGGGCCAGCATGCGGGCCAAGTTTCCCCGAATGGTGTTAATTTCCCCGTTGTGCAGGAGCACCCGGTTGGGATGGGCCCGCTCCCAACTGGGGTGGGTATTGGTAGAAAACCGAGAGTGGACCAGGGCAATGGCAGATTCATACCGGGGATCCTGCAGGTCCTTGTAAAACGGACGGAGCTGATGAACCAGAAACATTCCCTTATACACAATGGTCCGGCAGCTTAGCGAGGCCACATAGGTGTCTGATACCGACTGCTCGAAGGTTCTGCGGATGACATAAAGACGGCGGTCAAAGTCCAGATCCTTTTCCGCCTCCTTGGGCCGCTGGAAGAATCCCTGCCAGATACTGGGCATACAGTCTGCTGCCCGGCGGCCCAAAATATCCGGCTCCACAGGGACAGAGCGCCAGCCAAGCACAGGCACCCCGTCTTTTTTCGCCAGGATCTCAAAAAGCTTCCGACAACGGCTGCGGCGGATGGGATCCTGGGGGAAAAAGAACATCCCCACCGCATACTCTCGCGGCCCACCCAGCTGGATTCCGGCCTCAGACGCCACGTCTGCGAAGAATCTGTGTGAAATCTGAAGGAGAATTCCCACACCGTCTCCCGTCTCCCCCGAAGCATCCTTGCCCGCGCGGTGCTCCAGCTTCTCCACGATGGTCAGCGCATCACACACAACTTGGTGAGAGGGAACCCCCTTTTTACTGACCACTGCACCGATGCCACAGGCATCATGTTCCATCTGCGGACGAAGCAAATTGCAAGTTTTATAGTTCATTCTTTCACTTCCTGCTCGTTGGTATAACAAGGATAGTACGCACTTTTTTCCAGCAAGTCAACGCAAAAAGCCCCCATTCCGAGAAATTTCATCGTTTTGAACACAAAGGCAGGAAAATGACAAGTTTTCCCCAGTTCATTTTGCATGATTCACGGCAATATCACCAAATATTGCAAAATTTTCCCCTGAAATGGTCTGGTTTGCAATCAACATTCCATGAAAAATTTTCTGTCTATTTCCAAACTTTTTTCGAAGAATAAACTTATGTTTTTCC
>DBEYYM010000084.1:0-24954 GCA_048184675.1 Evtepia sp. | reverse complement strand
CATTGAATTTTGTACTTGTTATATGCGATTAATAGCTTGCAAATTTTCTTGCACCGTGCTATCCTAAATCTCGCAGTACTGCAACAAGTGAATACCGGCCCGATGAAACCTGGAGGATTTCTCGCAGAAGCGAGGGAAACTGGAGGTGGAGGGGTCTCTGGAGAATCTCATTTTTTATGAGTACCGAAGGTGCAAGGCTTCCGCTGGAAGCCGAATCTCTCAGGTGAAAGGACAGAGCCGAGCAACTTTTCCGCCGGTTCTGTACCGGCGAGAATCACACCCCGGGCTGTCTTTTCTTCAGAGCCGCAGGCCATTTGGCCAGCAGGCTCTTTTTATTTTTCTTTGAGGAGGCAGTCCCATGGACACACTGTTGCATATTGTTCAAACCGTTAACTTCTACCTCTCTGACTACATTCTGGTGATTCTGTTGGTAGGAACCGGAATCTTCTTCACCCTGCGCACCCGTTTCGTTCAGATCCGTTGCTTTCGGGAGGGCATACGCCGGGTTTTCGGCGGCTTCTCCCTGCGCGGCGGCAGGCAAAAGGGTGGGTTAAGCTCCTTCCAGGCTCTCACCACCGCCGTGGCTGCCCAGGTGGGCACCGGTAACATCATCGGCTCGTGCAGCGCCATTCTGGTGGGTGGCCCCGGCGCCATCTTCTGGATGTGGATCATCGCCTTTTTCGGCATGGCCACCATCTATGCTGAGGCTGTCCTGGCCCAGGAGACCCGGATCGTCTCCCCTGACGGCACCGTCTCCGGCGGCCCTGTCTACTACATTAAGCGGGCATTTCACAACCAATTTGGCGCCTTCCTGGCGGCCTTCTTTGCCATTGCCATCACGCTGGCCCTGGGCTTTATCGGCTGCATGGTGCAGTCTAACTCCATTGGCCAGACCTGCGGCAATGCCTTTGGGATTCCCCCTTGGGTTATGGGCATTCTGGTGGCTGCAGCTTCGGCCTTCGTCTTTCTGGGGGGCGTGCAGCGGGTGGCCTCGGTCACCGAAAAGCTGGTGCCCGCAATGGCAGCCCTCTATCTCCTGGGCGGACTCATCCTCTTGGTGTTGCGCCTGCCCTATCTGCCCGAAACCTTCGGCATGATTTTTAAGTATGCCTTTGTCCCCAACGCCATCATCGGCGGCGGACTAGGCTATGCCTTGAAAACTGCCATTAGCCAGGGCGTCAAGCGCGGCCTCTTTTCCAATGAGGCCGGGATGGGCTCCACCCCCCACGCCCACGCCATGGCCAAAGTCAAGGCGCCTCACGATCAAGGCGTGGTCGCCATGATCGGGGTATTTATCGACACGTTCGTGGTCCTCACGATGACCGCCCTGGTGGTGATCTCCACCCTTTACGCCGGCGGCGGACCTCTGGCCAGCGGCTCGGCCGAGGGCATCGATAAGACCAACATGGCCCAGCTGGCCTTCTCCAGCGTCTTTGGCCAGGGGATCGGCTCCATCTTTGTGGCCGTGTGCCTGCTGTTCTTCGCTTTTTCCACCATCCTTAGCTGGAATTTCTTTGGTAAGCTCAACGTGGCCTACCTCTTTGGAAAAAAGGCTACCACCGTCTACTCAGTGATCGGCGTGGCGTTCATTTTTCTTGGTTCCTGCCTGTCTAACGACTTGGTCTGGGAACTGTCTGATCTATTCAACCAGCTGATGGTGCTTCCCAACGCCTTGGCGTTGCTGGCCTTGTCCTCCGTGGTAGTAAATGCCGCGCGGAGCGCCAAAGGGCCCTCTCATTAACTTTGGTTCCATATCTTTCTTTTCTTCTTTGCCGCCCCTGGTTTCCGGGATCCCCTCCCCGTCCCAGGGGCGGCGCATTTTTCTCAGTAGCCCCGTCCATCCGCCGGCTGTGTTCGGCTGAGGCAGGGTCCCCTTGGCAAGCAAAGGCGGAACACCCAGGTTCGGTGTTCCGCCTTTTTCTTAGGGGGAGGTAACCTTCAGCCCCACAATGCCCACCAGCAGCAGTGCCGCAAAGAAGATCCGGGCAGCGGTGGCAGGTTCCTTAAAGATAACAATCCCCAAAATCACAGCCCCCAGGGCTCCAATTCCCGTCCAGATGGCGTAGGCCGTGCCCATGGGAAGGGTCTTGATGGCCCGGGCCAGAAGGTACACACTGGCCCCCATGGCCGCCACAGTCAGAGTCGACCACCCCACTTTGGTAAATCCTTCCGACAGCTTCATGGCTGTGGCCCAGACCGTTTCCATCAGGCCGGCCACCAGCAAGCAGATCCATGCCATAGCAGCTCTCCCTCTTTCTAAAAACAAAATACGCGCCTGATTCTGTGTCTTCTAAGGCCTAACGACACAGAAACAAACGCGCTGCCCCCACCCGGCGGCGGGAGCTCTCGGGGCGTAGCTTATCACATCCAGCTCCCCCTGTCAAGGCGCCGGCCCTCCTTGCCTCTTCCCCTGCAAACCCTTTTGTGATATAATCGGTCCTACCCATACTTGGAAGAACACGGGAGGGATCTCCTTGCATTTGCTGCGTTCCCAAGGGGCTGATCTGGGAAAGGATTCCGTCAGCCGCCTTCTGTTTCAGCTGGCCCTGCCCGCCATTTTGGCCCAGCTGATTAACCTGCTTTACAACATGGTGGACCGCATGTACATCGGTCACATTCCCAGCGTGGGGCCCAGCGCTCTTACCGGTGTGGGAATTACCCTGCCCCTGATTATGGCCATCTCCGCCTTTGCCGCCCTTGTGAGCATGGGTGGCGCCCCCCGCGCCTCTATTATGCTGGGGAAAGGGGAGCCCCAAGAGGCCGAACGAATTTTGGGCAACTGCGCCGCTATGCTGGTGATTACCGCCCTTCTTCTCACCGGCGTTATCCAGCTCTTTGGCCGGGAGCTTCTTTTGCTCTTCGGTGCCAGTGAGAATACCATTCTCTATGCCTGGGACTATATGCAGCTGTATTCCCTGGGCACCCTTTTCGTGCAGCTGTCCCTGGGGCTAAACGCTTTCATCAACGCCCAGGGCTTTGCCAAAACCGGCATGCTCACCGTGACCATTGGGGCGCTCTGCAACATTTTGCTGGACCCGCTATTCCTATTTGTCCTGGATATGGGCGTGCGGGGGGCAGCTCTGGCCACCATTCTCTCCCAAGGGCTCTCCTGCCTTTGGATTCTCCGCTTTCTCACAGGGAAGCGGGCCACCTTACGCCTTCAAATAAAAAACACACGGCTGCGGCGGCAGACCATTCTCCCCTGTATCGCCCTGGGGGTCGCCCCTTTCATCATGCAGTTTACCGAGAGCATCCTCAGCATCTGCTTCAACACCAGTCTCTTGGTCTATGGCGGCGACATTGCTGTGGGGGCCATGACCATTTTAGCCAGCGTCATGCAGTTCACCGCCCTCCCGCTTCAGGGCCTCTCCCAAGGGGCCCAGCCCATCATCGGCTTTAACTATGGCGCTGGGAACCAGGACCGGGTTAAAGAAGCCTTTCGCCTGCTGCTGACCTGTTGTATGGTCTTTGCTGGGGGACTGTGGCTGCTGGCCATGGTCTTTCCCCAGGTTTTTATCGGCATCTTCACCAGTGACCCCACCCTGGCCCAGTTCACCCGTTGGGCTTTGCGGATCTATATGGCGCTTTCCTTTCTTCATGGCATCCAGCTGGCCTGCCAGCAGACCTTCATTGCCCTGGGCAATGCCAAGACCTCCATCTTTCTGGCCCTGCTGCGGAAAGTGATCCTTCTAATCCCTTTGATCTATATTCTGCCTCATTTCCTGGCTGATCAGGTCTTTGCCGTCTTCCTGGCAGAGCCCGTGGCTGACCTGATCGCCGTCAGCACCACCTCGATTTTATTCTACCGGCAATACAAAAAACTGTAACCTTTTCCAAGATACGTTTCCAGATGCCTTCCATGCTCTGGGAACGTATTTTTTCGTTGCGAAACGAACCATTCTATGGTATCCTTTTAGTTAGCATACGCTAACTAAAAGGATGTCGTTGATGTCCCACACAGTTTTTCTTGCCTTTCTTTTCACCCTGCTGGCCGGGCTAAGCACGGGGCTGGGCAGCTGCATCGCCTTTTTCAGCCGCCGGACCAACAAAAAATTTCTATCTGTCAGCCTGGGTTTTTCCGCCGGTGTGATGATCTATGTTTCCATGATTGAGATTGTTTCCCAGGCCCGGGACATTCTCATCCAGGAGCTGACCCTAAAACAGGGCAGCTGGGTCACCGTCCTGGCCTTTTTCGGGGGAATCTTTCTGATCGCCGTGATCGACCGGCTGATTCCCTCCGAGGAGAATCCACATGAAGTGAAGTCCTGGGAGGAGGACGCCGAGCGTCCCACAAAATTGATGCGCATGGGAGGGATGACCGCCCTGGCCATCGCCATTCACAATTTTCCTGAGGGGCTGGCCACCTTCGTCTCCGCCCTGCAGGACCCCAGCATTGCCATTCCCATTGTGGTTGCCATCGCCATCCATAATGTGCCAGAGGGCATCGCCGTCTCCGTGCCCATTTACTACGCCACGGGGTCCCGGAAAAAGGCCTTCTGCTACTCATTTCTGTCTGGTCTGGCTGAGCCCACGGGTGCTTTGCTCGGCTGGCTTTTGCTGATGCCCATTATGAACGGCGTGATTTTTGGCAGTCTGTTTGCAGGGGTGGCGGGAATTATGGTCTTCATCTCCCTGGATGAGCTGCTCCCCTCTGCCCGGGAGTATGGAGAGCACCATCTTTCCATCTATGGCCTCATTGCCGGGATGCTGGTGATGGCGGTCAGCCTGCTGCTATTTTTGTAATGGATCTGTGGAACCATAAGAAAAAGGCCTTGAGAAAATTCTCAAGGCCTTTTGGCAGCGGGAGAAGGATTCGAACCCTCACAAACAGAGTCAGAGTCTGTCGTGCTACCCTTACACAATCCCGCTATTTGGTTTTTTGCAGCTCCCTTACTCGCTGAGAGCAAAATTTATTATAGCAGGCTTTTCTGATTTGTCAAGGAATTTTTTCATCTTTTTGAAAAAATTTTTCCGGGCCGTTCCCACCGGGCGAAGGCTCTCGCCCGGTGGGAACTTTCTATTAACCTAAGATCATTGCATCAAACCGGCAGAGAATGGCTGCCACCTCTGCCCGGGTGGCCAGCCCCTGGGGATCCAGAATTCCATCCCCTTTGCCCTGAATGAGCCCCCAGTAGTTGGCCCAAGAGAGCGCCTTCTTGGCATACGACGAAACCTTGCCCACGTCCACAAATTGCGCTAGGTTCCCCTGCTGGGAGCTGTCACAACCCTTAAACTGGGCATAGCGATAGAGGATGGTGGCCATCTGCTCCCGGGTAATACTATCGTTAGGCCCAAAGAGCGTGTCGCTGTAACCATTGACAATCTCATTCCAAGCTGCCCAGGCAACTGGGGGCGCATAATACATCCCTGGGTCCACGTCGGTAAAGGGGGACCAGCCCGCTTCCGTCGGGCTCCCCTCCAGCCGGTAGAGGACAGTGACCACCATGCCTCGGGTGGTGGTCGCCCCTGGCTCAAAGGTGGTGGCGCTGGTGCCGTTCATCAAGCCTTTGGCGAAGACATAGTACACACTGTCATAATACCAGTCCTGCTCTGTCACGTCGGCAAAGGGGAAGGGAGGAAGCTCGCTCTCTTCCTCCACAAAAGCGGGCGAGACCGTTACGGCTTCGCCAGGCATGGAAAAGGTGTAGATTCCCTCCTCTTTTTTCTCCAGGCTGACAGCGCCGCTGTCAGTAGATGCCGTCAGGCGCTCCAGCTGGAAGCCCTCTGCCGGGGAGACGGTGAGGGTGACCTCTGTCTCTTCTGCAGCTGCCTCTAGGTCTGCTGTGACCGTCCCGTTTTGGGCTGTCTGAATTGTAATCGGGTAAAGGGGCTGCTCACTGACGGTGAGGGTCCCTGGCTGATAGAGAATCTCCGTCCGGTAGTTTCCCCCTGCAGGACCCTCCGCCCCGGCAGCCTGGATGGTATAGGTTCCCGGCAGCGCCATATTGGGGGTAGGGCTATAGGTGAGCGTTGGCTCCTTGGCCAGGGTATCCTGGCCCACCAGGCCGGAGACGGTGTAGTCCTCCTTGCCCAGGGTGGGAACCTCTTTCCCCACAAAGGCGGTCTTATTCTTCACCTGAATGGTCAGCTGGGCCTGGTGAATGGTCACCAGCACGGGGTCTGCCTTGGCCTCTTTATACTGGTCATCCCCCGCTTTGGCAGCATAGACCAGCACCTGGCCGGCTTTGGTCGGAGTGAAAAGGCCATTGTCATCGATGGTCGCACCGCCGGTGCGGCCTGTGGCATCTACCCAAAACGTCACCTTGCCGCTTCCTGCTCCGCCGGCTGTGCTGATGGAAAGGGTCTGCCCATAGGTCACCGAGGCTGTGCCGGGCAGAGTAAACGCAGGTTGGGTTTGCTTTTCCCCCTCAAGGTCCACTGAGGGCTGGTCCTGTTTCTCCACAATGCTGACGTCGATTTTTTCCAGTCCCCCGGCATACTCTGGCTTGCCGTCCCCATTGACATCATAGTCCTTGGTCTGAACCCACACGGTAACAACACCGGTGGTTTGCCCCGCCGTTAAGATAGATCCGTTGAGCGTACATCCCAAGGTGTCACCTGACTCAAACCGATAGGTTACCTGGCTTCCTCCCACATCAGAAATCAGCTTGCTCAGGTCCAGCGTGGCGCCTTTGGCCAGTTGGGCATTCTTTTCCACCCGAAGCTCTTTGGGCATAATGATCCCTGCATTGCACGTCAACACCAAGTCAGAAGCTACATTATAGTTTTTACTATCTTCTCCAGAAAGACCAATGTCATACACTTTGATGGTTTTCTGGCTTCCAGCGTACATGTCCTCGTATTCTGCCCTGGTATATGTCACATCAACTAAGTCCGTACCCTTGCCTTTTGCCCTAATAACAGGCAATACATTTTTTGTACCATCATATTCCTTTTGAATATCGGAAATGAACTCAAAGTCCGATTCCTTCATCTCACAGGGGAGGATCGCAAATGTCGCAGTTTTTGAACCAGTATAACCACCAATACCGGTCACTGTTACATAAGCAGTCCCAACATCCTCGTTATTTCCATACTCTGTTAAGTAATGAATATCTTTTTGTAATATGTTATTCCCTATTGTAACCTGTATTGTTGGTTCTCTTTTGCTTCCAATGTAGTGGCAACTTCCCCCATTATAAAAGCGAATGCTTGCTCCCTCCAAGGATATCCCCCCTACAGCCCTCGCCTGCGGAGCCCCAATCACAAAGCAGGACAAGAGCAAAAGCACCGCCATGCAAAAGCTTGAAAACTGTCGAATCCTTCTCTTCATTGTCTTGGCCTCCTCTATTTGATTTTTTACATCCCATTTTTGTCATTATAACAAATTTTTGCAATATAGTCTACATAAATATGTCAATTATGTCAGTTATAGACAAAATTCCGCCCTTTTTTCCCGTGGATTCCCCGTCCTTAAGAAGGGCGTTCTTCCTTTTCCCAAGGAAAAATCCCACCCCTGTTCCCTTGACAACCTGGAGTAAGATACTATAATAAAAAAGATCCATCTACTTTTAGGAACCCAGAGTACACTTTTGAGAACCGAACGGAGTGATTCCCCATGGAGCTTTGCGGCAAACCTCTCCTTTCCGCCGACCAGCATGTGGATTTTGTCGCCATCGATTTTGAGACTGCCACCAGCGATCCCAGCAGCGCTTGCGCCGTGGGGCTGGCCTTTGTGGTGGGTCTGGAAGTGGTGGCCACCGCCCATCAGCTCATCCAGCCCCCAGGCAACCGGTATGACCAGGGCAATATCAATGTCCACGGGATTTATCCCGAGGACACCGAGCACGCGCCTGACTTCCTCACCGTCTGGCAAGAGATCCACCCCATGTTGGCCGGCAAGGCCCTCATCGCCCACAACGCCCGGTTTGACATGTCAGTGATCAAGGCCTCCTTAGCCGCTTATGGGGATCCCTACGTCCACCAGTATGCCGACTTCAAATACATCGACAGCATCGCCATGGCCCGGGATCTCGTCCCCGGCCGGAAAAATCTGGCCGCCTGCGCCGAAGCCTTGGGCATTGACCTGAAGCACCACCACAATGCCGAGTGCGACGCCGTGGCCTGTGCCCAAATTGCCATTTCCTGCATCAAGGCAAATCACTGCCTGAACCTGGGAGAATTCTGCTTCTCCCAGCCTCATATCCGCATCCAAGAGGTCAGTGACCTGGTCCTCCCCGTGCATACTCCCCGGAAGCCCCAGCCCACCAAGGCCCGGCGTTCCCCCCGGTACCGGGCCCCCATTCACACCAAGCAGATCAAGCCCCAGGTGACTTTTTTTGACAAAAATCATCCCTTCTATAAAAAATCCTTGGTGTTCACCGGGGAACTCTCCATCGACCGGCAGGAGGCCATGCAGCGGGCTGTCAACGTGGGGGCCGTCATCAAAACCGCCGTCTCCCACAAGACAGACTTTCTTGTGGTGGGCCGCCAGTTTGACGGTCCCGGCGGCACCGTCACCGTCAGCAACAAGGAGGAAAAAGCCCGGGCCATCCTGGCCGAAGGCACCACAAACCTGCGCATCCTTTCCGAGGCCGAGTTTTCCCGCCTTCTCCAGGGCTCCCTTCAGCCCGCCTCCACCCAAAGCCGCCCTTCTATGGCGGCAAAATGAGGAAGAGGGCATTGGCGGCACATCGTTTTCTAAAAAAGCAAAAAAGACGTACCTTGCAGCGCATTGTATCATTCTGCAAGATACGTCTTTCCTTTTTCTCTTCCCAGCCCATCCTGCGGGGCGGACCTTTCCAGGGGGCTTGGGGAAACCTTTGGGGCAGATACAACAAAACGCCCGGACGCAAAAGCGTTCGGACGTTTTGGTACGGCAGGAGGGACTCGAACCCCCGACCTACTGGTTCGTAGCCAGTCACTCTATCCAACTGAGCTACTGCCGCATGTCAGTGGTGTCTCAACTGACAGCTTTTAGATAATAGCACACTCCCGGGGAAAATGCAAGCATTATTTTTGGTTTTTTTGAATTTTTTTCGGGCCCCGCCCCCTTCCGGCAAAAGCGGCCCCGGGAAGGTCCGGGGCCGCTGGTTGCCAGTTCCGCATGGGTGCGCTGGGCTATGGTACGGGGACTTAGCAGCCGCAGCCGCAGTTGTCACAGCCGCAGTTATTCCCGCAGCCACAGTTGTTCCCACAGCTGCCGCTGGAGCCGCAGCCGCAGAAGATGATGATCAGGATCAGAATGATCCACAGGCAGCTGTTACCACCCCAACCGTTGTTACAACACATAGACAATTACCTCCTGTCAGAGATGGAGACCGTCTCGCGATCTCAGTCCATCTTATGCCAGAGGTGCTTGGATGTGCGCTTCGGTTGCAAGAGAATTTTTCACTCTCCTTTTGGGTCCCTGGGCGGCTTCTCCCCACGGATGGTCAGGGTGGGCTTGCAGCACAGGTCCTCAATGTCTGACATGGTGGCTGCCGGCAGCTTCAGCGCGCCGCCGCACTGGGCGCAGAAAAGCTCCACGGAGCTGTAGTTGATTTTCAGCTTCCAGTCCTTGCAGCCGCAGGTACAAGAGATCCCGCCTCGCTGGGCAATGTCCCGGAGCTCTTCCAAAATCTCCTCCATCACCAGGTCATTGAGGAAGGTCCCCTGGGACCCGGCTTCTGACTCCAGAACATCCACCGTCTCTTCCAGCCGGCGCATGGCGGCGAAAACAGACTCCTCTTCCCCCACATAGCAGCAGTCCAGACCAGAATTGGCGCAGGAAAAGGCCAGGGTTTTCTCCTGCAAAAAGGACGCTGTGGAGCAGGCAACGGTGTGTTCCTGCTCGCAAAACAGGCAAGGCACCGTCAACCGGACCTGATCCCCCATCAGGGCAACGTCAATGGAGGACTTCCCACAGGGACAGGCCAGGCGGCTGCCTGAGGCTGCCAGCTGAAACACCGTCCGCTCTAAAATCACCGGCTGCCGGCAGACGGGGCAAATAAAAGCAATGGATCGTTTTGCATCTTCTATCATATATGCCACCTCCGTGGATTTGGGGTTGCTAGTTCTCTTTGCCCTGCGCAGCAGCCCGGAAATGGACCACGGGAGGCAAAAATAGCTAGGGTATTTTTTTATTATACCATGCCTGTCCACCGCAGAACAGAGAAAAATCTTGGATTCCTCCGCTTTTTCCCCACCTTGCCCTTTGGGGCGAAATCCGCTATACTATGGCCATGAGGTGATGCCTATGAAACGTCTGATTGCATCTGATCTCCACGGCTCTTTGGCCTTTTGCCGGCAGCTGCTGGAGATCTACCGCCAGGAAGCAGCGCAGCAGCTGGTCCTGCTGGGAGACCTGGTCTATTCCGGCTCCTATGACCCCCGCTATGAATACGACCCCTACGGGGTGATCCAGCTTCTCAACCCCCTGGCCCAGGAGATCGTCTGGGTAGAGGGCAACTGTGACCACGGTGTCCAAAAGCTGGGTGCCCAGTTTCCCATGCACCCCAGCTATGCCATGGTAGACTGGGAAGGACGCCAGGTTTTCCTGACCCATGGCCACCGGTACTCCCCCTACAATCCCCCTCCCATGGGCACTGCCCAGATTTTGCTGTCCGGCCACACCCACATTCCCGCCTGGCGGCGGATCGGCGACCTTTTCTGCGCCAACCCCGGCTCGGTCTCCCTGCCCCGGGGTGGCTCGCCAAACAGCTGCCTGCTGTATGAGGACGGCATATTCCGTTGGCTGACCCTAGAGGGCGAGGATTTCCATTGTGAAGCACTATAAACGGCGTCCCCTTGCTCCCGCGAATCCCTATCCCGTTTGCAGGCGCTTCCCACCGCAGGAAACAATGGCCGCTCTGGCGGCCTGGCGCCTTTGTTAAACCGAGAGGGAACACTTATGATTCCTGCAGTTCAACAACACATGAAACCACAAAAACCGCGCTTCGGCGTGGTTTTTTGTTACCCTTCCCGCTGCAGCTGCCGCTGGCGGAGGGCCACAGAGAGGGAGAATCGCTTTTCCGTCCCCTCGTCAAAGAGGATGGTGGCGATGTCCCCCTGGCGGCTGACAATCTTTCCCCCGCCAAAGGTCCGGTGGGTTACCCGCACCCCTGGGGAATAAGCTGCCAGGTTGGGCGTTGGCGCGGAGGACTTTCGGCCTGGCTTGGGCTGGGGATGAAAGACTGGCTTCGGTTTGGGCGGGAACAGCGCCTGAGAAAACGTGCTGGAGAGGCCTGGCTTCTTGAACCGGAAAATCAGCAGCTCCTCCTTGGCACGGGTCATGCCCACGTAAAACAGGCGGCGCTCTTCTTCGTAGGCTGCTACCGCCTCCGGGTCGGGGTGGTCTCCCACCGGGGCCTCTACCAGAGGGAGCAGACCGTCGGCCACATCCATGAGGATTACCCGCTGATACTCCAGCCCCTTGCTGGAGTGGATGGTGGAGAGGAGAAAGTTACTCCCCGGGTCGCTGGTTCCCTTTTGAACCAGTTCCCGCAGCTCCTCCAACCGGTCCAGCAGGGCGCCGGGGCTGGGCGTTTGGCTGCCCAGGGCCTCTAGGATATCCAGCTTGCCTGTGTCCCCTCCCCGCTCCTTCAGATAGTCCCCATAGCCCATGTAGTGGTGAAGGCGGTAGATGGCGCGGTCCCCTTTCTCTCCCAGCAGGTGGTCAAAATGGGTGGCCAGGGCCTTGCATTGGGTCCGGCTCCAAGCGGAAAGGACGGAGCACTGGGACAAGGCATACAGCAGGTTCTCCCCCTGCTGATGGACCGCCCACTGAGCAGCCGCCTTGGTGATGCCCGCCCGGAGCTTGTAATAAATCCGCAGGAAAACCTCTCCGTCGGTGGGGTCGGCGGCAAAGGCGATGAAGTCTGCCACATCCCGAACCACCCGGTGGGTAAAGAAGGTCCCCTCCACCTGCCGGCACCGGCAGCCAATGCCCTGGCGGTCCAGCAGGTCCAGCACGGGCAGGGCGCTGTCGTTGTTTCGGTAGAGCACCGCCGTCTCCCGGTCACAGTCCCGGGCCAGCCGCGCCAGAAAGGCATACTGGTCTGCCCGGTCATAGGCCCAGATTTCCCCGATGGCAGGGCCCTCGCCCCGGGCGGCTACCATGTGCTTGTCCCGGCGGCTGTGGTTCTGGCGGATGAACTGGTCCGCCGCCTGGACGATGGTCCGGGTGGACCGGTAATTCTTCTCCAGCAGCAGCACCCGGCCCCCGGGGTACAGCACCTCAAACTGGAGCAGAGCTTCCGGTTCCGCCGCCCGGAAGCCGTAGATGCTCTGGTCCTCGTCCCCCACCAGGAAGAGGTTGCGGTCCTTCCCCGCCAGCAGACGGAGGATGGTGTGTTGAATTTTGGAGGTGTCCTGGGCCTCATCCACACAGAGGTAGCGGTACTTCTCTTGAAAGGCCGCCAAAATATCCCCGTGCTGGCGAAGGATCCGGGCAGCGTAGACCATCTGGTCGTCATAGTCCATCCACCCCTGCTGGCGAAGGGCAGCGCAGTAGTCCCAATAGACCCGGGCCACAGGCAGGTCGTCCACCTGGAGGGCCTCCACCTCCTGCCGGGAGAGCTGACGGTTTTTGATGTACGTGATTGCGGTGCGCAGGGTTTTGATGGTGCTCTCGGTGGCAAACTCGCCGGTGGCCTGGCGGTAGAGCTCCCCCACCAGCGCCGAAAGCTTCCCCTCGTCGGTCACCAACTGAAAGGCCTGGCGCCCCTTCACCTGCTCATAGCGGTGAATAATCCGGGCTGAGAGGCCATTGATGGTGCGAAACTCCAGCCGGCTGGCCCAGTCCTCCCCAAAGGTCTGGGCAAAGCGCGCCCGCATATCCCGGGTGGCCGCTACGGTGTAAGTCACCGTGAGAATGTTTTCCGGGGGCACCCCCCGGCAGAAAAGAAGGTACCCCAGCCGGTAGATCAGCACCGTGGTCTTGCCGCTGCCCGGCACCGCCAGCAGCAGCACCGGCCCCTCTGCAGCTTGGACCGCAGCCTCCTGCTGGGGATTGAGGGAGACGCCCCAGGCAGCTTTCCAGGCCTCATATTCCATTTGCAGCGCTCCCCCTTTCCAACTAGATTCTCTTGACTGTGCGCAGTTCTCCCAGGGATGTAAAGCCTCTTTTCCCTTTCCATTCCCCATGCCCAAGGGGCGAGAGAAAGCAAGTTTCTCCGGGCCGGCAAACCCGGTCACGCTTCTCCCTGGACAGTCTCGCCACGGTATTCCATAATACCGCCAATGTTGTTCACGCAGGTGTATCCCATCTTTTTTAGCGCCGCCGCAGCCTTGCTGCTGCGGGCCCCGCTGCGGCAATAAACATAGAACGGGGTGTCTAAATCCGGAAAGCGTTCCCTGGCCTGCGCAATCTCCTGTAGCGGCAGGTTATCGCTATGGGGGATCCGCTGCTGGAGGTACTCCTCTGGCGTGCGTACATCCAGCAGCACCCCCTTGGGGTCAGCCTGGAACTGCGCCACGCCGGCGTCAATATCTGTTTTTGTAAAAAAATGAAATCTTGCCATAGCATGGCTCCTTTCCGGTTTTTCCTGTGGGTCCCGGCCCTCTTCTCTTTCCCTCAAGCCATTGTTTCTCCGGGCAAAACTGCCTGGACGCAGACTGTGCCGCGCCCAGGCAGTCAGGGTTTCCCTGCGGTGCAGCAGGGTGTGACCGACAAGCCATCCAGATAGTCCTCTCCCCAGGAACACATGGCATCCAGCACGGGGATCACCGACTGACCAAAGGGAGTTAAAGAGTAGAGGGTCTTGGGAGGCTTTTCCGGAATGACCTCCCGCTGAATCATGCCGCAATCCGCCAAATCCTTCAGCTGCTGGGAGAGCATCTTGGGGGTGGCCCGGGGGATCCGGCGCTGCAGCTCCATATAGTGGAGAGGACCCTCCACCAGGTGCCAGAGGATAAGCGGTTTATACTTACCCCCGATAAGGGATAAGGTGGCCTCCACCGGGCAGTTAAATTGCATTGGAATGGGTTCCATTTTAGCTTCCTCCTTTGGGTATGCTATGGTTTTGGGAAGTATCTTCCCCGAAAGTGCATTCTTGTCGATTTGGTCAGCCTGTGCTACCATAACCACGATCTCTGGTGCACCACGATCCCCTCAATGCTTCCCTTACTGTTTTTTCATTATACCCCCAACCGAAAGGAGCACGCAACCATGAAATTCATTGACATTGCCACAACCCGCCACGCCGTCCGCAGCTACCTCCCCCGCTCTGTGGAGCCAGACAAGGTGGCCCAAATCTTAGAGGCCGCCCATGTGGCCCCCACCGCCGGCAACTGCCAGCCAGTCCGCCTGCTGGTCCTCCAAACCCCTGAGAGCCTGGCCAAAGCCGCCAAGGCCGCCGACCTCTATGGCGCGCCCCTGGCCATCCTGGTCTGCGCTGACCACGACCTGGCCTGGACTCGTCCCTTTGATGGCAAGCAGACGAGCGACATCGACGCCGCCATCCTCACCGATCACATGATGCTCCAGGCCACTGAGCTGGGTCTGGGCTCGGTGTGGGTGTGTTACTTCCAGCCAGATGTGCTGCGCCAAGAGTTCCAGTTGCCCCCCAATTTAGAGCCCATCAACCTTCTGGCCCTGGGGTACTCCGCCCAGGAGCCCGGCGACCCCAACCGGTTTGACCGGGAACGGATCCCCCTCCGCCAGCTGGTGTGGCAGGAACCCCACTGAGCTGCAACAGCCCCACCGGCAGAGTTTGTCTGCCGGTGGGGCCGTCATTAAAGTTTCTTTTTGGGGCGCACCTGGAAGCATTCTACACGGTCAGGAAGAAGAACCCGTCGTCAAATCCTCCGCCCAAACAGCCCATGGCGGTTACAGCATACCAGAATTTTACCCGGCCCCAGCCAAGGAAAGCGCACAGCGGCGTCCTGCTCAGGATAGGTCCGCTGAAGAAGGGCCCGGTCCGTGGTCACATAGGCCACAAAGGAAAGGAAATGGTCCTTGGACATGGGGTGGTTCAGGGTGATGTAGGCGTCATCCTCAATCCGCTCCAGGGTGATGGCATGTCCCTCATCCGGTTCCTCCGCTTCCAGAGGCGGCAGGGCCACCCCACAGCAGTGAAAGCTCCCCTGGCCCATAGCATGGATCACATTGCCACAGATGGGACAGACGTAAAAGTGACTGCGGAGCATATTCCCGCCGCGGTTGCCATTGCTTCGCTGCTGCCCCGATAGCAGCTCCGCCACCGACACCCCCAGCGCCTGGGCCAAAGGCTCCAGCAAAGAGATATCCGGCAGTCCCCTTCCCGTTTCCCTTAGTTAAAGATATTGTTGGGTAAAAAAAGATGTGTCAGTCGATTTTGCCTATAAAGCGATAGAAAATCTCTACTTCCTGCTCCCGGCTTCCGTCCTCGCCCTTGACCGCTTCATGCACAAGGATTTTCTCAATCAGGGTATTCAAAAGCTCGGCGGTCAGCTCCGTAGGGTTGACATACTGCTTCATCAGTCCTACCCACTTTTCAGCGTCAACGGCGGTCTGCACAGCGGCTTCCATTGCTTCGTGAAGCTGCTGGATTTTCTCGTCCAGCTCCTTTTGTTCGCCTTGATACTTCTCGGACAGCATATTGAAGTTGTACTCTGTAATGCGTCCGGCAGACCAGTCCTCGTACATCTTGGCAAACAGTCCGTCAACCTCCGCTTTGCGCTTCTCGGCTTTTTTCAGTTCGGATGCCTGTTTCTTCTTCGCAGAGCTGCGTTCCTTATCGCTGGCATTGAGCAGCCTTTTCAGAAGTTTGTCCTCGTCCTGCTGGGCCTGCTGCGACCAGTATTGCAGGCGGGAGAGGACATAGGCGTAAAGCACATCATAGCGGATGTAGTGCATGGAGCATTGGCGCAATCCTTGTCCGTTCTTGCTGCAATGATAGTAGCCATACGGGGTTTTGTTCTGCTTATTCTCGCCGTATGCCAACGACCAGCCGCAGTCCGCACACTTTACCAGCCCTGAAAAAATCTGTGTTGTGCCGTCCTTTTGCCGTCTGCGCCTGCTGGCGATCTGCTCCTGCACCTGTCGGAACACATCTTCGGAAATGATTGCTTCGTGGGTATTTTCCACACGATACCATTCCTCTTTCGGCTTGCGTACCTTTTTCTTGTTCTTGAATGAGATGTTGCTCTGCTTATTGTGTACGCTGTGACCGATGTAGGTTTCCTCTTTCAAGATGCTCTTGACCTGCGCTATCGTCCACGCATAGGCTTTTTCCTCCGGCGCTCCGGCGTAGATATTGGCGAAAGTACCGTACCTCTGGAAGTTCAGCCATCCGGGGGTGGGTACTTTTTCTTCCACCAAAATCCGTGTGATGCTGGCGGCTCCCCGCCCATGAACGGCAAGGTCAAATATCTTTTCGATAATCCACCTTGTTTCCGTGTCAACCAGAAGATGCCCGGTCTTGTCCGGGTCTTTGATATAACCCAGCGGGGCGTAGGCTCCGTAGTGTGCGCCGTTTGCAAACCGTGTCCGCATGGCTGCCTTGACTTTTTTGCTGGTCTGGCGGGCGTGCATCTCGTTCAGGATATTCAGGAATGGGGCAAGCTCGCTTTCTCCGTTGAGGGTGTCCACATTGTCATTGATCGCAATGTAGCGGACGCCTTTGCTTGGAAAGTAGATTTCTGTGTATTGGCCGGTCAGAATGTAGTTTCTGCCTAAGCGGGATAAGTCTTTTGTCACAACGCAGTTGATTTTCCCGTCCTCGATGTCGTCAATCATCCGCTGGAAGCTCGGCCTGTCGAAGTTCGTACCGCTCCATCCATCGTCGATATACTCGTCTACTACGGTCAATCCATGCTCGGAGGCGTACTGCCGAAGCATCATGCGCTGTGTCTGGATGCTGCCGCTCTCGCCTTGCAGCTCATCGTCACGGCTCAATCTCAAATAAAGTGCGGTGTTATAAATCGTTGTATTGTATGGTTGTTTCATCAAAAATCCTCCTTAAAAAGAAACAACCCACGCTTATACAATACTCGCTGGTACAAGTATATCATAAGCGTGGGCTGATTGACAGTCACAAATCTATCTTTTTTCAGGAAGCAGCGGCGGCGTGCTGGATTACATCTTCCAGCAGGCTGTTCAGCGGCTTCCCGTTCTCTGCAAAATGCTCCGATACTTTGATACGGATTTTCCCCATGACAAAATACTGGGTGCCGTCCGCAGCGGTAAGCATTGTGCCGCTGTTGTTAGTGTTATTTTCGCTCTTGGCTTTTACCATAGGCATTTACCTCCATAAATGAAATATGCCCGACAAGGCAATGTCAGGCTGGTGTGGCGCAGGCTGTTCCAATGTCAACCAAACCGTGTCAACCGGCACAAAAGACTTTGAAAACAATCCGCAGGCGCTCTATTATTCTATTTTACTTTTTCTTTGATTTCTTGGTTGACATGGTTGACAAAGGGGAGAAGTGCCTGAAATATCAGGATTCTTTCTGTCAACCGGCTGTCAACTGAAACGTCAACCAAACTGTCAACCGGCGGCTTTTTCAGAATGGAAGCTCCATCTGCCGGGCTTCTTCCTCCGTGATTTCCCGAAAACCGTCTTTGTCTGCTGGGGGCTGGTTGACACGCTCCCATCCTTTCTGTGAACCGTACTTCTTATATCTCTTAGGGCTTTTGTAGGCTGTCCAGCCCTGTATGCGGCTGTTTGCAATGCCGGTATTCATGATCTCGCAGATTGCCCGTGTTTCCCATTCTGCCGGGGGATTGCTGTTCCCCAACGCTTCCTCGTAAAGCTGTTTGGAACATACCCTGTCGCCGGTGTAGTCCTCCAAATAGGCGTAGATCATACCGGCCTGCGTGTCCTCCTGCATAAAATCCTGCTGGTGGGCTTTCAGGTAAGCGTTCATTTCTGCGCTGAATGACAGCTTATACTTCCCGCTGCGGTAGATCGTCATGGCTTCCGCCCACATCTGGCTGATATATACCCTCGCCGCCGCTTCATCGTCCAGTATGTGAACCTCCGCCCGTTCCGGGTACACGGTCACGGGGAGAAAGCGCCGGTTGCCGGTACGGTCACGGGGAAGAAAGTCCTGCCGGTTGGTGGTTCCTCCAAACACACATTGACGGAGCCGGTCTGCCGGATGGGTTTCATACGGCACTTTGTAGGTTTCTTTCTGGCGGCTTAGAAACGACTTGATTTCCTCAATGCTTCTGGCGTTGGCGGTGGCGATCATCTCCGACATCTCCATAATCCAATGCCCTTGCAGTTTTCGGTACACGTTTTCATCGTCCAGCTTCTTCAAATCGTCTGAAAACCATTCGTCCTTGACTGCCAGAAGCCGGAAAAAGGTGGATTTCCCGGCTCCCTGACCGCCTACCAGACAGAGCATGACTTCAAACTTGCTCCCCGGCTGAAATACCCGCCGGATGGCTCCCATCATAAACAGTTTCAGGGCTTCAAAGGTGTACTCGTCCGTATCGGCTCCCAGAAAGTGATGCAGAGCATAACGGATGCGCTCGGTTCCGTCCCATTGCAGGCTGTTCAGATAATCCCTGACGGGATGGTAGCGGTTCTCGTTGGCTACGATTTTAAGGGCGCTCTGTATCTTTTTCTCGCTGGTAAGCCCGTAGTGTTCTTCCAGATACAAAAGCAGATAATTCATATCCATGTCGGTCAGTGTGTCGCTGGTTCGCTCCCAGCCCAGCGGTTTCACAATGTCAATCTGCTCTGACAGCAGATTAAGGCTGACTGCTCCACGCAGCAGCGGGTCACGCTGGAATACTGTCAGACAGTTCTTGATGCTGTTCTTCACGCCGCCTTTCTGCGTTCCCTCCAGCATTTCCCGGATTTCTTCCTGTGTCTGTGCCGGTTCCATTGCATCCATTGTCCGCATGGCTGCTTCCTGCGCCGCTGGCGGCAAGTTCTGAAATTCGCCGCTCAAGCCGCACCACCTCCTTTCCCTGTTCGGCAATTAACGCCGCTTTTTCTTCCATTTCTCCAAACATCAAAATATCCAGCAGATATTCTACATAATCAATTCTCTGCAACGCTTCCACAAAAAGAGGATGCCAGACGGCATCCTGCGGCTGTGGGGCATATTCAATTTTCCAGCGTTCCAGTAAACGCAGATAGTCACATAGCACTTTGAAGCAATGCTGTTCCGCCTGCCGTAACCTCTGCTCCGGCGTAGGCTTGGGCGGCGTTCTCTTTGCTGCCGGTGTGCGTCTGGTCCCGTCATAGGGAATTGAAAAATCCTCTGCCAGTCTGACCGCTGCATCCCGTTTTCCCAAACCATGCAGGGAAGCGGCAAAGTCGATCACATCCCCGGAAGCGCCGCAGCCGAAGCAATAATAGCGGCTGTCCACTTTCATACTCGGCATTCGGTCATTGTGGAACGGACAGCGGGCCATGCCGTTTCTCCCTACCCGTATTCCATAGTAAGAAGCAGCCTGCCGGGTAGTGACGGACTGCTTCACCGCTTCAAATACATTCAAATATTTCCTCCCGTAAATGTCATAGTTCTATATCCTGTTTCTTTTTTGGCGCTTCCTGTTCCAGCTGCCGCCGCTGCAATGCCCGGTCAACGCAATACTGTACCCGGCGCATTTTCAGCAAATCCTCCCGGAGCGGCTTATACTGTGGGGACAGCTCGGCGTACTCCGCTTGCAGCCGGTTATACTCCTGTTTCCATGCGGTCAGGGCAATGGGCTTCCCGTCCAGCTTCTCTTTCAAAATTCGGCGGGCGGTGTAAAACAGCCGCAGGTCAGCGTCATGGGCGGTTTCAAATTTCTCCCGCTGTTTTTTCCACTTGATGCCGTTCAGTTCATCATGCACCGGCTTCAGCCGTTTGTAGTTTTCAGCCTGCCGTATCAACTCCTGCAATTCTTTCATCCGGGCTGACTTCGCTTTCATGGTGTCGCTCAATGTGTCAAACTCTGTGCTGACAGCGGACAAGCGGGCTTCCAACGCTTCCAGCGACAGCAGCCTGTTCTCCATCAGGTAGTTGACCGCCTCCGAAAACTCTTTCAGGTTCTTCCCCTTGGCTCTTTGGCTCCACGCCCCGGCGTTCCTGTCCTCATAGTAGGAGATCAGCAGGTCGGCAAGGCTGGGTGTCTTAGGTTTAGAAAGTTCCTCTTTGACTTCCGAAATCCAGCCGAACAGGGATTTGATTTTCTTCTTTATATCCAGCATGAGCCGGTTGGTCGCCTTGATCCAGCGGTTCAGCTCGCCCTTGTCGGTACGGATGCCCTTTGCTTCCATCTGCCGGACAGTCGGCCCCTCATGGACGGTGGGAATCAGGTCAAGCCCCTGCCGCACATAGGAGCGGTGGTCGATGCGGACATCCAGCCCCTTTTCCGCAAACTTCTCATTCACCATCCGGCACCATGTTTCCCGCCATGCTTCCAGCGTTTCCGGGCTGCCCCAGTCAGTGGTAGGTACGGCGTTGAATATTGGTTTTCCGGCTTCATCCAGCACCCGGCTGCCCGCATCGTCAAGGACATATTCCCGGCGCTGCTTCTGTCCCCATGTGCCGTCCGGCTCGATGGGGCGCATGATCGTCATGACATGGAAATGCGGGTTGGGGATGCCGCCCTCCTCCTTGTCCGGGTCATGGATGGCAAGGTCGGCTATCATGCCTTTGCTGACAAGATACTTCTGCACAAACTCCCTCGCCATCTCGATATTTTCTTCCAGCGAAAACTCATTCTGCAAAGCAATGTCAAAGCTGTACGCAAGCTGAGCTTTCGGGTGCTTCTCCACCTGTTCCACCGTATTCCACAAGGTTGCTCTGTCCTGATATTCCGGCGGGGCATGGGGCGGCAGAAAAATCTCGGAACAGATCACACCGCCCTTTCGGGTGTAGTCGTTATCTTCTCCGTAGTAATCACTGTAAAGCCGTTCCCCGGCTCGGTAGGCTGCGGCGGCAACGGTGCTCTGCCCCTCGCTGCGCCTGATCTGATCGACGGAAAAATGATACAGCGCCATCGTCAGTCACCGTCCTGTGGGCTGGCCGATGGCTGACAATGGCTCTCAACGGCAAGCCGTACCACGTTCTGAACCGGCTGCCATTCGGCAATGCGTTCCATCAGGGAATAAAACTCCTGCTCGGTCAGTATTTTTACCTCCGGCATGACGCTCTCAATCGCCGCCCCACGGGTAATGAGCCGGTGGCTGCGCTGCTTGCGGGAGCCGCTTTCCAGATAGGATTTCCGGTTTTCCAGACGGCGCAGCCTCCGTTTCTCCTGTTCCAGTCTGGCAGCGCTTTCTTCATATTCTTTTTGTAACTCTTCCAACGATTTGTTCATGTTCTCACTCCTTTGCTCTGAAATAGAAATGACCGCCAAAGCAGCGGTTAGGTGTCAGTGTTGTTCCTATCAGCCTTTGCGGATGTGACAAGCCGGTAACGGCTTGTCGCAGACACAAAGGAAACAGGGGATAGCCGCTTGAGCGGCGCAAGGGGGTGTAGCCTCCTTGTACGGAACGAAGTGACGCAAAACCTCGGATTGCTGGATTTATCAGCGGCCAGAGGTTGGCTCCGCAGGACGCACGATACATGGTCTTTCGACTATGTATAGAAGTGCGCCCTTTCGTTCCTCAAGGGATTTCCGTCGTTTCCAGCTCCGTTTTCTTTTTCTCCGCCCCTTTATGGGAACGCTTGGAAAGATACTTCGGACATTCGATCACGACTGCCCGGAAGCTCTGCTTGCAGTCATGGCGGCATTTTCGGCACAATTCGTTATAAGTGACACGGTTGCGGTCATTTAAGAAGAAAGACCACTCCAACCGGCGCTTCTTGCTCATTCTCGGCGTAATTGGCTCCTTTCCCCGTTTCTATCCGGCATACGCAGATAGACGGTTTTGGTGTAGCGTTTCGGTATCATTTTTAAGATTTTTTCCCTCTGTATGCGCCTTTGAAAAGGGCGGCAGTATTCCAGATAGGGAAAGATACCATGCGCTCATTTGTTACCTTTCGGTACGGTTTCCGTACCCTTTTCCATCCAGTCAAAGAACGCCTTTTTGCTGACCTTAATCAGCCTGCCGCTTCTGAACGCCGGAAAACCGGGGGTATGAACCAGCTCATAGGCGCTCACTCTGGAAATTCCCATAATGCGCCGGACATCCGCCACGTCCAGAACCAGCGGCAGCTCGTCATAGTTATTCAATCTCTTGTTATCGCTCATTTTGTTCCTCCCATACTAAAATTTGTTTCAATGCTTCCTGTTGCCGTTCTCCCCAAAAGCCGTTGTCCTAAAAGCCGCATCCCTGCGGCTGCCCCATTCCTGCGGCGTATCCCTGCATTGGTGCGCTTCATGCGACACTTCTCCTGCCGGTCATATCCCTTTTGGACGGTCATTTACTTGTCAAGGTACTGCGTGGTATTGAATTACCATCTGCAATCATCATATCGACTTTTCCTTGACAAAACAATACTTCTGCGATACCATGAGTGTAACGTATATAACAGAATTATAAAATTACCATAGCAAAAGGCAGGAAGATAGGATGGAAACAGGATTTGTACGGCATGAGCCGTGTTATGACCGGGTTTTGTTTGTCCTGACGCTGGACAGGAAGAAAATGAAAGAGCGGATTTTGATTGGAGAAGAATTACAGGTGCGCTTCCGATTACAGGGGGATATGGATGCGGATGTGCTGTGCGACACAACCCGCCCGCTTGGAACGTTCCTTGCGGAGTTTGAACATGACCCGGACGGGGAATGGAACCGTTTTGGTCTGGCTCCGCTGCGGGAAGCTCTGCACTCAAACCGCTGGAAGCAGCCAGCATTGGAGCAGGCCGCAGGGGAATTTCTGAAAACAAAGTTTGATACCGGCGATCCGCTGCGGATGTACGCTGCGTTCCGTATCTGGAACGGCTATCTGCTGGCAAGGGAGCCGGCGAAACGTGCGGAAGCCTGTGACCGCTTCATGAATAAAATGAGCCACTTTACCATGACCTTTCAGCAGAGAAGCCCGCTTCAATTTGACAGCGATACCGGCAAGCCAGAACCTTTCCATATATCCAACCGCATTTTCGGTTCCGTACCGGCAGCGGAAACACGGCTTGACCTTTGGTATCCAGACAACCGGCGCACGACGGAATGTGTGGCTGCCTACTCTACGTTCTATCCGCTGATAACCTATTACCTGAACCGACTGAACGATTGGGGGCTGTGCTTCCGAAAATGTAAAGTCTGCGGACGTATTTTCCTCGCAACAAGCCAGCGGTATGAGTTGTGCGGCGATAAGTGCAGGAAGAAACAGGCGCTTCAAAACAAGAGAGAGTTTGACGAAAGGGCAAGAGAAAACAACTACGATCTGCTCTACAAAAATGAGTGCCAGAACTGGCGCAACAAGATCAACAAAGCAAAAAGGACAGCGGGCTTTCCGGCTGACCGGCTGGAAGAAATGCTGACCGCTTTTGAAGCGTTCAAGAAAGAAGCATTGCAGAGAAAAAAGGCTGTAAAAGAAAAAACAGCCAGCCCGAAAGAATTTACGGACTGGCTGTATCAGCAGAGTAATATTATTGTGGGGCTGGCTGACTATTAACTAAAACGAGTGCTGCAATATCGCAGCGTTTTTCAAAATTTCATTGCTTTTTTGCAGCGTGTGTGCTATATTTAAAGAAGTCAGGAGGCTGGTCATGAAACGATTAGGAGAACAGCTGAGAAAACTTCGTCAGGATTCAACTTTCAGTCTTAATGACGTTTATAAAAAAACAGGAATCCATGATTCAGTTCTCAGCCATATTGAAAAGGGCGAAACTCAAAATCCAGCCCCAGCTACATTAAAAAAGTTGGCTGGATTATATAATGTAAGTGTGATTTCTTTATACTTGCTATGTGGCTATCTCGATGAAAACGACTTGACACAATATCAGAGGTGCTTTTCTGGCGTAGATCTATTGACTGATGAAGAAAGAGAACTCGTTCAGAAACAAATTGATATACTTACAAAGAAATCTCAGAGGTGATTCCGTATGATTTTTAGATTAGGTGAGTTGTTCTGCGGCCCCGGCGGGTTGGCTTACGGAGCAATGAATGCTCAGATTGAAAACCCCAACTTTAGAATAGTCCATCAATGGGCAAATGATTATGATGAAGATACTTGCGAAACATACAGGCACAATATCTGTCCGAATCACCCAGAAACTGTTTATCACGCTGATATCCGCAAGTTCAATTTGATTGGGCTTCCAGATATAGATGCTCTGGCATTTGGTTTTCCCTGCAATGACTATAGTGTTGTAGGTGAGCAAAAGGGCATGGACGGTGTGTATGGCCCGCTTTATTCTTACGGCGTGAAAGTTTTGAATTTATACAGGCCAATGTGGTTTTTGGCTGAAAATGTAGGTGGTCTCAGAAATGCTAATGACGGAAAAGCATTTTCTAAGATTTTACTTGAAATGAGCGAAGCAGGTTACACACTGACGCCGCATTTGTATAAGTTTGAACAATATGGTGTGCCGCAGGCCCGGCACCGTATTATCATAGTTGGCATCCGCAATGACATCAATGTAAAATATCGTGTTCCCTCGCCGGAACCATACAAAGACATTGACAACACCTGCAAGACTGCAATAGAAGTTCCGCCTATTCCAGCAGATGCTTTTAATAATGAAGCTACAAAACAATCCCCTACGGTTGTAAAACGCCTGAGCCATATTAAACCCGGAGAAAATGCTTTTACGGCAGATATTCCAGAAGAGCTTCAGCTCCATATCAATGGAGCCAAGATCAGTCAAATATATAAAAGACTTGATCCATCCAAACCCGCCTACACTGTAACTGGAAGCGGCGGCGGCGGAACCCATATTTATCATTGGTCTGAACCAAGAGCCTTGACCAACCGTGAGCGGGCAAGACTTCAAACCTTTCCGGACAGTTACCAATTTATTGGGAGCAAGGAAAGTGTCCGCAAACAAATAGGAATGGCTGTTCCATGCCGAGGTGCCCAGATTATTTTTGAGGCAATATTAAAAAGTTTTGCCGGAATTGAATATCCTTTTATTGAAGCCAACATCAACGAATAAGAACAGGAAGCAGAGCTGTGAACATCAAAGCTCCGCTTCCTGTTTTTTGTTGTTTGTAAT
>DBEYYM010000083.1:0-50193 GCA_048184675.1 Evtepia sp. | reverse complement strand
TGGCAGAAGTGATGAAATCAACAGATACAGATTATGAAAATATTATTTCGGCAATTGAAGATTTTTGCGATAAACACCCAGTTGACGCTTTAAAAATTGCGAATATGATAAAAAATACTGTTGATAATAAAATATTTTGGGTTGTTTTTTTGGAGCAAGGCTTCGAACAGCTTTATTCTTATATAGGACTGGAAGGAACAACTGCTGCCGATGTTATTGTAACAATCCTGAGTACAGTTTTTCAATCTCACTATCCTGAAGTTACATTAGCGTGGATGCGGACAATCAACGATGCAGATGAGTATGGTTCTGCGATGTATCGTAAGTTATATATCAACTGTCCTGTTGATGTTTCTGTATATGATAGTACGAATCAACTGGTTGCACAGATTATTCAGGACGAAGTTCAAATTATCGATGGAAGTACTATTGGAGCATATACTGATGGAGCAGGGCAAAAAATTGTGATTCTGCCTACAGATGAAAGCTATCATGTCTCTCTGATTGCAACGGATGATGGAACTGTAACATATACTGCAACAGAGTATAACATTGATACAAGTTCGACCGAAAAAGTTGTGAGTTACTATCAAATTGATGTTGCTGCTGGAGATACGTTAATTGGCGTTATAGAAAATTTAGATGATGTTGATTCGGCGGAATATCCTCTCTACTCAAATGATGGGACGACAGGTCTGACTCCATCGATATTCCAAAGCGGAAAGGTAGAAGAATTTACAGTTACAGTCACGACCCATGGAAATGGCACGGCTTCTGGAAATGGATGCTACATTAACGGCGAGTATTCTAAAGTCGTCGCAGTACCTAACAACGGAGAAACCTTCCTAGGATGGTATATACGCGGACAACTTGTTTCTTTGGATAAAGAATACCGCTTTCTTGTCGACAAGACGACAGAGATTGTAGCTAAGTTTACGACAAACACTTTAGCAACAAACATGGGGAATACAACGTCTTCTACTTATAACATTACTGTTCTGGAGACAGACAATGGTACTGTTACGGTTACCCCTGGTTCTGCAGTCCAAAGTACCACAGTAACCCTCACAGCCACCCCCAACCACGGCTACCAGCTGTCGACCCTCACCGTCACGGACGCCAATGGGAAGACGATTTCTGTCACCGACAAGGGCAACGGCACATACACCTTCACCATGCCGGCCTCTAAGGTGACGGTGGCAGCCTCCTTTACCAAGGGGGAGGACCCTGTCATCCACCTCCCCTTCACCGACGTAGCCGCCGGCGACTGGTTCTATGACGACGTGGCTTATGTCTATGACAAAGGCATGATGAACGGCACAGCGCCCACCCTGTTTGCCCCCAACGCCACCACCACCCGAGCCATGATTGTCACCATCCTGTACCGGCTGGAGGGTGAGCCCGCCGTGTCCGGCAGCTCCGTCTTCACCGATGTGTCCGACGGCACCTGGTACACCGACGCCATCGCCTGGGCGGCAGAGAAGGGCGTGGTCAACGGCACCTCTGCCACCACCTTTGCCCCCAACGATCCCATTACCCGGGAGCAGATGGCGGCCATTCTCTACCGCTACGCCCAGTACAAGGGCTATGACGTAACCCAAAAGGCCAACCTGTCGGGCTACACCGACGCCGGGCAGATCAGCGCCTATGCCACGGACGCCATGGCTTGGGCCAACGCGGAGGGCCTCATCAACGGCGTAACCACCACCACCCTGGACCCCACCGGCAGCGCAACCCGCGCCCAGGTGGCGGCCATCCTTCACCGGTTTTGTGAAGGTGTGGTGAGCTAATCAAAATCCCCGTCAAAGGAGAGAGCATTCGCTCTCTCCTTTGTTTTTTCTGCCCTTCCCGCCGCTCCCCAGACGTGGTATACTCAAACCGGACACAGAAGGGAGAGAAGAAGTATGCTATATAACTGTTTGGCCGTGGGGGCCGGCGGGGCCATTGGGGCGGTGTGCCGGTACTGTGTGGGGCTGATCCCGGTGCTCCAGCGGGGGACATTTCCCCTGCCCACGCTGCTCATTAACCTGGTGGGGGCGGTTCTCATCGGGGCGGTGTCCGGCCGGGCCCAGGGGGCGGCGGGGATGGACCCCCACCTGCTGCTGTTCTTAAAGATAGGGGTGTGCGGCGGCTTTACCACCTTTTCCACCTTCTCCCTGGAGGGCCTCACCCTGCTGGAACAGGGGCGCACGGGGCTGTTTGGTCTGTACGCCGTTTTGAGCGTGGCCCTCTGCCTGGCCGGGGTTTGGCTTGGGAAGCAGCTGGGGTGAGCCTCTTTCGCCCCATCCCACAAAAAAGGTTTCCCCAGGGCGGACAAAATTGTTGGAGCGGCTAGGGAAATTTCCATGACTTTTCGTGTTCCCTGTGATAAAATAAAAAGGACTATATTGAAAATTAAATCTACGACTTTACATCGTAAACCATACCCATTCACAACGGAAAGGAAAACAACGCCATGAAAGAATTCAAGGGAAGCAGCAAGTATGTCGTCTCCGAAGACCTGCTGCGCATCGTGAACATTTCCATTGCCCTCCAGAAGCCCCTGCTCATCAAGGGCGAGCCCGGCACCGGCAAGACCATGCTGGCCGACGCCATCGCCGAGGCCCTGGGCAAGAAGCTCATCATCTGGAACATCAAGTCCACCACCAAGGCCCAGGACGGCCTGTATGTCTACGACACCGTCCAGCGGCTCTATGACAGCCAGTTCGGCGGCGAAGGGGTGGACGATATCAAGAAATATATCAAGCTGGGCAAGCTGGGCGAGGCCTTCTCTGCCGACGAGCAGGTGATCCTCCTCATCGACGAGATCGACAAGGCCGACCTGGAGTTCCCCAACGACCTGCTGTGGGAGCTGGACAAGATGGAGTTCTACATCCCTGAAACCAAGGAGACCATCGCCGCCAAGCAGCGCCCCATCGTCATCATCACCTCCAACGCCGAGAAGGAGCTCCCCGACGCCTTCCTGCGCCGGTGCATCTTCCACTATATCGCCTTCCCCAACCAGGACATGATGAGCGACATCGTCCACGCCCACTACCCCAACATTGAGGACCACCTGCTGGAGATGGCCATGCGGGCTTTCTATCAGGTCCGTGACCTGCCCACCGTGGCCAAAAAGCCATCCACCTCCGAGCTGCTGGACTGGCTCCAGGCCCTCCGCCTGGGCGGCGTGGACCCGGACAAGATCGAAAACGAGTTGCCCTACGCCGGCATCCTGCTGAAAAAGAACGAGGATCTCACCGCCGTGAAGAACGCCAAGACCCGCGTCAAGAACGGCTACCGCTGGTAAAAGCCCCTTCTGCCTGACGCCCCCCAAAAGGCGTCGCAGACCTCCGCTGCCCCCATGAGCGCCCGCAGGCGCCATGGAAGGGAGCAACCGGGCGCAGCCCGGCTTTTAGCGAGCCCCAGGCAGCGGAACAAATTTCAATCATTTTTTCGCCGGCTCCGCCGGGGAAAAAATACTTCTCAGCCCGGGAGTGCCTGGCTTCGCCAGGCGCGGTTCGGGCTGCCATCCCCAAGTCTGGAAGCCCAGCGAAGCGGGTTCCAGACTTAGAAAATGGAGGGACACCGTGTTTATCGACTTATTCTACCTCATGCGTGCCCGGGGTCTGCAGGTGTCTATGAATGAATGGCTCTCCCTGACCGAGGCCCTGGAACGGGGCCTGTGCCGGAACAGCCTGCTGGAGTTTTACTATGTCAGCCGCGCCATCCTCATTAAGACCGAGGCCGACTTCGATAAGTTCGACGAGATCTTCCTGGATTACTTCGACCGCATCCAGCACATCGAGGACATCCCCCAGGAGCTCATGGACTGGCTCCACGACCCCAAGAACATGAAAAAATACGACAAGGACGAGGTGGACGCCCGCACCACCTACGACCTGGAAAAGCTCCGCCAGATGCTGGAGGAGCGCCTGCAAGAGCAGCACGAGCGCCACGACGGCGGCCAGTACTGGGTGGGCACCGGCGGCACCTCCACCATGGGCCACTCGGGCTACGCCGCCACCGGCATCCGGGTGGGGGGCAAGGGCCAGCACCGCCACGCCCTCCAGGTGGCCGGCGAGCGGGACTTCCGGGACTTCCGGGAGGACAACGTGCTGGACCAGCGGTCCTTCCAGCTGGCCTTCCGCCGCCTGCGCCAGATGACCACCCGCCAGGACGGCCCCATGGACGTGCTCAACCTGGACCGGACCATCGACGAGACCTGCAACAACGCCGGTTACCTCCAGCTGGAGTTTGACCGGCCCCGGACCAACGACATTAAGGTCATGGTCCTCTTCGACTCCGGCGGGTCCATGACCCCCTATGCCCGCCTGTGCAGCCAGCTCTTCCAGGCGGTGAACCGGGCCAACAACTTCAAGGACCTGAAAATTTTCTATTTCCACAACTGCTGGTACTCTGAGCTCTACACCGGCCCTCGGTGCATTTACGGGGAGTCGGTTCAGACCCAGTGGGTCATCAACAACCTCAGCCGGGACTATAAGGTCATCGTGGTGGGGGATGCCTCCATGGCCCCCTCGGAGCTGACCTGGATCGGCGGCAGCTCCTATTATAACCGCTACAACGCCGAGACCGGCCTGACCTGGCTCAACCGGTTCCACAACCGCTTTGAGAAGATGGTGTGGTTTAACCCCATCCCCGAGGCCATGTGGGAGTACGACTACGGCTATCAGACCATCGAAATGATCCGCAACACCGTGGATATGTACCAGCTCACCGTGGAAGGCCTGGGCCGGGGCCTGAAGAAGCTGGTCTCTGCCCGGTAACCATCCCAACGAGAAAACGGCCTGCTGTCGGCGGGCCGTTTTTCGGTTTCCCAAAAGAAAGGGGGGCGTATGATGCTGTATAACCTGACCTTCAGCCCCACTGGAGGCACCCAAAGGGTGGCCAATCTCCTGACCCAGGGCTTGGGGGGACCCTTTGTGCCCCTGGATATGATGGACCGGTTTCTGAATCTGTCTTGGATCTCCTTTGAGCCCGAGGACTGCTGCCTGGTGGCCGTGCCCTCCTTTGGTGGGCGGGTGCCGGGGTCGGTGGTCCAGCGGCTCCAGCCCCTGAAGGGCAACGGCGCGCGGGCGGTGCTGGTGGCCGTCTATGGCAACCGGGCGTATGAGGACACCCTGGTAGAGCTCCAGGACCTGATGACCCAGCAGGGCTTTCGCCCTGTGGCGGCAGTGGCCGCTGTGGCCCAGCACTCCCTGCTGCCCCAGTTTGCCCAGGGACGGCCCGACCAAACCGACGAGGAGGAGCTGCGGGCCTTTGCCCAGACCATCCGCCGGCGGCTGGATCAGGAAACCCAGGCGCCGCTGGTCCTACCGGGAAACCGGCCCTACCGGGCCTACAGCGGGGTGCCCCTGAAGCCTACCGGGCGGCGCAGCTGCACAGGCTGCGGCCTGTGTGCCAGCACCTGCCCAGCAAAGGCGATCCCCAAGGAGAACCCCCGGAAAACCGACCCCGCCAAGTGCGTCTCCTGCATGGCCTGCACCGCCCGATGTCCCGTGGGGGCCCGGCGGGTCAACCCCCTGCTGCGCTTTGCCGCCGGGCAGAAGCTGAAGGCCGCCTGCAGCCAACGCAAGGCCAACGAACTGTTTTGATGTGACCATACCCAGAGAGAAAAGGGGGCTTCCCCGTGAAGCAAACCGGAAAAAAACTCCAAAAACGCACCATGGGCCTGCTGCGGAACCTGGTGATCCTGGGGGCCAGCTTTGTGGCCCTGACGGTGATCCTGCAGCTTGAGATTGAGTACAATCTGCTGGTCCTTATCTATGTCCTCTCGGCGGTGGCGGTGCTGCTGTACCAGGTGATCCGCAACCGAAGTGACCGGGAAAAGATGAACCAGGAAGTGGCCCGGAGCAACTCCCTTATGAACGCAGCCATCCCCGAGGGGGACGTGCGGCTGTTTGAGCTGCTGCCTGACGGGAAGCTTCGCCTGCTCTCCCCCGGCCATGGCCAGGGCGGGCAGCTGAAGACCACCATAGAGACCCCCCGTCGCCTGCTGTCCTATCTCAACTGCTCCACCCAGTGGGAGGCCGCCTTCCTGGCCGCCCTGGAGCAGGCCTCCTTGGGCCAGGATAGCGAGGTGGAGTTCCAGACCATGGACCAGGAGGAGACCTGGATCCAGCTGCGCATGGAACCCCTGGACGGCAATGAAGAGACCGCCGCCATCGGCACCATCCGGGATGTGACCCAGCAGGTCAAGGAGCGCCACCGGCTGGAGGAGGAGTCCAAGCTCCTCAACCGCATGATGCAGGGGACCATGGCCGGCCTGGAGATCTCCCTGGAGGAGGACGCCTGGCGGCTGCTGTGGGGCACCACGGCTTACCAGGACCTGTTCCGCCGGGCGGGGGCGGACAAGACCTACAGCGATGTGGTCCGGGAGGACATCGCCCCCACCCTCCACCCCAGGGACCGGGAGCAATATTGCCGGGATATGGCGCGCTCGGCGCTGCTATCCACCTTCCTGTCCGGGAGCAGCCGTTCGGTCCAGGAGTACCGGGTGAAGTCGGACCAGCCCCCAGGCTATGAGTGGCATGCGGCGGAGCTCTACTGCTTCCGGGACCCGGTTACCCGCCAGGCCAAGTGCAATGTCTTCATCCGCCAGGTGACCCAGGCGAAAATGCGCCAGCTGGAGGAAAAGCGCCGGCTGGAAGAGAAGGAGCACGTCCTCTTCCTCCAGGCCAAGAAACTGGTGGAGTCGGAGGAGGAACTGGACTTTGTCCACGTGATTGCCGAGTACTACCAGGGCATCTACGTGGTGGACCTGGCTGAGGATCAGACCCGGAGCATTAAGGTCCCCCGGTACTTTGCGAGCCTGCTGAACCGGGCGGACCACCGCCAGAGCAAAACCCTGGAGCTGTACTGCCAGGAGATGATGGACCCGGATTACATCTCTGCCTTCCAGTCGGTTACCGACTTTGAAAACCTCCGCCGGGAGCTCAAGCTCCGGCGGCAGGTGGAGTTCCTCTACCGCAAGAAAAATGACGTTTGGATTCGCCTGCGGGTCTTCGCCATGCCTGGCTACTCTCAGGAGAACCAAAAGACCCTGTGGGTCTTTGAGGACGAAACCGCCACGGTGACGCTCCGCCGGGAGGAGGAAAAGGCCCGGGTCACCGCCCAAGCTGCGGAGGCTGCCAGCCAGGCCAAAAGCCAGTTTTTGGCCAACATGAGCCACGATATCCGCACCCCCCTCAACGCCATTCTGGGCATGTCTGAGCTGGGCCTGCGGGAGGAGAACCCGGAGGAAAAGGACAACTGCTTCCGGGATATCCGGGGCAGCGGCCGGATTTTGCTGGATAACATCAACAGCATCTTGGACCTGTCCAAAATCGAGGCGGGCAAAATGGAGATCACCCAAGAGAGCTACCGGGTCCTCTCCACCCTCCACGATGTTATCACCATTCTGCGCATGCGGGCCCAGGAGAAAAAGCTGGACTTTCAGGCGCGCATTGATGAAAAGATCCCCGCTACCCTCTATGGCGACGACGTAAACATCAGCCACATCATTATGAACCTGGGCAGCAACGCCGTGAAATACACCCCCCAGGGAAAGATCACCCTCACTGTCACCTGGGAGCCCCAGGAGGAAGACGGCAACCTGCTCATCTACATGGAGGACACCGGCGTGGGCATCCGCCGGGAGGAGCTGCCCTATATCTTCCAGAGCTATGGCCGCCTGGACCGAAAGGCCAACCGCCACATCGAGGGCACCGGCCTGGGCCTAACCATTTGCCAGCAGCTCACTGAGCTCATGGATGGCCAGCTGGGGGTGGAGAGCACCTATGGTGTGGGCAGTACCTTCTGGGTCCGCCTGCCCCAAAAGGTGGTGGACCCCACGCCCTGTGGCCCTTATCGGAAGGAGGAGCGCCACGAAAGCGACCAGAACTACAACTCCTTCACCGCCCCCGAGGCCGTGGTTCTGGTGGTGGACGACCAGCCCCTGAACCTGAAGGTCTGCCAGGGCCTGCTGGGCCCCTATGAGATGGAGGTCTACACCGCCCGCTCCGGCCAGGAGGCCCTGCGCCAGATGACCCAGGTGTGGCCTGACCTGGTCCTCATGGACCATATGATGCCCGAAATGGACGGCATAGAGACCACCCAGCGCATTCGGGAAATGGGGAAGAAGGACCCCTACTTCGCCGTGGTCCCCATCATTGCCCTCACCGCCAACGCCATGAAGGGGGCCAGAGAGGCCTTTTTGGACAACGGGTTTAACGACTTTATCTCCAAGCCCATGGAGCTGGATCAGATGGATAACGTCCTCCGGGCCTGGATCCCTGAGGACAAACAGAAGGCCCCCAGCCGTCCCCTGGGGGACCTGCTCAAGGAGCCCATCCCCGAGGACCTTCAGGATCTGCCGGGCATCGACGTGGCCCGGGGCATGTCCTACTGCGGCACCGGCCAGGTCTATCGGAAAACCCTGTTCCTGTTCCGGGAGCAGATCCATGGCCGTCTCCGCCGGATCCGCCAGGCCATGGAGGAAAACCGGCTGGAAGACTATGTCATCGAGGTCCACAGCCTGAAAAGCGCCGCCCGCTGGATTGGCGCCATGGACCTGGGGGACCAGGCCGAGGCCCTGGAGATGGCCGGGCGGGCCCAGGACACCGCCACCATCGCCGCCGGCACCGCCGGCCTTTTGGAGGCGTGCCAAACCCTGGGGGAGACCCTGGCTTTCCTGCAAGAAACCTGAAAAGAACACCCCCGCCAGCTGCAAGCTGGCGGGGGTGTTTGCCTTTTGTTACAGGTTTTGATATTTCTTGTTGCCTTTCAGGGCCTTCATGCGGATCTCGTGGTTGAGGATCCGTTTCCGCAGCCGCAGGTTTTCCGGGGTGACCTCCAGCAACTCGTCGTCGGCCAAAAACTCCAGGCACTGCTCCAGGCTCAGGTTCCGGGGGGGCACCAGGCGCAGGGACTCATCCGAGCCGGAGGCCCGCATGTTGGTCAGCTGCTTTTTCCGGCAGACGTTCACGGTGATGTCCTCGCTCTTAGGGGTCTCGCCCACCACCATGCCGCCATAGACGGGCACGCCGGGGCCGATGAACAGGGCGCCCCGCTCCTGGGCGGCCCAGAGGCCGTAGGTGACGGAATCGCCGGTTTCAAAGGCGATGAGGCTGCCGGAGTTCCGGCGGCTGAGCTCGCCCTTGTAGGGGGCGTAGGAGTCGAAGACGGAGGCCATAATGCCCTCGCCCCGGGTGTCGGTGAGGAACTCGTTGCGGTAGCCGAAGAGGCCCCGGGCGGGGACCAGGAACTCGATCTTCATCCGGGTGCCCACGGGGGTCATTTCCAGCAGGTCGCCCTTTCGGGAGCCCATTTTCTCGATGACGGCCCCCACGGCGTCGGAGGGGACATCCACCACCAGGCGCTCCATGGGCTCGCAGCGCACGCCGTCGATCTCCTGGTAAAGGACACGGGGGGGAGAGACCTGGAACTCATAGCCTTCCCGGCGCATGGTCTCGATGAGGATGGACAGGTGCATCTCGCCCCGGCCGGCCACGTTGAAGGCCTCGGTGGACTCGGTGTCGCTGACCCGCAGGGAGACGTCCTTCAGGGTCTCCCGCATGAGCCGGTCCCGGCGGTTCCGGGAGGTGACATACTTGCCTTCCCGGCCGGCGAAGGGGGAGTCGTTTACGGAGAAGGTCATCTCCATGGTGGGGGCGGAGATCTTTACAAAGGGGAGGGGCTCGGCCAGGCCCGAGGCGCAGATGGTGTCGCCAATGGTGATGTCGCCAATGCCCGACATGGCGATGATGTTGCCGGCGGTGGCCTCGGTGACGGGAGCCCGGGCCAGGCCCTCAAACTGATACAGGCTCACAGCCTTGGCCTTGCGGCTCTGGTTGGGGTCGTGGTAGTTGCAGACGGTGATCTCCTGGTTCTGCTTGATGGTGCCCTGCTCAATGCGGCCGATGGCGATGCGGCCCACGAACTCGTTGTAGTCGATGGAGGAGACCAGCATCTGGAAGGGCTTGTCCGCCTCGGCCTCGGGGGCGGGGATGTAGCTGAGGATGGTCTCAAACAGGGGCTGCAGGTCGGTGCCCAGCACGTCGGGGTCCTTGGAGCAGATGCCCTGGCGGGCGGAGCAGAAGAGCATGGGGGAGTCCAGCTGTTCATCGGTGGCGTCCAGGTCCAGCAGCAGCTCCAGCACCTCGTCCATGACCTCGTGGATGCGCTGGTCGGGGCGGTCGATTTTGTTGATGACCACGATGACCCGGTGGCCCAGGTCCAGGGCCCGGGAGAGGACGAAGCGGGTCTGGGGCATGGGGCCCTCGGCGGCGTCCACCAGGAGGATGACGCCGTTGACCATTTTCAGGATGCGCTCCACCTCTCCGCCGAAGTCGGCGTGGCCGGGGGTGTCCACAATGTTGATCTTCACATCGCCATACTGAATGGCGGTGTTTTTGGCCAGGATGGTAATGCCGCGCTCCCGCTCCAGGTCGCCGGAGTCCATGACCCGGTCTTTGACTTCCTGGTTTTCCCGGAAGGCGCCGCCCTGCTTGAGCATTTCGTCCACCAGGGTGGTTTTCCCGTGGTCAACGTGGGCGATGATGGCGATGTTTCTCAGTGATTCGTTCTGCACAGGTCTGCACCTCATATCTATTGTAAATTCAAACGTACTTCATTTTACGGCAATCTATTATACTATTGTACCTAGGCGATTGCAAGGTTTAATTTTTCCCCCTTTTGGAGGCGGAGGAAGGGAAAACCCTGTGCAAAAGGGGCAAAAAATCCCCCGGAGAGGTGGTGTGCTCCGGGGGAAGGGCTCAGACGCCCAGTTTTTCATAGGTTTCGCCGGTGACCAGGAAGCTCAGCTGCTGGGCGATCTGGCCGTCGTCATAGCTGTATTTGGTGTAGGTGGCGGTGCCGTTTCCGTTGCCGTCGTGCTCCCAGGTGGTCTCGTAGACCCAGCGGACGCCATCCTCCACCCGCTCCTCGGTGCCAATGTAGTAGGGGTAGGGGAAGAGTTCTTCCAGGTTCAGCAGAGCGTTGGAGACGGTGACGGACATGCCCTGGTCCGTGGCCAGAGAGAAGGTGAAGTCACTGTAGTCGCCGATGTCGGCCTGGCGGCCGATGCGGTCCAAATAGGCCTGGGCCTGGGCTTCCTTGTTGGCCTTCAGCTGGTCATAATATTGGTCAGCGTGGAGGGCCTTGGACTGGAGGGCGGCGGGAAAGGCCTCCCGAATGGAGGGCTCATATTCGCTGCCGTCGCTGGGCTGCCAGCACTCGGTGAGGGAGAGCTGGCCATCGGCCGCCTGGGTAAAGGTGAGCTTGCAGGGAATGGCCCCTGAGCCGGAGACCGAGACAAAGTGATCGTTGAGAAACCCATACCAGGACACGCTGGTTACGGCGAAGACCTCGCAGCCGGTGTCGGTCTCCTGGGTGGAGAGAATGGTGTGGGAGGAGGTAAAGCACTCCCCTTCGTAGTAGGCGTCCTGTTCTTGGGCAAGATAGGCTGTCAGGGCTTCGTCCAGTGCTGTGTCAGTGAGCTCGGCTGTGTTGTCACCTTCGCTGCCGAAACAGGCGGCCGTCGCCAGGCAGAGAAGGAGGGCAGCGATGAGCAGCAGAAGTTTGTGCCAAGGTTTCATAGAAATTCCTCCTTATCCAAATCAAGGTGAACGGAACCAATCTTACCCCTATTCTCCCATACTTGGCCCGCCCCGTCAATTCCAGTTCCCTTGCGATTTTCTTACAATTTTCAAAAAAGGCCTTGACAAACGGCAGAAATGTGTTATTGTATTAACTGAGCAGTACAACAATACAGAGATACAAACCAAACAATCTAAGGAGGGATGGAAATGGCTTGGCAATTTCGCAACGACATCCCCATCTACACCCAGCTCATCGCCCAGATCCAGCAAAAGATCGTCAGCGGCGCCCTGCTGCCGGGGGAGCGATTGCCTTCCGTGCGGGACCTAGCCTCTGAGGCAGGGGTAAACCCCAACACCATGCAGCGGGCCCTGATGGAGATGGAACGAGAGGAGCTGGTTTACAGCCAGCGCACCGCTGGCCGGTTCGTCACCGAAGACAGCGAGCGGATCTGCAAACTGCGGGAATCCCTGGCCCGAAACCAGGTGAAGGACTTTTTAGAGGGCATGTACCAGCTGGGCTTCCAGCTGGACGAGATCACCACCTTTGTGAGATTGGAAGGAGAGAAGGGAACCTATGAACATTCTGGAATGTAAAGGGCTCACCAAGCGCTTCGGCGCCATGACCGCCCTGGACGGGGTGAGCTTCGGCATCGAGCCCGGCCGCATTGTGGGCCTGCTGGGTCCCAACGGCAGTGGGAAGACCACCCTCATTAAGCTGGCCAATGGCCTGCTGGTCCCCACAATGGGGGAGCTGTGGGTCAACGGCCTGGCCCCCGGGAAGGAGAGCCACGCCATCGTCTCTTATCTGCCCGAGCGGACCAGCCTGCCCCTGTGGATGACCGTGAAGCAGCTGCAGGATTTTTACGAAGACTTCTACACCGATTTTGACCGCAAGCGCAGCGAGGAGATGCTGGACCGCCTGGAAATCTCCCCCAAGCAGCGGATGAAGCAGATGTCCAAGGGCACCCGGGAAAAGGTCCAGCTGATCCTGGCCATGAGCCGCCAGGCCAAGCTCTACCTGCTGGATGAGCCCATCGGCGGCGTGGACCCGGCAGCCCGGGACTATATCCTGGACACCATCATCCGAAACTATAACCCCGAGGCCGCCGTGATAATCTCCACCCACCTGATTGCCGACGTGGAAAAGATTTTAGACGAAGTGATCTTCATCGACCGGGGGCAGATCCTCTTCCAGTCCACCGTGGACACCATCCGGGAGGAGAAGGGCATGAGTGTGGACGCGTTGTTCCGGGAGGTATACAGATGCTGAGAAAATTATTGAAACACGAGTTCCGGGCCACCGCCCGGGTGATACTCCCCCTGTACCTGATCACCATTCTTTTAGCCGTTATGGCGCGGGCCACCAGCCTGTGGACTGAGATGGTCACCTACGGCAGCCTCATGGGCAGGAATTTTCTGAATGTCATTTCTGTAATCATCGCCGTCGGTTTTGTGCTGGCCCTGGTGGCCACCTTTGTGGTGGCGGTGGTCCAGGCCATCCTCCGCTTTCGCAGCAACCTGATGGCCGACGAGGGGTATGTGATGTTTACCCTTCCTGTGTCCACCCATTCCCTGGTGTGGTCGAAGCTGATCGTCTCCACCGTCTGGTTCCTGGGGGCCATCGTGATCGATACCTTGTCCCTGACGGTCCTGCTGGCGGATATCAAAATATTCGGCTCCATTGCCTTGTTCTTCCAGGACCTGGCCCAGCACCTCACCACCTACTACGTGGGCAATGGCTTGGCCTTCCTTTTGGAGATCCTTCTCCTCTTCCTGGTGGGCTGTGTGGTCACCTGCTTGACCTTCTACACCCCCCTGGCCATTGGCCACAGCTTCACCCAGCACAAAATGCTTCTGTCGGTGGTCTTCTTCTTCGTCATCCAGGTGGTTGTCCAGATCATTTCCGGCTTTGCCCTGGTGGCGGGGATCCCCTGGTTTGACAACCTCAGTGCTTGGTATGTCAGCCTGACCCCAGCCGGCGCAGTGCACAGCGCCCTGTGGGGCATCATCGTGGTCTCGGCGGTTTACGCTGCCATCCTCTACTGCATCACCATCCGCATGCTCCACCGGCGGCTGAACCTGGAATAATTGCCTTCCCCAACAGAACCCGCCCTCCGGCTTGCCGGGGGGCGGGTTTTTCCGTGCCGGAGCCAGTTGCGTCCGGGGGAAAGGTGTGCTATAATCGACCCAATTCCTATGGAACCGCAAAGGAGGAATGTTCCATGAAGTTTGAATGTGCCTTTCTGTATGTGGCGCCGGGCAGTGATCCGGCCAAGGACGTGGCCCGCATCGAGGGCAAATCGGTCAACATGAACGTGGTCGGTATGTCCAGCTATGACCAGGCCGAGGAGATTGCCAAGGAGCTGGCGGCCAAGGGCTGCTCCGCCATCGAGCTGTGCGCGGGCTTTGGCAACGAGGGCATCGCCCGCATCCAGCGCGCTGTGGGACCCAAGGTGGCCGTTGGCGCAGTGAAGTTTGACTTCCACCCCGCCTTTGGCTTCAAGAGCGGCGACGCGCTGTTCGGCTAAAGCGCCCATATTTTGGGATTAAAGCAAAAAACGACCGCTAAGGGGCCCCTCGGCGGTCGTTTTTTGTGCATCAGCCGGGCGGGGCCTCTGCTTGTGGCTGGCCCACCCCGCCCGGGAGCCCCCGCACCGAATCCATTGACAAATCCTCCCCCATGGGATAGAATAAATGCCACACCTGCCCCCGTAGCTCAGCTGGATAGAGCGTCCGCCTCCTAAGCGGAAGGCCACGCGTTCGAATCGCGTCGGGGGTGCCAAACAAGCCGCTGCAAGCCCTTTTCGGGGGTTGCAGCGGCTTTCTGTTCGACTGCGGCAGAACAAACTAGAATTGGCCCGGTTTTTCAGGATGTGTTCAGCCTCGCTTGCTGTCTTGAAACAGAATTTGTTTGCTGACCACATCTGGTTTCTGATTGTGGATAGAGTGATTGGAATAAGGGAACTGTGGGGGGCGTAAATCAAACCGAAATGTCTCGCGATCCACGATACCGAGAGTGCTATCGCTATCATATAACTGCAACAAAAACTCTGCCATTTGTTTGCTGGTGTGATAAGTCCCAAAGGCTTTGTCATAATCATACACATCCACATGATTTGCCCTTTTCCCAAACTCTGTTTGCGTTGCAGCCGGAGCCAGGACTTTTGCCCGCATCTTTGCGCCTGACTCCCGCAGTTCCCAAGCCAGTCCCTCTGTAAATGCGCTGACATAGAATTTTGTTGCACAATAGGTAACGGCAGTAGGGACGATCGTGTATCCGCCGCAGGAAGAAAGATTGATAAGCTGTGTTCCGGGAACATCCTTATAGTCATGGACAAACAGAGACGATAGAATGGTCAGTGCCTCGATATTCAGCCGTATCATGGCGTCTATCTTTCCTAAATCCTGCTGGGCCACGCTGTCATAGTTTCCAAAACCAGCGTTATTGATCCATGTTTCCAGCCGCAGACTTTGCAGGCTGGAATAGAGCTGATATACACGTTCCAAGACAGAGAGGTCAAAGGGTTTGAGGATAACATCGACAGCGGGGTACTTGTCCAAAATTTCATCCTTTAGGGCCTTCAAGCGGTCCTTACGCCGCGCAACGACCACCAGATGTTTGCCGCGGGCAGCAAAGGCTTTTGCAGTTTCATACCCTATGCCAGAGCTGGCGCCCGTAATGACGGTATATCCTTTTGTTTCCTGCTTCATTTGAACTTCCTCCATTTCTGCAATATAATGGAAGCATACAATGTAGAGTAAACTCTATGTCAAGGAGATGGAGGAATTTTTTTGGACTATTCTATTGGAGAATTTTCGGAACGCACCGGGCTGGGAATACACACCCTGCGCTATTATGAGCATGAGGGGTTGATTACCCCTGTGAGAAATGCCAGTAACCGACGCCGGTATTCTGATCAGGATATTACATGGGTTGATTTTATCAAGCGCTTGCGAGCAACCGGAATGCCGATCAAGGAAATGAAACAATATGCCGCATTACGCGCCAAGGGCAGTGCAACGCTTGCCGAACGGATGGAACTATTGCTCCAGCACCGCCGGTCACTCAATGAGCAGATCCGGCAGCTGCAGGAACATGAATCTAAGCTAGAGGAAAAGATCGATTTTTACCGGCGGGAAATTGAGAGAAACCAATGTAATACACGCTAAGTTCCAGTGACTTTTCGGTGTTACAGCCTAACGTCATTTCGGGAATAGCAGGGAAGGGACAACTCCAATCAGCTGCCGAATCCTTTTTTCCACGGCAGGTTCCAAATACTGAAAAAGTGAAGGCCGGTCGGCACCGCCAGAAAGGGTGCTGCACAACGGAAGGGGAAAGCACGGGAACTTCCTTTGCACCTTGCGTTTAAGCGGAAGGCCACGTGTGATTAGCCGTTTGCCATGATAGTTTTGGATCTCTTGTCCTTTTTTGAGGAATAGATCCACAGGGCAATTCGATAGGAAAGAAACACGATCATCGCTGTCACAATCAGTAAGATGAGATACGCAACAGGAGATCCGATGCTGAAAAAGAATTTATCTGCCCCGGTGCAGTGGATTGCGCCAATTAAAACACAGGAATTTATCATCGCACCTGTGCATAACTCATTTTTAAAGTAGTATCCACCAGGAATCCCAAAACACACCATGAGAACAGCGAACCAGATACCCAGTATATAATCCGTTAGAATGGTCCCTAGCGCAAATTTGCCGAGGGCTGCTGCCATCGCACATAAGGCCAAGCTTAGAACGGCAAAAGCGGCCAAAAGCACCCCGCAAAATACATATCTGCTTAAAACAATTTCGTGGTTTGTAATGGGCAAAACTGGAAGATAGTCTTTCCAATCGCTTTTCTCTTCCACCTTGATAATTTCAGTGAGAAAAGCAACCCCAAGAAGTGGGAGCATGATGGCGATATAGTGTACCTGGTGGGGGAATACGATGACTATTCCAGCGAGAAGGATTGTTCCAACCAGCCTATAAACCCAATGAAACCGCAGTTTAAAGACCAAAAAATCTTTCGTAATCAGACCAATCATACTGTTTCACCTCTTATATACAAAAGCATAATATCATCCAGTGTGGCAGGGTCAATGACGCAGTTTTTGTATTTTCTCGACATGGCGTTGCGGTCTGCGACTAAAATCTGATACTCATAATCCCGCTTGCGCCATGCGAGCCTGTCATTGCTGTCCATCTGCCGGAAAAGCTTTTCGCCGCAATGGATCACTCCATATTGGTAAATCAGCGCATCCTTTGTTTTATAAAACAGCAGCTTACCTTCATGTAGAAAAGCAATATAATCCGCAATCTTGGATAAGTCGCTCGTTATGTGTGTCGAGAACAAAACGCCATTTTCTTCATTCTGTACAAAGTCAAGAAGCAAATCAAGCACATCATCACGCATAACAGGATCGAGGTTGCTGGTGGCCTCATCGAGAAGCAGGAGCTTAGCGTTGTGTGCAAGAGCGATGGTAAAATTCAGCTTTACTTTCATTCCCTTTGAGAACGTAGAAATTGGTTGCGTGTGCGGCAAGTGAAACTTCTCTATGAGGTCGTAATAACGTCTTCTGTCCCAATTTGTATAGATACGCCGCATCACGGTGTCAATGTCCGAAACGGTGAACATAAGGGGAAGATTACACTCGTCCTGCACAACGCCAATTTCTTGCTTGATCTCCTTTTCAAAACGAAGGTGGTCTTTTCCAAAAACGAGAATATCCCCGCCGTCTTTCTCAATGGCATGAAGGATTAACTGGATTGTCGTGGTCTTTCCAGCTCCGTTTTCCCCGATTAAGCCCACAATCGACCCTTTTGGAACAGAAAAAGATACGTGATCTAAGCAGAACTCTGGATAGTTCTTTGTCAAGCCTTCAATTTTTAAAACTGCTTCCATGGCTAAATCTCCCCTTGATAGAACATCGTCAGCAGTTCCACCAATTTACTCAGCGGTATGCCGCTTACCCGGGCAATATCGGCAGCTTGCTGTAAATGTTCCTCGGCTTGTCGTTGTTGTTCCTCTTGAAAAAAGTCTTTGTTTTGCGCCGCGACAAAACTACCACGCCCAACGGTGGTTTCAATAAAACCGTCACGCTGTAAATCTTCATAAGCCCTTTGCACTGTGATTACGCTCACATGAATGGATTTTGCCAACGACCGCATGGAGGGGATGGGGTCACCTGTCTGCAACTCGCCGCTCATAATCATCGCCTTGATTTGAGATGTGATCTGTTCATAGATGGGTTTGCTCGTATTACTGCTTATAATAATTTCCACAAAGGTCCCGCCTGTTCTGTAATGTGCTTATTGAATAAGTACATTATAGTCAATGCAAAGGCGCTTGTCAATCAGTTTCAAAGGAAAGAGTACAATTCATGGAGCATGGCCTTCCGCTAAACGGAAGGCCCCTCTCGAATCGTGTCGTGGGTGCCAGACCTGCAGGGGGCGAGCCCCGCTGCAGGTCTTTTTGTTGTATTCTTTGGAGAGGTTTGACAAAAGAAAAGGATGCCGATATAATAAAATTTACCACGCCCGCAGGCGTGGAGATCGAGACGTTGATGGGAAAGGAGAGAGCAATGTCCTTTCAGTCCTATGAATTCCTGTTCGTTTTTCTGCCTGTAACCTTCGCGGGCTGGTGGCTGCTGAACTGGCGGGGGTATGGGAAGCTGGCCCAGATCTTTTTGCTGGGGGCTTCCTTGTTTTTTTATGGACTTGGCGGCTTGGCTTTTCTGCCCTTGCTGGCGGGGAGTATCCTGTTTAACTTCTTCGTGGGAAAGGGACTGGGAGCGGCGGCGGGCTGGCGCAAGGTTCTGCTGGTCTTGGGCCTGCTGGGGAACCTGGGGGTTCTGGGCTATTTTAAGTACATGAACTTCTTCCTGGAGAACCTCAACCTGCTCTTGGGGACCTCCATAGGGGCGCTGTCCCTGCTGCTTCCCCTGGGGATCAGCTTTTTCACCTTCCAGCAGATCGCCTATCTGGTGGACCGCTACCGGGGGGACAAGATGAGCTACACCCTGCTGGAATACGCCTGCTTTGTGAGCTTTTTCCCCTGCGTGGCCTCGGGCCCCATTGCCTTTCACGACGAGGTGATTCCCCAGCTTCGGAGAGCGGCGGGAAAAGGCCCCACTGCCCAGGGGGTGGCCGAGGGCCTGTGGCTCTTCTCCTTGGGCATCTGGAAGAAGGTGATCCTGGCCGAGGCCTTTGGGGGCGGAGCCGACTGGGGCTTTGGAAACCTGACCGACCTAAACACCACCACTGCCCTGGCCGTGGTTCTCAGCTATACCCTCCAGCTCTATTTTGACTTCAGCGGCTACACCAACATGGCGCGGGGTGTGGGGAAAATGCTGGGGATCACCCTGCCGGAAAACTTCGATGTGCCCTACCAGGCCCTGACCATCCGGGGCTTCTGGAAGGGCTGGCATATGACCATGACCCGGTTCTTCACCCGCTATCTGTATATCCCCCTGGGGGGCAGCCGCCGAGGGATGGGGCGAACCTGCGTGAACACCCTGGTGATCTTCCTGGCCTCAGGCCTGTGGCACGGGGCAGACTGGTCCTTCGTGGTCTGGGGTGGGCTCCACGGCCTTGCCATGGTGGCCGACCGGCTGCTGGGCAGCCGGGTGGACAGGCTCAACCCCGTTCTATCCTGGGCCATCACCTTCGGCTATGTGAACTTCTGCTGGATTTTTTTCCGGGCAGGAACCATTGGGGAGGGGCTCACCCTGTGCCAGCGCATTGCCCAGTGCGACCTTGGGAGCTTGGCCAACAGCTTTACCAACAAATTTCAGCTGCCGGAGATTACCTGGCTGGCCCGGCAGACGGGGGTTGACCCTGCCCAGTTGGCCCTGCCCGTTTCTCTGGCGTTTCTGGCAGGGGGCATGGTCCTCTGCCTTCAGGAAAGGCCTGTGGCCCGGCGCAGTGACGGCATGACCGCCCGGCGAGGGGTGCTGGCGGGGCTTTTGCTGTTTTGGTCGGTGATCTCTTTGACCGGGGTCAGCCAGTTTATCTATTCCAATTTCTGAGGGAGGAAAGACCCATGCCGAAACAATTTCTAAAGGGATTTTTTGCGGTCTTTCTCATCTTATCTGGCCTGTTCGCCGGGGCCATTTTCCTGGTGGATCCCTATTACCGCTACCACGGTCCTGTGGCTGGGCTGCCCCTGTGGCTTACCGACGGCCGGTATCAGGCTGTGGGGGCGGCGGAACACCTGGACTATGACAACCTGCTCATGGGGACCTCCGTCACCGCCAATTTCACCCTGCCCCCCTTTCAGGAGGCCCTGCCGGGGAAGACCCGAAAGCTCATCGTCACAGGAGGCTATTTTGAGGACTTCTTCCGCCCTCTGGATGCGGCCCTGGAGACCCACAAAGTGGACCAGATCTTTTGGGGGGTGGACTCCAATTGCTGGCGGCGGTACGATCAGGAGAACCCCTGGCAGGCGCCCGCCTACCTTTTTGACGACAACCCCTTGAACGATGTGAACTACCTGCTCAACAAGGATACCTTTTTCTGGTATGTCCCCGATATTCTCAAAGGGGCCTGGGCGGGCTACCAGGAGGATGAGATGACAGGCGGGTTCACCTGGGGCACAGAGAATACTTGGGTTCCGGGAGCCGCCCTGAAGTACTACCACCGCCCAGAGGTGGCAGACCAACCGACGGAGGCAGACGCCTTTCTGGGGCCGGCCCGGGAGAACCTGACCAACGTGCTGGCCCGGGTAGACGCCCATCCCGAGATCACCTTTACCTTTTACCTGGCCCCATACAGCATCCTGTTCTGGGACATGACCAGCCGCAAGGGGGAGCTGGAAGCCACCCTCACCATGCACCAGGAGATTTTGACAACCCTGACCACCCGGTCCAACGTGCGGGTCTTCTACTTCATGGATGACTGGGCGCTCATCACCAACCTGGATTGTTACTCCGACCACATCCACTACAGCCCGGCCGTCTGCCAAGAGCTGGCCCGGCGGCTTTTGGAGGAGGAGCCCCTGTCGCCCCAAGAGGTGGCGGAGCGGATCGATGAGTTCCGAGCCGGGTTGGAACACTATGACTTTGACAGCCTGTTCCAGGCTGCCGCAGAATAACCAACGCCCCAACCGTCTGCAGACGGCTGGGGCGTTTTTGAACTCATTGGGTTTTTCTCCGGCCCAGAAGCAGGGGCAGGACCACGGCCAGAAGGGCCAGAGAAAGGGCCTGAGAGAGGGACAGCGGCCCCAGAAAGCCCCGGTAGGCATCCCCCCGGAGAAACTCCAGCAGGAAGCGGAAGGGGGCATAAAGGGCCAGGTACAGGAGCAGAAGACGATCTCCCAGCCAGCCCCGGCGGGAGAGGCGGGCCAGCAGCAGGAAGAGGAGAAAGACCCCCACGGACTCATAAATCTGGACGGGCACCAGGGCAACGCCGTTGGGGGCAAACAGGGCGGCGTGGAAGGTCACCCCCGGCCACCCGTGGGCCGCCGGGATGCCGTAGCAGCACCCGGCAAAAAAGCACCCCACCCGGCCAATGGCGTGGAAGAGGGGAAGGGCGGGAACCAGGTCGGCGCCCAGCAGGGCGAAGTCCCCCTGTTTCCGGCAGAACAGCCATGCCGCTGCCAGGGCCCCCAAAAGGCCCCCGTAAAAAACAAAGCCGCCGGAGAGATACCGGGCGGCAAACTGGGCGGGGGCGGTAGTCAGCAGGGGGAGATCCGCCGCCAGCTGGGGCAGGCAGGACAGGAGGTAGAGGGCCTTTGCCCCCACCAGCGCGCCCAGCAGGCCCCACAGGAAGGCCTGCTCCCAGCGCCCGGGGTTCTCCCCCCGGGCCTTTAGGCGATGGTGAAAGAACCCCCAGGCCGCTGCGGCGCCCAGAAGGGCAAAGAGGCTATAGGTGGGGAGAGCTCTCCCCAAAAGGGTGATGTACGGGTGCATCGGCGCTGTCCCGGCTCAAAGATAGGCGTAGGAGCTGACCCCAGCCAGGCCCACGCAGGCAGCGCAGGCCACAAAGGCCAGAGCCCCGCCAACGAGGCCGATGAGGGAGAGGACGAAGCCCGCCGTGCGGATGGAGTCCTCATAGCCCAGCTCCCGGGCCTTGCTGGCCTGGACCAGGCCGATGATTCCCAGGATCACCGATAGGATAGCGGAGTAACCGAAAAACCAAAAGACCACAGCCAGAATGCCCAGCACCAGGCTGGCAGTGGCATTGTTTTTTCCAGGGGGTGTGGTGTGTTCAGGCAAGATGGTTGCCCCCTTTCTATGTGCCCCCTGTGCCGAAGACGGCAGCAAGGGCTTTAGATGGTTCCATTGTAGAAAAGATTTCCCCAAAAGTCAATGATAAAGGGGAAAAAGAGGAGGATCCCGCCGAAAGCAAGGCCCTCGGCGGGATCTGTGTCGTTCATTGTGGAAACCGCGTGGCCACAGCGAGCCTCTCCAAAGAGGCGCCGCAGGCCCTGCGGTGGCAGTAGTTGGCAGTGCAGCGCTTATAGGCGGCAAACTGGCGCCGTGCGGCGTGGGGGTCTCCATAGACCTTCCAGCAGCCTACGCACTTGCAGTGTTTTCCCCGGTGGGTCATAAAGCCCGCCACATCTTCAGGGGGATAGCCCAGGAAAAGACCAATCTCGTGGGGAAAGTCGCCGCCGGATTGGAGGCGGCGCTTTAGCTCCCGCAGGCAGGCTGGCTGGGCCAGATCTTGGTAACCTGCCTGGCGAAGGATCCGGCGGACCTCAGCCTGGGAGAGATCCCGGGAGAGGGCCGCTGGGCGAAAGAGATAGAGAAGGGCCCGGTTATGGTCCTGACGAAGGGGGACCAAACGCAGGCCCCGGGGCACCAGGATCTGGTTGATTTCGCGCAGATCCCGGACCATGGCCTGAGGAGAGGAAAAAAAGCAGGGGAACAGATTCCCCGTTTTAATTCCCGCTAAGGTAGGGGCGGCGTGGCGGATCACATAATCCACGGACATCGATCAGCTCTTGGCACCTGCATGGGTCTCCAGAATGGAGCCCAGGGCGGACATGGAGCTGGACCGGGAGCGGACAATCACGGTGTCCTGGCCACGGGTTTCGTTCAGGGCATTTTGGACCATTTTATGGGAGATGGTGTCGGTAAACATCACCAGCAGATCGGGGTTACCCAACCGATTCTTCAGGGTCCCGCCCATTTTGGGGATGACCTTGGCTGAGCACTGGTAGGACCGGCACAGGTCTTTGTACTTGCGGACCATGCATTCGTTTCCGCCTAAAATGACAACACTCATGGGAGAGGCTCCTTTCTTTTGTTAGCGTACGCTAACTTCTTGGGGATTTTTAAGCGTCCCGTAGGACGCATACACTTTGTGAAATGTAGTATATGAAAAAGGCAACAAAATTTCCGTGGAGCAGGAAACTTTTTGCGAAAAGTTAGCCTGAACTAACTTAATCGAGAGTATACAGGATTTTCCCGCAGCTGTCAAGAGAAAAATTTTCGTGATACCATCCAAAAAATGAGAAAACTGGAAATGGACCCACTTTTGTCACAAAAAATTAAGAGAATTTTAATTGACTTTTTCCTAGGACGTTGTACAATGAAAGCAATGTATTTGCAGGTAACCATGCAAATATGCCCCCATCCTGCCCGAAGATGACGCGAAAATGACAAGAATTTTGTCAGGAAAAACGATGGAAATTTTCCGGCGAATGGGCTACAGTAAAAAGGATAAAAGAAGCGCATCGCCTGACGGGGAGGGATAGGAAGGGTCCCAATCCCCGTCCGCTGCAGTTCCCAACATTTAACGGGACAGACTGACAGAAAGAAAAGGGTGTAAGAAGGTTAAAAAATGGATATCATCTTGACCATCAACATTGTGATAGCGGCGATTTTTACCGCCTGCTATGCCTATCAGCTGTTTTTCTTGCTCGTGCCGTTTACGAAAAAGCAGGAGCCCCATAAACCAGAGGTGCTCCACCGCTTTGCCATTTTAATCTGTGCCAGAAACGAGGAGGCTGTGATTGCCGATTTGATCCAGAGCATACGGAACCAAACCTACGACCAGAGTCTGATGACCGTTTTTGTCATGGCCGATAACTGCACCGACGCCACGGCGGAGATCGCCCGGCGCGAAGGAGCCGTGGTCTATACCCGCTTTAACAAGGAAAAGGTGGGAAAGGGATACGCCCTGGAACAGCTGCTCATTCACATTGAGGAGGACTATCCCCAGATCTTTGAGGGCTTTTTCGTCTTCGACGCGGACAACGTGCTGGACTGCCATTTCGTGGAGGAAATGAACCGCACCTTCTCCGACGGGTATGAGGTCATCACCAGCTACCGCAACTCCAAAAACTATGGGGACAACTGGATCTCCGCCGGCTATGCCCTGTGGTTTATTCGGGAGTCCCGGTACCTGAATAACTCCCGCATGCTCCTGGGCACCAGCTGCGCGGTGTCGGGCACAGGCTTTCTCTTTAGCCGCCAGGTGCTGGAGAGCACCAACGGCTGGAAGTTCCACCTGCTCACAGAGGACATTGAATTCTCTGTCCACCACATTCTCCAGGGCCGGAAGATCGGCTTCTGCGCCGGGGCGGTGCTCTATGACGAGCAGCCGATCACCTTCCGCCAGTCCTGGCGCCAGCGCCTGCGGTGGGCCAGAGGGTTCCTTCAGGTTTTCCGCAAGTATGGCTTCGGCCTGCTTAGAGGGGTGGGAAAAGGCCATTTCTCCTGCTACGACATGAGCATGACTATCATGCCGGCCTATGTTCTCACCATGAGCCTGATTATCCTCTACCTGGTGTGCGGGGTTCTGTCCGGAACGGGAGGGATCTCCTTCCTGCCCTGCCTCATGTATATTTTAGAGACCATCCTGGGGCTATACACGGTCCTCTTCCTGATCGGGGCTTTTACCACGGCCACCGAGTGGGAGCAGATCCACACCACCCCGGTGCGGAAGGTGCTGTATACCTTCACCTTCCCCCTGTTTATGCTCACCTATATCCCCATTTCTCTGGCGGCCCTGTTCAGCAGAAGAGTCCAGTGGAAGCCCATTGAGCACCACCGGGCCGACCAGAAAGTGCTGGAAGCCGCCGCAGGCCGGAAATAATGCCAATCCATCCCCCGCCGAACCCCGGCGGGGGATTTGCCTGTCACCAAAAGAAAGGAGCCCAACCCCATGGACCTGAAAGGAAAACACTACACCTGGTTTCAAAATAAAGAGTGCGAATACTTCCCCTGCCACAAGGACGTGCGGGAGGAGGAGTTTAACTGTCTGTTTTGCTACTGCCCCCTCTACCGTTCCCCCAACTGCCGGGGAAGCTTTGTCCTGCGCAACGGGGTGAAGGACTGCTCTTACTGCCTGCTGCCCCACAACGGGCTGGAGAGCTATGCCTACATTTTGGCCAAGCTGCGGGAAGAAGGCCTTTTTGACAAAAAGGGATGAGGCCGCCCGCAGCGCCCAGCAGAACGGCAAAAAACGGCGGAGCAGCTTTATGCTGCTCCGCTGTTTTGTATCTTGATCCGGTTTCAATGGGGTGGAAGGGAACAAAAGTCAAATCAGGCTCGTCCGGTCCGCCTCAAAGGAACAGGGCGGGGAAAAGCAGGAAGGCAGAGATGATGCCAATGGCCACGTTGCACAGGCCGGCCAGCTTGGTCAGGGCAGGCTTGCCGGTGTACCAAGCGGGAATGAGGGTCAGCAGCAGCGCGTCGATGACCACCAGGTCAATACCCAGGGGCCAAACCAAGCCGTCTTGGAAGGCGCGCACGGTGAAGCCGATGCACAGAATCAGGCCGCACAGGAAGAAGTGGGCCATGACCTTTTTGTCGCCTCCCTTCAGGAAGAAGGTGCCAACTAAGATCCAAAACAGGCCAAAGAAGCTAAACACAGTGCCCAGATAGACACTGTGGTCGCCGCCCACGGAGAACAGATACATACACAGCCCCGTAAAGACCTGGGTGAAGCCGCCGAAGAAAATGGCGATGTAGCCCAGGGAACGGGTGAGCTTCTCGTGGTCGGCGCCTTTCACGCCCACGCCGAGCTGCTCTAGGCCAAAACAGATGACAGTGGCGAACAGACCAAACAGGCCGATCGCCTCGGGGTTAACTGGGGTCATTGAGATCCTCCTTTTTCGAAATGGGTTATGAAACCGATCAATTGGCACAAAGGTACTTGAATTGTCGAAAAAGGTCAACCTATTGTCAATATACAACGAGAAAGGAAACATTTCTTCACAGAGGAGACGGGAAACCTGCGTGTTAAGCTAGGAAAGGTCGAAAAACAAAAAAATGACGGAAAAATGGCACGCCAAAGCTGAAAACGCCCGAAAAATAGAAGAATATGGCCAAATTGAGGCAAAAAATGAATCAAACCATAAAAGAACTTGCCGGGCGGCACATTTTTGCGCCGCCCGGCAAGGGGGTTAAGGCAGACAAAGCTGGGGGTCTAACAGCTCGTCCTGCCAAAGGAGTTCAAAGTGACAGTGGGGGCCAGTGGACCGGCCGGTGGAGCCCACCAGGGCGATGGTATCCCCCTGGTTCACCTGATCCCCTTCCTGGACCAGAAGCTGGGAGCAGTGGGCGTAATAGGTGACAAACCCGTTGCCGTGGTCGATCTTCACCAGGTTGCCATAGGTCCCTTTGACCCCCGACCAGATGACCGTGCCCCCCGCAGAGGCGGTGATGGGCGTCCCCAGAGGGGCGGCAATGTCAATGCCCCGGTGGAAGCTCTCTGAGCCCAAAATTTCCCGCCCGCCGAAAGCGGAGGTGATGCGCCCCTCCAGAGGCCAGAGGAACCGGCCCTGGGCGCCCTCCACCCCTTGGGCGGTGCCCACGGCCACCTGGGTGGGCGTGGCTGCCGTGAGAAGGTTCATGGACATGGCTTCCCGACTCTGCTCCTGCCCTTGGGCGTAGGTCACCCGGTCTGTGTGCTCAGCCAAGCCGGGGGTGCCTTCCTGAAGGACCTTGCGCTCTCCCACCAGCAGGGTGGCGTCCTCCACTTCCTGGATGGGGGGCTCCACGGGCTGGGTGTAAGTGACTTCCTCCACCGTGCGGACGGTCAGCAGCGGGTCAGAGGCCTGGCCTTCGGCGGCCTCCTCCTCCGGCAGGACCCCGGTGGCCTCGTCCTCCTGGCGCTCTAGGGCCTGTGCCAGGGCGTCGATGGCGGCCTGGGCCTGGCTTCGGGGCTGGGTGAGCCGCTGGACCAGGGCGGCGGCGTCCAAAACCTCTGTGTCGGCGGGGAGATAGCCCTCGATCACGTCCACTGTGTTGCCAAAGTAGGCGGCCACGGTAAACTGATTGGTGTAGGTGGCTTTGATCTCCCATAGGGCCTGATCGATGACCTCCCGGCTTTCACAGGCGCCAATGGGCACGCCGTCGATGGTGAGGATGTATTCCGCCTTGACCAGGTCCACCGTCTCCATGAGGCTGGCAGTGAGCTCGTCGGAGGTCTGCAGCCGCTGCTTGGGGGCGATGGTCAGGGCGGTTGTGGTCTCCTGGGGATAGCTGTAATCGGACCGGAGGATCTCTGAGACCTGGGTCTCCACCTGCTGCACCGCTGCCTGGATGGTGTCATGGCCCCGGACATAGGCCAGGGGGGCGGTGCCGTCGGTGGAGACCGCATAGCACAGGGTGCAGGTGGAGACCACCACGGCCCCTGCCACAGATAGCCCCGTCAGCCCCAGAAGCGCCCCGGCCAGCAGGGCTCGCCGCCGCCGGCGGCCGGCCCTGGGGACCGTGTCCAGCGGGGGCATGGGGCGGGGGAAAACCGCCGGCGTAGAGAGGGTTCCGTCCTCCCAGTTCATGGGCGCGGGAGAGCCCGGTATCGAATGTTTTTCCAAAGTGTCGCTCCTTTCTGGTAAGCAATGAAAAGGAAACAAAAGGGTAACAAAGCGGTTACAATGCTGATGATACGAGGGGAGCCGCCATCCGTCAAGGGGTTGAAAATCAGGCTTTTTGGGGCCTTTGGACCTTTGAGGCGGAGGGGTGTCGAGGCAGACAAAATGCAACAAATTTTTTGGGGAGAGCTCCCTTGGGGGAGGGAGCCCCCGAAAGCGCCTATTGCGTTCTCTGGCCCAGGACCTGACAGGGGAAGGGCGGCAAGCCCTCCCGGGGGGCCTGCCAGCGGGACAGGCCTGAAATTTCTCGGCGTCAAGCCCTTTACAGAGGGTATTGAACAAGGTATAATAATACGAAATGTTAAAGTCTGCGGCCGCCTGCGGCCCGGGCCATAGGAGGGAGAGCATGCACCTACGATTTGCGCGAACCCTGTCCCAGCTTCGCCACGAAAAGGGCGTCAGCCAGCGGCAGGCAGCCCAGGAGCTGGGGGTATCCCAGGCCCTGCTGTCCCACTATGAAAACGGCATTCGGGAGCCCGGCCTGGCGTTTGTGGTGAAGGCCTGCGACTATTACCAGGTCTCCGCAGACTATCTGTTGGGGCGGAGCACCGCCCGGACCTGCCCAGAAGAGGAGAGCCCCTGGGCCCAAAAGGATGCGGGAACCCTGCTGCAAACGGCCGATGCCATCAGCGAGGTCTGCGTGGACCTGTGCCGCCGGGAGCCCGCCCTGGGCCTCCTGTTTCGCCGGCTGGCTGGCCAGATGAGCAAGCAGCTGGGTAAGGGGGAAGAGGGCTAACGGCCGAACCCGATCATTTGTATCAGTTCCGCCAATATGAATTCGGCCGCGCCAAGGGCTTGCCTGGGGGCAAACCGCTTGTGGGCGCCGCCGGGCCGAAGGCGGGTTTTCCGAAGGAGGATTGGATCTATGACCGACCAAAGCAAAATTCGCAATTTTTCTATCATCGCCCACATTGACCACGGGAAGTCCACCCTGGCTGACCGGCTGCTGGAGCTGTGCAACGCCGTGCCTGAGCGGGAGATGGAAAACCAGCTGCTGGACAACATGGACCTGGAGCGGGAGCGGGGCATCACCATTAAGGCCCGGGCTGTGACCATCCAGTATGATTCCCTGGATGGGGAGACCTATACCCTGAATCTCATCGACACCCCGGGCCACGTGGACTTTAATTACGAGGTCTCCCGCTCCCTGGCCGCCTGTGAGGGGGCGGTGCTGGTGGTGGACGCCTCTCAGGGGGTGGAGGCCCAGACCCTGGCCAACACCTACCTGGCCATGGAGCACGACCTGGAGATCCGCCCAGTGGTAAACAAAATCGACCTGCCCGCCGCTGACCCGGCCCGGGTGAAGGAAGAGGTGGAGAACGTCATCGGCCTGGAGGCCGCCAACGCCCCTGAGATTTCCGCCAAAATGGGCATCAACATCCAGGCGGTGCTGGAGGATGTGGTCCACCACGTCCCCGCCCCCCAGGGAGACCCCAAGGCCCCCTTTAAGGCCCTGATTTTCGACAGCCAATACGATGCCTACCGGGGTGTGGTGGTTTACTTCCGGGTGATGGAAGGAACCCTCACCCTGGATCAGACCGTGCAGATGATGGCCTCCGGCGCCCAGTATGGCCTGGTGGAGATCGGCCACCTGCTGCCCACCAAGCTGGAGCCCTGCAAGGTCCTCTCCGCCGGAGAGGTGGGCTATCTCACCGCCTCCATCAAAAACGTGAAGGACACCCAGGTGGGCGACACCATCACCACTGTGGACAACCCCGCCGCCGAGCCCCTGCCCGGCTACCGCCCTGCCCGGAGCATGGTCTACTGCGGCATTTACACCGAGGACGGCTCCAAGTACCCCGACCTGCGGGACGCCCTGGAAAAGCTCCAGCTCAACGACGCCTCCCTGACCTTTGAGCCCGAGACCTCCGCCGCTCTGGGCTTCGGCTTCCGGTGCGGCTTCCTCGGCATGCTCCATATGGAGATCATCCAGGAGCGGCTGGAGCGGGAGTTTGACCTGGATCTCATCACCACCCTGCCCAACGTCATCTACGAGGTCACCAAAACCGACGGCGGCGAGGTCCGGGTGGATAACCCCCACAACTACCCCGACCCCTCGGTGATCGCCGAGCAGCGGGAGCCCTATGTGAAGGCCTCCATCATCGCCCCCCCGGACTATGTGGGCAACATCATGCCCATGTGCCAGGAGCGGCGGGGGGAGTTTAAGGACATGCAGTACCTGGACACCAACCTGGTGGAAATCCACTACCACATGCCCCTGAACGAGATCATCTACGACTTCTTCGACGCCCTGAAAGCCCGGACCAAGGGCTACGCCTCCCTGGACTATGAATTTTTGGACTACCGCCCCTCGGACCTGGTGAAGGTGGACCTCCTCCTCAACGGGGAGCAGGTGGACGCCCTGTCCTTCATCGTCCACCGGGAAAAGGCCTATGGCCGGGCCCGGAAGATCTGCGAAAAGCTCAAGGAGAACATCCCCCGCCAGCTCTTCGAGGTCCCCGTCCAGGCGGCCATCGGCGGCAAGATCATCGCCCGGGAGACCGTAAAGGCCATGCGCAAGGACGTGCTGGCCAAGTGCTACGGCGGCGACATCACCCGAAAGAAAAAGCTGCTGGAAAAGCAGAAGGAAGGCAAAAAGAAAATGCGCACCCTGGGGACCGTCCAGCTCCCCACCGAGGCCTTTATGGCGGTGCTCAAGCTGGATGAGTGACAAAAGAAGACCCGGGCGGTTTCGCCCGGGTCTTTTTGCCCTTGCAGGGGGCGGGTGATCTGGGCCCAAACAGCAGAAGAACCCCAGAAAGTTCCCCCGCCGCTGCAACCCCGGCCTGCCCGTTCCGGTCTATAAGGGTAAGAAGACCCCGGAATGGGACCGAAAGGAGAGATAGCAGGATGGGATGGAAAGACCAGGAGATCCTGGCCCTGTGCCATGCCCGGGAGCAGCAGGCCATTGCGGCCATGGCGGAAAAATACGGCGCCTATTGCCATCGAGTGGCCCACAATGTGCTGGGAGATACCTCCGATGCCGAGGAGTGCGTCAACGACGCCTATCTGGCGGTGTGGAACGCCGTTCCCACGGCGAGCCCCCAAAACCTGCTGCCCTATCTGGCCAAAACCACCCGGAACATCGCCCTCAAGCGCCTGGAGCACAACCAGGCCCAGAAGCGGGACAGCCGGCTGAACCTGCTGCTGGACGAGCTGGCAGAGGTGCTGCCGGCGGAGACCTCGGTGGAGGACGAGCTGGTCCAGCGGGAGCTGATGGACGCCATCAATGACTTTTTGCGGAACAAGGCCAGCAAAACCGAGCGGCAGCTCTTTCTGCGCCGCTACTTCTGGGGGGACTCCATTGGGGAGCTCTGCGTGGCCTTCCGCTTTGGCGAGAGCAAGGTTAAGTCCCAGCTCTTCCGGACCCGCCAGCGGCTGCGGGGCTATTTGGAGGAAAGGGGGCTCATGGGATGAACCGCGAAAAATTCTACGAGATGCTGGATTTATTGGACGACAGCCTGGTGCTGGAGTCGGCAGAGGTCAAGCGCAAAACCTGGCGCTGGCGGCTGACGGTCATCGGAATCATTCTAGCGGCCATCGTGGGGGTGTGGCTGATCTCCACCTACCCAGTGCGCCACCCCACAGACAGCCTGGAGGGGGATTTGGGGGTCATCCAAGAGGATGCCTATTATGCCTACGCCGGCAGCGGGTTTGTCCTCCCCAACCAGGTGCGGGTGCCCCAGGGCCTGGTCCGGTATGTGCCCGGGGAGGGGAGAGAGCTGCTGGTGTCGGTGAAGGACCACGCGCTGAATGTGCTCTTCCCCTGCTGGGGGGTCAACTCCCACGGCCTGTATTATATTGACAGCGCCACCAACCAGCTGTGGCGGATGGACCTGGAGACCCGGGAAGAGGTCCTCCTGTTCGATCCCGGCCAGGTAGAGACCTCAAAGCCGGAAGCGGCCCCAGAGGAAACGGATGTCTGGGGGCTGCTGGGAGAGGCGCTGACGGGAGAACGCTCGGCAGAAGACGTAGCGGAAACACTGGGGATGGACCCCCAGAGCGCCATGATGGTGATGAATGCGGTGGAGGAAGACACCGTCACGGCCACCTACTACAGCGGCACAGAGGAGTATACCATCACCCTGGACAGCCGGACAGGGGAGGTCTTGTCCCGCGTGCCCGGCCAGGATGGAAGCGACCGCACCCTGACAGTGGGAGAGCGCACCCTCCATCTGGTTCGGATGGACTACACAGAGGGCTTTACCTACCCCGGCTGGGAAACGGAGCAGGAGATGGGGATGTATTGCTGGTACGACCTGCAGGAGGACGGGGTCTCCCTTCTCCTCCAGGGAACCCGGGAGATGGGCGTCACTGCCATGGATGGCGGCCTGCTGGTGAGCTACTCCACCCGGGAAGTCCTGGACGAGAACGGCAACTATGACCCCAGACCCACAGGGAATCTCTTCCTGACAGAAGGCGGTGAGAGCTATGACGTGCCCCAGGAGAGCGACGGGGTGTGGATGGATTGCCGGGCCCATGTGGATGGTTGGCTCTATTATTACTCCGATGGCGACTGGGAAAATCCCGATCCATCCCAGCGGGCGGCCTTCCTGGGCGCCTGGAACCTGACCACCGGCGAGAACCGCCGGCTTCTTCAGCCCTTCCGCTATCCCGATTTTACCACCGACGGCCACTGGCTCTACGCCAGCAACGACAGCAGAACCAACTGCTATACCATCGACCTGGACGCCCAGGGAGATCCCTGCGGCCTGACCCTGGTGGAGGAGGATATTTAAGGGGCCGGGAAAGGGCCGGTGGTACTGTGGGTTCGCGTGGCCTTCTCAGGCAAGGACAGCAGGCTTCCCCCTCCCGAAGGGCCATTTCTTAAGACGCCCTTTATAAAATATTTACACTTTTTTGGCAAAAGTCCTCGGCAGTTGTGATACCCTAAAGCTATATTTCCACCACCTGCCGCAGAAAGGAGCTCCCTATGCCCGCCTGGTATAATATCGGAACCCTGAACATCGCCAGCCTGCTTCTGGGCCTGGCCGCTTGGGGCCTGCCCCTGGTGGGGGTGGCCAAGCCCGCCCGCCGGGAAAGGTTCACGGTGGCCAGCTTTAGCTGCTGCGTCCTGGCCCTGGTGGCGGAGATCCTCTCTGTGGGGCAGCGGGTCTTTTTGGGGGATATGAGCGGCCTGGAGGACACTATGGGCGGGATCATCGCCCTGATTTTGATCCTGGTGGGGGTCACGTTTCTGATGAACTTCGTTGCCCGAAAGTAGGGCCCGCCGGGCGGAATGCCCCCAAACCCACGCCGGCTAAGGCGAAATTGAAAAGAAATAGACGCCGAAGAGCGGTTGGTTTTGTGCCAGCCGCTCTTTTTTTCAGAATCCAGGAAAAACCCGTGAAAAACCAACGGTTTTGTGCTAGAATTAACTATTCAGTGCGGCGCTCCGCCGCCAACAGACAGAGGAGGAGCACAGCCATGTCGGCAAAAGAAGAATTTTTGGAAATTTTTCGGGAGAATGTCCACCGAGATGGGGCAGAGGCCCTGCTGGACTACCTGACCAACAAGAGTGACTTTTTCACCGCCCCGGCCTCGGCCCGGTATCACGGGGCCTATGCCGGCGGACTGTGCGAGCACAGCTTAAATGTGTACCACTGTCTCACAGACTACCTGGCCCGGGAACGGGTCACAGACCTCTATGGCCTGGAGTATAGCCCGGAGTCCATCACCTTGGTCTCCCTGCTCCACGACGTGTGCAAGATCGGCTGCTACAAGCCCTCCACCCGAAACGTGAAGGGGGAGGACGGCAAGTGGACCCAGGTGCCCACCTTTACCTATGAAGACCCCCTGCCCTATGGCCACGGGGAAAAGTCGGTCTATGTGGTCAACGGCTTTGTCCGCCTGACCCGGGAGGAGGCCATGGCCATCCGCTGGCACATGGGTTTTTCGGGCACTGAGGACAGCCGCCTGGTGGGGAAGGCCTTTGCCAAGTACCCCCTGGCCTTTGCCCTGTCGGTGGCGGATATGGAGGCCACCTACTTCCTGGAAGAGGAACTCTGATGTAATTTTCCGCCCATCTCGGCGGAACTCCGCGAGGCAATTTGCCTTTTTGATAGAACCACAGCGCCCTCCGGCGGAGGGAGGGCGCAGGAAAGGAAGCAGTTCTTTTTATGACAAGCTTTACATCCCTTGGGATCACCGAACCCATTTTGCAGGCCCTGGCCGATTACGGCTATGAGGTCCCCACAGTGATCCAGGAAAAAGCCATCCCGGCGGGGCTCGCCGGCCGGGATGTGCTGGGCAGCGCCCAGACAGGCACGGGCAAAACCTGTGCTTTTGGGGTGCCCATTTTGCAGCGGCTGGCCCAGGCGCGGGGGAAGAAGGGGATCCGGGCCCTGATCCTCACGCCCACCCGAGAGCTGGCCATTCAAATTGACGATAACCTCCACGCCTACGGCAAAAACCTGCCCCTGACCGAGACGGTGATTTTTGGCGGCGTGGGCCAGGCCCCCCAGGTGGAGCGGCTGAAGCGAGGGGTGGACATCCTCACTGCCACCCCCGGCCGCCTGCTGGATCTGGCGGGGCAGGGCCTGCTGGATTTGTCCACAGTGGAGATCTTCGTCTTGGACGAGGCCGACCGGATGCTGGATATGGGCTTTATCCATGATGTGCGGAAGGTCATTAAGCTCCTGCCCCAAAAGAAACAGACCATGTTTTTCTCCGCCACTCTCCCGCCGGAGATTTTGGACCTGGTGGACGCCCTCCTCCACGACCCGGTGAAGGTGGCCGCCGCGCCGGTGTCCTCCCCAGTGGAGATCATCCGCCAGGAGGTCTGCCTGGTGGACCGGAAGAACAAGACAACCCTTCTGCTGGAAATTTTAGAGCAGGAGGGGGTGAAAAATGCCCTGGTCTTCACCCGCACCAAGCACGGGGCAGATAAGGTGGCCCGGGATCTCACCCGCAAGGGGGTCCCCGCCGCGGCCATCCACGGCAACAAATCCCAGACGGCCCGCCAGGAGAGCCTGCGGAAGTTTAAGGCCGGGGAGATCCCCGTCCTAGTGGCCACAGACATCGCCGCCCGGGGGCTGGACATTGAGGAGCTGGCCTATGTGTTTAACTACAACCTCTCCGAGGTCCCCGAGACCTACATCCACCGCATCGGCCGCACCGGCCGGGCCGGGCGGGGCGGCACCGCCATCTCCTTCTGCGACTATGGGGAGATCCCCATGCTGCGGGACATTGAAAAACTGCTGAAAAAGCCCATCCCCCGGCGGGAGCATAACTACCCCATGGAGGTCTTTGAGGTCCCCCTGAAGGACGCCAAGGGCCGGATCGTGAACCCCGAGGACGCCGAGGCCCGCCGGGCCGCCCGGGAGAAAAACGCCGCCCGGAAAAAGGAGGCGGCAGAAAAGGCCGCCCAAAAAGCCGCCGCCCAGGCAGCGGCCCAGGCCCAGCCCCCTGCCCAGGGAGAGGAGCCTGCCCCCGCCCCGGCTAAGAAAAAGCGCACGAAAAAGAAGAAAAAGGCCCCGGAGCAGCTCCAGCCTGTCCAGCCCCAGGAGAGCATCCCAGAGCCCCCTGTGGAAAAGAAGGAAAAGCCCCGGCGGACCTTTCCCCACGGCAAGCAGAACCTGGGAAACCTGGAGGACTTCCTGGCATCCCAACCGTCGGAGGCCGCCCCGGTCTCCTTCCAGCACCGGAACCCCCTGGAGGGGGATGTCATCATGGACGCCACCGCCCGCCTGCTGGCGGCCAAGCCTGTCTACCACTACTATAAGCCCCATGGAACCCACAGCAAGCACCCCAAGGGCAAGCAGGAGAAGCAGAGCCAGGCGCCAAAGCCCCTGGCCCCGGAGAAGGCACCTAAGGCCGCCCAGGCGGCCCACCACCGGAAGAGCCCCAAGAAGGGGGCCCCCGCCCCGGTGAAAAAGGGAGACGCAGCCCAAAGCCGCAACCCTGCCCGGTCCAACCGGAGCCGGGGCCGCATTCCGCCCCGGCCGGAGCCCCCTAAGAGCCGGCAAAAGGACTCCACAGAGCAGAAAAGCCTCATGAAGCCCTTCTATATTGACCATGATTAAGGAATCAGATTGGAACCAGCGCTACGCCCCGCCCCGGCGGAAGCGCCGCCGCCGGGGGTGCTTAAGCCGGCTGCTGTCCACGGTTCTGGTGCTGGCCGTGCTGGTGGGGTGGTTCTGGTGGCAGCAAAATGGCCTGTCCAGCGAGACCATCCAGGTGGCGTCCGCCCCCGATGGTTTTGCCGGCTATCGGATCGCCGTCATCTCCGACCTCCATGCCAAAGAGTTTGGGGAGGGGAATGAGAAGCTGCTGGACTTTGTCCAGGACCTGGAGCCAGATATGATCGCTGTGGTGGGGGATATCCTCCATGAGCCCCAGCAGATCGAGATGATCCCCCCAGTGGCAGAGGGGCTGGCAGCCATTGCCCCCACCTATTACGTCACCGGCAACCACGAGTGGGCCGCCGGGGTGGTCCCCCAGCTGGAAGAGCTGCTGGAGGACTGCGGCGTCCACGTTCTGTCCAATGACTATGTGATGCTGGAGCAGGGAGGCGACCGCATTGCCCTGCTGGGGGCCGAGGACAGCAACGGCTACGCCGATCAAAAGACGGTGGCAGAGCTGGCCGACCAGGTCCGCCAGGAGCAAGGGGACGTTTACGAGCTCCTGCTCAGCCACCGAAACAATCACTATGAACAATATGCCCAGGCCCAGGTGGATCTGACCCTGGCCGGTCATGCCCATGGGGGCCTCATCCGCCTGCCTGGTACCGACGGCCTGGTGGGGCCCAAGCGGGAGATTTTGCCCCACTACACGGCGGGGCTGTACGACCTGTCCTATGGCCAGATGGTGGTCTCCCGGGGGCTGGGGAACCAATTCCCCTGTTTCCGGCTGTTCAACCGGCCAGATGTGCCCCTGGTGGTGCTGAGCTGAGAAAGGCCGGAAGGGAGGGCGCGGACAGCCTGCGCCCCCTTCCGCTGCCCGCCAAGGGAGAAAACCATAGAGAAAGAAGTCACAGAGCATGAACACCAAACAATTTACCCGGGGCCTGCGTGTGGGCATTCCCATCTCCCTGGGGTATCTGGCGGTGGCGTTCACCATGGGCATCACCGCCAGAAATGCGGGGCTGAGCGCCTTTCAGGCTACCCTGACCAGCCTGCTGGTGAACGCCTCGGCGGGCCAGTATGCCGCCTTCACCCTGATGGCCGCCCAGGGAGGGTATTTGGAGATCGCCATTTTGGAGGCGGTGACCAACGCCCGGTACATCCTCATGTCCTGTTCCTTAAGCCAAAAGCTTCCCGCCAACGCCAAGCTCTGGCACCGGATGACCATTGGCTTTACCGTCACCGACGAGATTTTCGGCATGGCCATCGCCGAGGAGGGGAAAATCAACCCCTTCTATTACTTCGGCATGATGGCCATTGCCATGCCTGGCTGGGCCCTGGGGACCTTTTTGGGCACCTCCGTGGGGAACGTTTTGCCCGCCAACGCGGTCAGCGCCCTGAGCGTGGGCCTGTACGGCATGTTCCTGGCAGTTATCATCCCTGCCTCCCGAAAGAGCAAGGTGATTCTGGGGGTGGTGGTGGTCTCCATGGCCGCCAGCTTCCTGCTGGAGTGCATCCCCTTCTTCGCCCAGATCGCCTCGGGCACCCGGCTGATTATTCTGACCGTGGTCATCTCCAGCGGGGCGGCCCTCCTCTTCCCCGTGAAGGACCAGGACAAGGAGGCGGAAGAGCATGGAGCATAACACTTATATTTATATCGCCATTGTGGCCCTGGTGACCTACCTTATCCGGGTCCTCCCCCTGACCCTTATTCGGCGGGAGATTAAGAACCAGTTCCTCCGCTCCTTTTTGTACTACGTGCCCTATGTGACCCTGGCGGCCATGACCTTCCCTGCCATCGTCCATGCCACCGACAGCATCTGGTCTGGCGTGGCGGCCCTGGTGGTGGGAGTGCTGGTGGCCTGGTTCAGTGGCAACCTCTTCCTGGTGGCCGCTTCAGGCTGCGTGGTGGTCTTTTTGGTGGAGCAACTGCTGCTGTAAGCTGTGACAGGAGAACAAGATGGAAGAACAGATCATCCAAGAGACTATGACATACGAGGCCGGCTCCTACCACGTGGCGGTGGTGGGGGCCGGCCATGCGGGCATTGAGGCGGCGCTGGCCTGCGCCCGGCTGGGGCTGAAGACGGTGTGCTTCACCATCAACCTAGACGCCGTGGGCAACATGCCCTGCAACCCCGCCATCGGCGGCACCGGCAAGGGCCACCTGGTCCGGGAGCTGGATGCTTTGGGAGGGGAGATGGGAAAAGCTGCCGACCGGGCCTGCATCCAGTACCGCCTGCTCAACCGGGGCAAAGGCCCCGCTGTCCACTCCCTCCGGGCCCAGGCCGACCGGCGGGAGTATCAAAAGATTATGAAGCACACCCTGGAGCGCCAGGAAAACCTGTGGGTGAAACAGGGGGAGGTCACCAAGGTCCTCACCCAAGATGGCCACGTCACCGGGGTCCAGACGGACACGGGGGCCATCTACCGGGCCCAGGCGGTGGTCATCTGCTCGGGAACCTATCTGGGCGGCAAGACCATTGTGGGCCAGGTGACCAAGTGGAGCGGCCCCGACGGCATGTTTGGGGCCAACGAGCTCACCCAAAGCCTGCTGGAGGCCGGCCTCACCCTGCGCCGGTTCAAAACGGGCACGCCCCCTCGGGTCAATGCCCGGTCCATCGACTTCTCCCAGCTGGAGTGCCAGGTGGGGGACGAGGATGCCATCCCCTTCTCCTTTGAAAACGAGAAGCCCGCCCCCAACCGGGTGTGCTGCCACATCACCTATACCAACGAGAAGACCCACGAGATCATCCGGGCCAACCTCCACCGCTCCCCCCTGTTCTCCGGGGTCATCGAGGGGGTGGGGCCCCGGTATTGCCCCTCCATTGAGGACAAGGTGGTCCGCTTTGCGGACAAGCCCCGGCACCAGTTGTTTCTGGAGCCCATGGGGCTGGACACGGAGGAAATCTACATTCAGGGCTTCTCCTCCTCCCTCCCCGAGGATGTGCAGCTGCAAATGCTCCACACCCTGCCGGGGCTGGAGCAGGCGGAGATGACCCGGCCGGCCTACGCCATCGAGTACGACTGCGTGGACCCCACGGAGCTGCTGCCCACCCTGGAGCACAAAAAGGTGGCGGGCCTCTACGGGGCGGGCCAGTTTAACGGCTCCTCAGGCTATGAGGAGGCCGCCGTCCAGGGCTTTGTGGCGGGGGTCAACGCTGCGTTGAAGCTCTTGGGCCGTCCCCCCCTCATTCTGGACCGGAGCCAGGGGTACATTGGGGTCCTCATCGACGACCTGGTGACCAAGGGAACCAACGAGCCCTACCGGATGATGACCTCCCGGACGGAATACCGCCTGCTCCACCGCCAGGACAACGCCGATGAGCGCCTGTGCCCGGTGGGGTACGAAATCGGCCTGGTGAGCCGGGCCCGATATGAAAAGGTATTGGAAAAATATGAACAAGTGAAGCGAGAGGTCCGCCGCCTGGAGCACAGCGGCGTGGCGGTCACGCCGGCCCTCAACGCCCTGCTGGAAGGGAAAGGGGAGCCCCCGGCCAAAAACAGCCTCCGGCTGGCCGACCTGCTCCGCCGGCCCCGGCTGTCCTACGAGGACCTGGCGCCCCTGGACCCAGAGCGTCCGGCCCTGCCGAAGACCGTCACCGAGCAAGTGGAGATCTCCCTGAAATACGAGGGCTACATCGCCCGGCAGCAGCGCCAGGTGGAGGAAATGCGCCGGCTGGAGGGGAAAACCCTCCCCCAGGACATAGACTACCCCAACCTGGAGGGCCTGCGCCTGGAGGCCCGGCAGAAGCTGGCCGACATTCGGCCCCTGAACCTGGGTCAGGCCTCCCGGATCTCCGGGGTCTCCCCGGCGGACGTGGCCGCCCTGATGATCTATTTAGAGCGACGAGACCAAGGGGGAGCGCACCGATGACACTGACCAACGTAACAGGAAACACCTGGGTTCTGGAGGGCCCCCAGCTGGTGGGGGTCTATCAGATCGACGAGAAAACCTGCCTCCTGCTGGACCCCGGCAGCACCAAGCTGCGGGCGGGCATCGAAGAGGCCCTGTCCGCCGCCGGCCTCACCCCAGTGGGGGTGGTCTGCACCCACATGCACTATGACCACCACGAGACCAGCAAGTATTTCCGGGAAACCTACGGCGCCCAGGTCTGCCTGCCCCAGCTGGAGGCCGACATCGTGCGCAATGAGGAGAGCCTGAAAAACCACCTGTTTAACTTCACCATGGGCATGATCCGCACCATCCCGCGGCTGCAAAACCTGATCTGCCCTGTGGACCGGGTCATCGGCCTGGAGGAGGGGGAGATCGACTTCTGTGGGGTGAAGCTGGGCATTGTCCACACCCCCGGCCACTCCCCGGACCACGTCTGCATCGTCACCCCCGACAACGTCTGCTTCGCCGGGGACACCCTGATGACCGAGGATGTGCTAAAGGACGCCATGGTCCCCTTCGTCTTTGACATGGCCGACGACCTGCGCAGCAAGGAGATCATGGCCGGGCTCACCTGCGCGGCCTACATTTTCTGCCACAAGGGGATTGTCTATGGATCTGTGGCGGAGCTGGCCCGGCAGAACATCGACCATATCCAGGGCCAGCTGGCGGCCTGTGCCGCCCTGGTGACAGAGCCCATGACCTACAGCCAGTTTTACGCCGCCGTGGTCACCGCCATGGACCTACCCGTGGGCCACCCCGCCCGGGGGCTTCATTTGGAGCGGTACATCCGGCCCTATGTGGAGTACCTCATAGACAGCGGCCAACTGGAGCTGATCGAACGGAGCGGCGCCCCGGCGGTGGCACCCAAGGAGGCCCGCCATGGGGAATAAGTCTGTGGTGCTGGGCCTCTCCGGCGGGGTGGACTCCGCCGTGGCCGCCCGGCTGTTACAGCAGGCGGGCTACACCGTTTACGGCCACTGGCTAGACATCGGCCTGGGGGGCCGGGAGGACGCCCAGCAGGTGGCGGAGGCCTTTGGCATCCCCTTTTCCGCCGGGGACATCCGGCGGGAGCTGGAGGAGGAGGTCATGGGCCCCTTCCAGCGGGACTACCTGTCCGGCCGGACCCCTCTGCCCTGCGCCCGCTGTAACCCCACCGTGAAATTTCCCGCCCTCTTCCGCCGGGCCCAGGCGGTGGGGGCGGACTTTGTGGCCACTGGCCACTATGCCCGCATCGAGACCGGAGAGAATGGGGCCCCCTGCCTGTGCCGGGGGGCCCACACCAACGACCAGGCCTACATGCTGGCCCGGCTGCCCAAGGCCTGGCTGCCCCGGATCCTCTTCCCCATCGGGGGCTATGAAAAGACCCAGGTCCGCCAGCTGGCCCGGGACTTCGGCATCCCCGTGGCGGAAAAGCCCGACAGCATGGAGATCTGCTTCATCCCCGACGGGGACTATGCCGCCTGGTTAGACCGGCGGGGCACCACCCCGCCCCCGGGGGACTTTGTGGACAAGTCCGGCCGGGTGCTGGGCCGCCACAAGGGCATTCATCATTATACCATCGGCCAGCGGCGGGGGCTGGGTATCCCGGCAGAGCACCGGCTGTTCGTGTCGGCCATCCGGCCGGAGGACAACACCGTGGTCCTCTCCGACGGCACCGACCTGATGGCGGACACCGTCTGGGGGGAGGACCTGAACGCCCTGGCGCCCCTGGCCCCGGGGGAGGAAGTCACCGTCCGCCTGCGCCACTCCAAGCAGGAGACCCCCGCCCGGTTTTATCCCCAGGGCACCGGGGGCCGCCTGGCGCTGCTGGCCCCCGCCCGGGCTCCCACCCCCGGCCAGCTGGCGGTCCTTTATCGGGGGGATGTGGTCCTGGGCAGCCTGTGGATCACCGGCGCCCGGCGAGTGGGGGAGGAAGCCTCTCCCGCGGAACGGGTATGGTAAGCAAGGAGGAAACCACCATGGAAATCGAGCAAGTGAAGGGCAGCACCTGGGTGCTGAAAAGCTGGGAGCTCATCCCCTTTTACAAAGTGGATGACCACCACTGCATCCTGCTGGACACCGGCCTGGCCGAGCAGCGGGAGGATCTGGAAACCAGCCTGCAGGCCGCCGGCCTCACCCCCGTGGGGGTGATTTGCAGCCATGCCCACATCGACCACATGGGCAACGTGGCCTATTTGAAGCAGACCTATGGCACCCAGCTGGCCATGTCCCTGGGGGAGGCGGGCCACCAGATGACCTATCTGGGCCTGAACATCACCAACTATCTCATGTCCCCAGAGGACGTGGTGGCCTCCCCGGCCCTGAACGGCACCCCTTGTCTGGCCGACCGGATCATCCTGCCCGGGGAGGAGAAGATCACCTTCTGTGGGGCCGACTTCGACATCATCCGCACCCCCGGCCACACGGTGGACCACATCTGCGTGCGCACCCCGGACAACGTCCTGTACCTGGGGGACGCCATGATGACCGGGCGGACCCTCCACCACTCCAAGTTCCCCTACGCCTTCTGCGTCCGGGACTATCTGGACTCCATGCGGAAGATGCGCACCGAGCCGGCGGATAAGTTCATTGTGGCCCACTTCGGGGTCTATGACGAGATCCTCCCCCTCATCGATATGGAGGCCCGGTTCTTCGCCGAGCGGATGCTGGACCTGCTGGACCTGGTGGGGGAGTACACCACCCCCAAGCTGTTGGCCTCGGCCATCTGCCGGCAGTATCACATCAACGCCGGCAGCCTGCGGGACCTGTCTTACTTTGAGGCCTCCGCCCTGGCCTACATCAACTACCTGCGGGGGTTGGGGTATCTGGAGGCCTATATGGAGGACAACCAAATTTTCTACCGGCGCACCCCGGCCTCTTACGAGAGGAAGGAGGCCAAGCGCCAGGCGGAGCTGCCCAAGACGGGGCAGTTCCGGTGAGAAAAGCATTGAAAAAACGCGGTTTGAGTGATTTGCTCAAACCGCGTTTTTTGGTGAAAGGGGCCAGGGCATTAGGAGGCGTCTGTCTCCGCTGCCAGCTGGAACAGATAGGCCAGGGTAAAGTCCCCATCCACCCCCTGAACCAGGTGGGCCAGGTACAGGGTGTCCCCCTGGGGATAGAGGCAGTAGCCTGCCTCCTGGCCCTGGCTGTCACAGATCCACAGGACCTTCTGGCTGGACGGGTCCCCGTCCAGCCCCAGGGCCTCTGCCAGCTGCTGGAGAAGGCCCTGCTGGAGGGGAAGGTCGGAAAGGGGACGGACCTCATAGCGGGGATTTTCCAGGGTTTCGGTCTCGGGATAGGCGGAGCTGAGGAGGTTCACCAGCCGGGCGGAAAACAGGGTGGGCTGGATCTCATAGGTGCTGCCGGAGTAGGTGGTGTCCAGCATCTCGTTGGGGGTGTTGATGCCGGGGGAGGCGCTGGAAGAGAGATAGAGGACCTTGGCCTCCCGATAGGTGCCGGCGGTGACTTGGGGCTGGCCCTCCGCCGGGCTGGTTGCCAGACGAACTACGTAGTCCACGCTCTGGGGGTCACCGGGGTCGGTGTGGGCGAGGTAAATGGACTGCCCCAACAGGCAGTAGTAATGGGTTTCCTGCCCTTGGCTGTCACAGATCTGGTAGAAGGCGAGGCTGGAATCGGTGCTGGGCACGAGGTCTTTCAGCCCGGGAAATTCCTCCAGGCGAGACAAAGGCAGACTGCGGTAAGAGGGGGAAGGGAAGTCCTCTGATGTGGGCATAGAAGAGAGAAGCCCGTTTCGCATGGTGGCGGTGAACTGGCCGGATTGGAGGACGAAGGAGCTGCTGGGGAGGTAGAGCTGGGGGTCATCCTCTCTGGCCCAGTAGAGGATCTCACCGATGGAATAAGTGCTCTGCCCTTGGGATGTCTGGATGGGGGAGCTGTCCTTCATCCAGTATCCGTAGGCGCTGGACCAGGTGGCCATGAATTCCGTCTCCGTTTCCGCCTGGTAGAGGGCGCCGTCCACAAAGGAAACCAGGGGTGTGTCCTGGCCCACCATAGGGAGCTCCCACTGGAACAGGCCGGCGTTTTCCACTAGATCCAGGAAGACTGTGCCGCAGAAGGTCAAGTAGTCACGGACGTAGAGGGCTTGGTCCTGGGAAAGGGTTTCTGAAAACTGCAAGGTGATCCCGTAGGGCTCCGCCTCCGTTTGCAGAGAGATGGTATAGGGTCCCACCGCCTGGGAGACGTGCAGGGCCTCCAACAGGGCCTGACAGGCGGAGGCATCCCCGATGTAGGGGGTCTTGCACTGATAGACCGCCTGGGCCCAATCGGTGGAAAGGTAGGTGTCCAAGCTGCTCTGGAAGTCCAGCCACCGCTGGTCGGTGAGGAAGCCCTCGTCCAGCAGGGAGACCTTCCGGGTGGAGGAATAGCCGTCGTGATTGATCCGGACCAGCTGGGCTTGGGTCCCGGCGGCCTCCAAGTAGAACTGGGTCCCCCCGTTGGGGTCAGAGAGGCAGAGGGCGCCGTCGGCGGGGGTGTAGCTCTCCAGGGAGGCGTAGTCCTCCTGGTCATAGGCCTTTACCAGGTCCACCAGGTCCTGCCGGAGCTCGTCTGGCAGGGGGATGGCGACGCGGCGGAGCTGGACGGTGCTTTCGGTGATGGACACCCCCTCCAGCTGCGCCCCCTGCTTTCCGGGGTTGGCCAGCATCAGGACGCCGGCCACCACGCAGACCACCAGGGCGATGGCAACGACCCAAAGACCGGGGTGCTTATAGCGCAGCACGTGCTGGATGCGTCCCTTGGGGTTTTCCTCCCCAAAGGCCAGGGGGACGGCCCGGGGCAGGGTCGGCTTGCGGCCCAGGCGGAGAAGGGTGGTGGCATACTGGACCGTGTGGTCGGTGTCAAAGGAACGGATGACGGCCTGGTCGCAGGCGGACTCAATGTCCCGGCACAGCAGCTGGTAGGCCAGCCACAGCAGGGGATTCCACCAGTGCAGGCACAGGGCCAGCCAGGCCAGGGGTTTGGCCAGATGGTCCCGCCGGCGGATGTGGGCCTCTTCGTGGAGCAGAACGTACCGCCGGTCGCTGGCGGCCATGCCCGTGGGAAGGTAAATGCAGGGATGGACAAAGCCGCAGACAAAGGGCCCGTCAATCCGGTCGCTTTCATAGATGTTGTCCCGGAAGAGCACCGCCTCAGCCAGCCGCCCCTTCAGGCGGAGGTAAGAGACCAGCCCCCAGAGCAGCATCCCCGCGCTCCCCGCCAGCCAGAGGCCGGTGGCGACAGCCGGCCAGGAAAGGGATGGGGCCGCCTGGGCCGTTTCCGGCGCAGACGCCTGCCCGGGCGCCATGTCCGCCGGAGCAACCACCGGGGAGGAGACCTCCGCCTGGACGGGGGTCTGGCCCGAGGGAGCCGGTTCTTGGGCGGCGGGGATTTGGAGATAGGTCCCCTGGGCGATGGAGGCAGGCACCAGGCTCACCGGCAGGGAAAAGCTCACCGGGCAGACCATCCGCAGAAAGACCACCACCCACAGGCAGCAGGTGATCCACCGGGGGGCCTTTTTCAGGGGCAGCCGCAGGACCATGACGGCCAGGGCAACCACTGAGGCGGTGGCGGTCATGGTGAGAAGCGTTTGGAAAATGGGGTTCATATTAGTCTCCTTCCTGGTGATAGAGATCTAAGGATTCCGTGAAGGGATCCATATACTCATCATAAAAGCTGATACCGCTGCTGCTGTCAAAGGAGAGGGCTTTCTCCTTTAGCTTGAGAACATAGTCCAGCGTCCAGCCTGCGCCGTCGGCGGGACTCCAGCGGGCCAGATAGGGACCGTCCTCGGTCTCATAAAGCCGGTAGCCGGTGTCCTTCTGGGTCCATGGATCGGGCACCGGGGCCCCGGCCACCGCTTCTGCGTGGAAATACCAGGCGGCCTGGACGGTGCGGCCGTCCAGCAGGTCCGTGGAGGGATCGTCTGGGTTGGGGAGAGACGTGTCTGCCAGGGGGGTGCGAACGGCGGTGAAGCTCAGGGAGCCTCTCCCTGTTTTGGCAAACCCCAGGTCCGAAACAAAGAAAAACTCGTTGAAGGGGTCTGTGTAGGAGTAAGCTCCGGCGGGATAAATCACATGGGAAACGGAATAGGCGGGGTGGTACATGGCCGACAGAGTGGGGCAGAAAACCGTGATATTTGGGGAGGACAGGGTGTGCCACCACCACAGGTGACGCTGGGGGTAAAGGAAGCGGAACTGCTCTAACGAATACGGCTCTTCGTAGGGGAGCAGACTGTGGCGGCTGATGCGGGCGCCCACGTTGCTGTCTAGGGAATACCAGGCCAGATAGTAGAGGTCGGGGACCAGGGCCAGGAACATGGGCCCTTGGCCGTTGAGGAAACTGTCTCGCTTCTGGGCCTGGGTGAAGTCTGCAGGAGTCTGCTCCAAGGCCAGGACCAGCGTCGTCTCTCCATCGGGCTCCCTTTGGAGGGAGAGTTCATAGGGGCCCAGTGCTTCCCGGACCCCCAGCTGGTCCAGCAGCGCAGCGCAGCCGGCCAGATCTTCGCCGGAGGACGGGGCCATGGCGTACAGGGCGTCGGCAGAGGGGGCGGAAAGCAGGGGTTCCACACTGCCCCACCAGGTGACCCAGCGGCGGTAGACCGTGTTGCGAAGGTTTTTTCTGTAATGGGTCAGGTTTCCATCCAGCTGGGCGGCGCGATAGGTATCCCCCGCCTTTTCGTGGCGGATCTGGACCAGATAGGCGGTGTCGGCGTGGGTGGAGATCAGCCGGTATTCCAGGTCTCCTTTCTCCCGGGAGAGAACCAGGGTGCCCTCGGGCAGGCCTGGGTCCTCGCAGGGGGTGTAAGCACTGTGCTTGGTGGCCCGCAGCATATCCAGGGCATCGTCGAGCAGCTCCTCTGGCAGGGGGACGGGCTCCCCCTGGGAGATGACCGCCCCCTGGGAGAAGGTGTGCCAGCTCAGATGGTGGATTCCTTTCGTGGGGTTGGCCGCCAAACACACTGCCGCCAGCAGACAGGCCGTCAGGGCCGTGGCAAAGACCCAAACCGCCGGGCGCTTGTACTGGAGCAGGGCCTCGATGCGCCCTTTGGCGTCCTCCTCCCCAAAGGCCAGGGGGACGGCGCTGGGCACCCCCGGTTCCCGGCTCAGGTGGAGCAGGGCGGCGGCATAGGCGGCGGTGTCGTCCCCTTGGCCCCGGGGAAACTGCCTCAGGACGGCCTGGTCACAGGCGGTCTCAATGTCCAGGCACAGCAGCCGGTAGGCGGCCCACAAAATGGGGTTAAACCAGTGGAAGCAGACAATCAGATAGGCCAGGGGCTTGGTCAGGTTGTCTCGCCGCCGCAGGTGGGCCTGCTCGTGGAGGAGCACATAGTGGCGGTCCTGGGGGTCCAGCCCTGCGGGGAGGTAGATCTTGGGCCGGAACATGCCCAAAACAAAGGGGGAGGGAATTTGGTCGGTCTCATAGACCTTGTCCTCTGTCTTCACCGCCTCGGCGGTGCGCCGGCGGAAACGGTGGTAGCAGAGCCCCGCCCAGGCCAGGGCCAGCAGGGTCCCCGCCCCCCAGATGCCAAAGACCACTTTGGGCCCCAGGGGCTGCGAAACCGGAAGGGGATCCGCCCCAGGGGCGGCTGCGCTGACTTCGGGCAGATCGTCGGAGGGACCGTCCCCAGCAGAGGCCGGGTTAGCAGCCTCCGGGCTGGCAGCGCCCTCGGTTGCCGGGTCACTGGCCGAGACGGAGTCGGAGGAATCCAGCACAAGCTGGGCCGCAGAGCCGTCTGCCACCCCCTGGGGAATGAGGCTCACCGGCAGCTGAAAGCTCACCGGGCAGACCATGCGGAAGAAGACCACCAGCCACAGCAGGCAGACCAGCGCCCGGGGAAGCTTGGGCAGAAAAAACCGAACTGCCATCACCACCAGAGCCACCAGGGAAGCAGACAAGCTCATGGTCAGCAGGGTTTGCGTCCAATGTGCCATTGTGGCCTCCTTTCTGAGGGTTTGTTGGGTTAGATGTCCAGCTGAACGAGATATTCTAAGGTTTCTTTGCCGTCAGTCAGATCGAAGTGGGCCAGGAAGACATCGCCGTCCCACTCGTAGATGCGGTAGCCGGTGTCCTGGGTGTAGACGTTTAGAATCGCAGTGCAGCTGGCCTGGCCCGTATGCTGGCTGCTATCCACGCCATAGGCGGAGAGAACCTCGTTGGCGGGGTCCAGGGCTTGGTAATAGGGCGTGGGATAGTCGTTTTCTGTGCCGGTGCCCATAGCGGGGGTGGGGGCAAACCGGGAGGAGGAGATCTCGTAATGGGCGTTTGCCACGGTGATCTCTGTAACCCGCTGGGCCAGCTGAGGGGAGAGATAGAGCACCTGGCGGGTGGAAGAAGCGGATTTTCTTGTGGACAGCGTGTAGCTGGCAGCGGCCGCCTTCATCTGCTGGTACGCGGCCCGAAAGGTCTCCGGATCATCAAGACCAGGGCCTGTCATCATGGCGTTCACCCCATAGTTGCGAAGGTGGGCGGCGTCTCTGGAAGCCCAGGAAATGGTGTCCACATCTTCGGTCAGGGAGAAGAAAACTGTGGCACAACTGCGCAGGTAGGAAAGAAGCTGCGCCGTATCCTGCTCCAGCACCGGGGGCCGCTCCAAAGTAATGGTCAGGGAGTAGGGCTTGGTGCTCTGATCCAGCTGGGCCTCGTAGCCGCCGGATGTCACCGGGAAGTCCAGCAGCGCCAGCAGGGCGGAGACGTCATCCTCGTTCTGAATCTCATAGCCCCGGTTGGAAAAGAGCTCGTCTGGACGGGTGACCCATAGGTAGTCTTCTAGCTTTTCCTGCCAGGCCTGGTAGGCGGTGGAGAAGGCCTCAGGCATGGAATAGGTCTGTGTGCTCTGGGTATGGCCGTTTTTCTGCTCTGTGGCCACCAGGTAGAGCTGGTCATTGTCCTCCAGAAGATCGTACGTGTAAACCGTTGCCCTCTCGGGGTCTGTGGACAGAATAACACGGGGGAAATGGGAGAAGGGGTCCAGGTCAGGGGCCTCGGTTTTGTCCCCTTCGTATTGGGTGCACAGAGCCAGCAGCTCCCGCTGCAGATCTTGGGGGAGCGAGGCGCTGTCGCCGGAGGAGAGGAAAACGGAGGAAGCGATCTTATGGCCCTCCATCTGCTGGTTGGAGTTTCCCAGCAGCAGAACCCCGGCGGCAAGGCAAGCTACCGCCGCCACCAACACCAGCCAAAGGGCGGGTTTTTTGTAAGAGAGCACCGAGCGGATTCGCCCCTTGGCGTCTTCCTCCCCAAAGGCCAGGGGAACGGCGTTGGGCAAAGACGGCTTGCGCCCCAAGTGAAGCAGGGCGGCGGCATACTGGGCGGTGCCGGGTTTGTCCAGGGAACGGATGACAGCCTGGTCGCAGGCGGTCTCAATGTCCCGGCAGAGGAGCCGGTAGGCCAGCCACAGCACGGGGTTAAACCAGTGGACACACAGGGCCAGATAAAACAGGGGTTTTACCAGGTGGTCCCGCCGGCGAATGTGGGCCCGCTCATGGAGCAGAACATACTGCCGGTCTGTCGCATCCAGCCCCACCGGCAGGTAAATGCGGGGCCGGAAGAAGCCGCAAACAAAGGGGGTGTCGATCCGGTCGGTTTCATAGAGGTTGCCCTCTATGCGGACGGCGTCGGCAATCCGCCGCCGGAGGCGGCCATAGGACAGGGCGGCCCAGAGCAGGGTGGCCGCCACGCCCAGCCCCCAAAGCCCCATAAGCACCCCAGGCCATGCGGGGGTGTTTCCGGGCGCAGCGGGCGCTGTCTGCGCGGCAGGGGTGGCCTGGGCAGAATCATCGGAGGAGAGGGGGAGGGTTTCTTCCAGCGCGGCCTGGGTAGTGTCGGGCAGGACCTGGGCCACATAAGCGCCCCCGGAAACACCCTGGGGCACCAAGCTCACCGGCAGGGAGAGCCCTGTGGGGCAGACCATCCGCAGGAAGACCACCAGCCAAAGGCAGCAGGTGATCCACCGGGGGGCCTTTTTCAGGAGCAGCCGTAAAATCATCACGGCCGCCGCCGCTACCGCCGCTGTGGCGGTCATGGTCAGCAGAGTTTGGATCCAGTGTTCCATTGTAATCTCCTTTCCAGGGGGTCAATGGGTCTGCTTATACTCCTCTAGCATCTTTTCGATTTCGGCGGCCTCCTGGTCGCTGACGGTGCCGGCCCGGAGGAAGGCGGCCAGGAAGTTGGGCAGGGAGCCGCCGAAGGAGCGCTGCAGGACCTCCTGCCCGTCAGCTTGCTGGACGGTTGTTTTGTCCACTAGGGAGGTGACGATGGTAGCTTCGTTTTTCAGGCACCCCTTGTCACACAGGCGCTTGATGACCGTGTAGGTGGTGGTGCGCTTCCATCCCAGCTGTTTCTCGGCCAGCTTGCACAGCTGGGGGGAGGGGATGGGCTCGGCCTCCCAGACCAAGTCCAGGAGACGGTGATCGGCTAGGGAAAGGGGCTGTTTGGGTTTCATAAGACATGCCTCCAGTCGAATGATTTAGACAACTATAGTCTAACAGAATCGACTACTCTTGTCAAGAGAAAATACGCAGCGGTGCAGAGAGGGCCAAAAAACGCCCTCTGAAACCAGAGGGCGTTGCTAGGTTACACGATTTGAAACAAATAAAACTTCAAGTACTCCGTCTCCGGCACCCCCCAGAGGATGGGGTGATCCGGGGCCTGCCGGCGGTCTTCAATTTGCCGAAGGGAGACGGCGGCGTCTGCAGCGGCCTCCCGGAGCATCTGGCAGAAGAGGTTGGGGGTCATAAAGTGGGAGCAGGAGCAGGTGGCCAAATACCCGCCCCGGGGCAGTAAGCCCATGGCCCGGCGGTTGATCTCCTTATAGCCACGGAAGGCGCTGCGGGCTGTAGCGGCGGATTTGGTAAAGGCGGG
>DBEYYM010000082.1:0-3359 GCA_048184675.1 Evtepia sp. | reverse complement strand
CGGAAAAACCTTGACAATCTTGCAGGTTTCCTGTACCTTTTTCTTTACTATGTAGCGTGGATGGGGCCCTGTTTCCCTGTGATCTCCTGTTCCCGTCAGCCACCCTGGCACCGTCCCGTCAATCCGTTTGGAGGTTTGTTCTCTATGAAACAAGGCAACGTCAAAGCCCTGCTGCCCATTGGCGTCTTTCTGGTCCTTTACCTGGGCCTGGGCATTCTCTTTGAGTATGTCCTAAAAATCCCTATGGGCTTTTACAACATCCCCATTGTGGTCATTTTCCTGGTGGCCCTGCTGGTGGCCTGCTTCCAGAACCGAAGTCTTTCCTTTGATGAAAAGCTGGTTCTCATGGGCAAAGGCGTGGGCGATAAAAACATTATCATTATGATTCTGATCTTTATGACCGCTGGCATCTTCGTGGGCGTGGTGGGCCGGAGCAGCGCCGATAGCGTGGCTTACTTTCTCCTGTCCGTGATTCCGGCCCAGTTCGCCGTGGCCGTTCTTTTTGTGGTCAGTTGCTTTGTCTCTTTGGCCATGGGCACTTCCGTGGGCACAATCACCCTTATCACCCCCATCGCCCTATCTGTGGGGGAAGCCTCTGGCTTTGCCATTCCCCTGTGTGTGGCTGCCATCATGGGGGGTGCTATGTTTGGGGACAACCTTTCCTTTATCTCTGATACCACCATTGCCGCTTGCAACGGGCAAGGCTGCCAAATGAAGGACAAGTTCCGGGCCAACTTTGCCATCGCCCTGCCGGCGGCCATTGTCTCCCTGGTGATCATCCTGATTCTCTCCTTCGGCCAGTATTCCGGGCAGGCCATTCTTGAATCGTATAGTCTGATCCAGGTGATCCCCTATCTGCTGGTGCTGGTGGGTGGCATCATTGGGGTGAATGTCTTTGTGGTTCTCCTGCTGGGCATTGTCTCCGGTGCCATCATCATGCTAGCCACGGGTGCCACCGCCGCCACGGATCTGCTGGCCAACATGGGCTCCGGCGCTGCGGGGATGTTTGAGACTACCATGGTAGCCATCCTGGTCTCTGCCATCTGCGCCCTTATCCGGGTTTACGGGGGCTTTGACGCCCTGCTCAGCGGCATCATGCGGGTCTTCAAGGGAAAGAAAGGCGGGCAGCTGGGCATGGGCCTGCTGGTGGGCGCCATGGACATCGCAACCGCCAATAACACCGTGGCCATCGTCATGGCCAACCCCATTGCCAAGGAGATGGCCCAGGACTACGGCATCTCCCCTCGGAAGGCAGCTTCCCTGCTGGACACCTTCTCCTGTGTCTTCCAGGGCAGTATCCCCTACGGCGCGCAGATGCTGGTGGCCCTCTCCGCCGCCAACGAGCTAGGCCATGAGCTGTCGGCCTTCCAGGTAATTCCCAACCTGTTCTATCCCTTCCTGCTGCTCATCAGTTCCCTTCTCTTCATTTTTGTCATCCCTGAGCGGAAAATTGACAAACTATAATTCCCAGGTCCTGAAGTTCTCTTCGGGACCTTTTCTCTTTCCAGCACTTAAAAAATCTGCTACAATAAAGGAAATCTTCAAGAAAGCAGGTGCAGCCCATGGAACAAGTCCTCGTGGTAGACCGAAAGGCCCTGGAGGCCCAGCTGGGCAGCGATGTTTTTATCACGGAAAATATCGCTGCCATCCGCCAGTTCATCTTGGACAATCATTTCTTCCTCGCCCGGGAAAAGGCCGAGTACGACAACACTGTCAAGCAAATTATCCCCTATGTCATTCTTCAGCGCGGCGACGCGTATTTTCTCCTTCGCCGGTTAAAAAAGCAAACCGAAGCTCGCCTCCATGACAAACTCTCCCTGGGCGTCGGTGGGCACATCAATCCCACCGAAGAAATGGCCGAGGACCCCTTGGAAGCTGGTCTTCGCCGGGAGCTGGCCGAGGAAGTGGCTATCACCGACATCACCTCCCTCACCTGCATCGGCCTTATCAACGAGACCACCGGCGGGGTTAGCGACTACCATACCGCCTTGGTTTACCTTCTTAAAACCACCGGCCAGGTTACGGTTCGAGAAACTGAAAAAATGTCCGGCACCTGGACCACCATATCGGGTCTCACCGCTGTTTTGGATTCTCTGGAAACCTGGTCAAAAATCGTGGTTAAGCGGGTTATTTTGCCCGAAATTGTATAATTTCAACATTTTATCGTCTACTCCCCCTTTTCTCATTGGTTAATTTTTTTCAAGAAACCCCTTGCATTTTCCTCTCCCCCGTGGTATTATTACTAAGCTGCTTGAGGGCGGCAACGGAAAACCGGGTGTGGCGAAGTTTGGTATCGCGCTTGAATGGGGTTCAAGAGGCCTTGAGTTCGAATCTCAACACTCGGACCAGTCAAAAAAGCCTTGAAATCTAAGGATTTCAGGGCTTTTTTGCGTTTTCTTAGTTTCGGTCAGTTTTCTGCCATTTTGAGCGGAAGGGAAACATGGTATCCTATCAATTCACGGTCTGCTTAGAGCGGGATCTCCATGGTAAACAGATTCGCCGTTACACCAAGTGGACACCCCCACAAGGGCTCTCCCCCGCCAAGGCACGGAAAGCTGCAGAACAAGCGGCAGATGCCTGGATGATCGACGTGGTGACTTTATGTTCTTTCATTGAGCAGCTTCTCTTTCTCGGGAACATTCACATTTTACCTTGCGGGTGAACTCGATATATTAGGATCATAAAATGTTAAAGGAGAGAGCAATCGCTCTCTCCTTTTAACGTTTTACAAGTTCGAGTGTTTTATCCAAGGACTATAATATCCCCGTTTCATTTCTGTGACAAACTCCCTTTTCGCATGATGTTAAAACACATCCTGCACGGTCTCGCTGCCGCTGGGATCGCGATAAGTATAGACAGTAAAGCCGCTGTAATACCATTCTCCATCTTCGCCTTCCCCTAAACAGCTGGAAGCATAGGACTTACTGTTAGGCTGGCCAATCGCTGCGGCCATACTGCTGGCACTTTTACCAATGTAAGCAGAAGCAGCAGATGCTGTAGGGGCAGAGGGCACGGAGGTTGTGGTCTGCTGCTGGGTGGTGGTCGTTTGGGCAGGGGTCTGGGGTGTCTGGCTGGACTGTGCCGGCTTGGTTGACGTATTCGTTTGGGGACTGGATGACTGGGTGGGGGCTGCTGCCGGCTCAGGCTGCGCGCTTTCCGCTTGCTGGGTTTCGTCAGCAGACTCCGTATCCTCTGCTTCTTCTTCGGTGGATTCCTCCTCCTGAACAATTACCTCGTCAGGATCTTGCAATTCCTCTGTTTCCTCCACAGCACCGCAGGCAGCCACCGAAGCCATCAACGCCAGCGTGATCAGCAAGGTCAGCAATTTGTTTTTCATGGTGTTATCTCCTCTTTCTATT
>DBEYYM010000081.1:0-14884 GCA_048184675.1 Evtepia sp. | reverse complement strand
AAGGAGTTCAGGCCCAGCTTGAATGCCTTCTCATAAGCCTCGAAGGGGCCTTGGAGGGGGTCACCCGGCCCGACGGCTCCCGCCCCCTGGTCATCGCCGTCACCCAGCTGACCTCCACCAGCCAGGAGCGGATGCGGGAGGAGCTGCTCATTGACGCCCCCATGGAGGAAACCGTCCTGCACTATGCCGCCAACGCGGCCAAGGCCGGCCTGGACGGCGTGGTCTGCTCCCCCATGGAGGCCGGCAAGGTCCACGAGACCTGCGGCCAGGGCTTTGTGACCGTCACCCCCGGCATCCGCTTTGCCGGTGGGGACAAGGGCGACCAGGTCCGGGTGACCACCCCCGCCCAGGCTAAGGAGATCGGCTCAGACTATATCGTGGTGGGCCGCCCCATCACCGCCGCTGCCGACCCTGTGGCCGCCTATGAACGCTGCGTGAAAGAATTTGTTGGGTAAAAAAGAGAAATCCTTTGTTCGGCGCTTGTCCGTGCAAACGGTTCTTTGTTTTGTTCCGTCCTCTTGGAGGGACGGAAGCTTGCGACGCGTATTTTTGTGAGTATTCTGGAGGAAACATTGTATGAAAACCAAAATTGCAAAGGATTTGCTGAAGATCCAGGCGGTTTTTCTCCGCCCTGACGAGCCCTTTACCTGGGCCAGCGGCATTAAGAGCCCCATTTATTGTGATAACCGCCTGACCCTCTCCGACCACCAGGTCCGCCTGGATGTGGAGAACGGCCTGGCCTCTCTGGTGAAGGAGTACTATCCGGAAGCCGAGGCCCTCATGGGCACCTCAACCGCCGGCATTGCCCACGCCGCCATCACCGCCTACCTGCTGGAGCTGCCCATGGGTTACGTTCGCTCCGGAGCCAAGGACCATGGCAGAAAGAACCAGATCGAGGGCAAGCTGCTCCCCGGCCAGAAGGTAGTGGTCATTGAAGACCTGATCTCCACCGGCGGCAGCGTGCTGGAGGTGGTGGACGTTCTCCGCCAGGCTGGGGCAGAGGTGCTGGGCATCGCCAGCATTTTCACCTATGGCATGAAGAAAAGCGTAGACCGCCTGGCTGAGGCCAAGGTCAAGAACGTCAGCCTCACCGACCTGGACACTGTGGCCCAGGTGGCCGCTGCCGAGGGCTACATCCGCCCTGAGGATCAGGACCGCCTCATCACCTTCCGCAATAACCCCTCTGACGAGAGCTGGATCCAGAAGTAAGCAATTTCCAGGCCTGTTGAGCCTGATTCAAAAGAAAGGATTGGTCAGTTTATGAAACGAGATTTGATCGACATCACGGACTTGACCGTGGAGGAGATCGACGAACTCATTGCCAAGGCCGAGGACATCATCGAGCACCCCGAGGCCTACCGGGAAAAGTGCCGCTACAAAAAGCTGGCTACCCTCTTTTACGAACCCTCTACCCGCACCCGCCTGAGTTTTGAGTCTGCCATGTACGAACTGGGCGGGCAGGTTCTGGGCTTTTCCGAGGCCCAAAGCTCCTCTGCCGCCAAGGGGGAGAGCGTGGCCGATACCGCCCGGACCGTAAGCTGCTTTGCCGATATCATCGCCATGCGCCACCCCAAGGAGGGCGCCCCTCTGGTGGCCTCTATGAAGGCCACCGTGCCTGTCATCAATGCCGGCGACGGCGGCCATCACCACCCCACCCAGACCCTCACCGACCTGCTGACCATCAAGCGGGAGAAGGGACGGCTGGATTCCCTGGTCATCGGCTGCTGCGGCGACCTGAAATTTGGCCGGACGGTTCACTCCCTCATTGGGGCCATGTCCCGGTATCCCAACGTTCGCTTCGTCCTCATCTCCCCGGAAGAGCTGCGGGTGCCCGAGAGTGTCCGGACAGACCTGCTGGATAAGCAGGGGATTCCCTATGAGGAGACCACCTCCCTGGAGGAAGCCATGCCCCAGCTGGACATCCTCTATATGACCCGGGTGCAGCGAGAGCGCTTCTTCAACGAGGACGACTACGTCCGCCTGAAAGACAGCTATATCCTCACCCCGGATAAGCTCCGCACCGCCAAGTGGGACCTGGCCATCCTGCACCCCCTGCCCCGTGTCAACGAGATCTCCATCGCCATCGACGAGGACCCCCGGGCCTGCTATTTCCGCCAGGTTCTCTGCGGCAAGTTCATCCGCATGGCCTTGATCCTGAAACTATTGGAGGTGGAATGAGATGATTATAGGAACCATTGTGGACGGCATCGTCATCGACCATATCCCCGCCGGCCGGGCCATGGATCTCTACCGGGACCTGGGCCTGGATAAGCTGGAGTGCGAGGTGGCTGTCATCAAAAATGCCTCCAGCGGCAAGTACGGCAAGAAGGACATTCTGAAAATCAACGAGGTCATTGACCTGAACTATGACATGCTGGGGTACATTGACCCCCACATCACCGTGAACATCATCCGGGGCGGTGAGCGCATGGAGAAGATCCATCCCCACCTGCCCGAAACCATCACCGGCGTCATCCGCTGCAAAAACCCCCGCTGCATCACCTCCATTGAGCAAGAGCTGCCCCACGTTTTCCGGCTGACAGACCGGGAACACGGGGTGTACCGCTGCCTTTACTGCGACACCAAGGGCGGGAAGCGGTAACCCCTTTTAAGAAACGAAGAGAGAAAAAGAGCCTGCTTTTGCAGGCTCTTTTCCTTGTTGTGGCACAGAGAAGGATATGGTATACTGAAAAGCAAGGGGGGAGGAGTAACCAATGATCGCTTATATGACCCTCATTGAGGACCCCAAACAGCTCTCTCTGTTTGAAGAAATGTTAGAGACCTACAAAGACGCCATGTTCCGGAAAGCCTACCAAACGCTAAAGGATTATCACTGGGCAGAAGATGCCGTTTCGGAGGCCTTTTTGAAGATTGCCAAGAATATCAACAAAATTGCCTCTTTATCATATCAAGAGCGGGACCGCTATCTCGTGATTCTCGCCAGAAATAGTGCCCTGGACATCGCCCGCAAGCATCATCTCAAGGAAACGCCGGTGGACTTTCTGGAGGAAGTGGAAGACACAGCCATCACGGTGAATGTGGAGGAGTCAGTCTTTCAGAAAGAGGGCTACGCTCGCCTCATTCAGGCTATTGACGATCTGGAAGCGAAGTATCGTGACCCCATGCAGATGTACTACCTTTATCAGCACACCACGGCGGAGATTGCAGTGCTATTGTCCTTGAAGGAAAACACTGTCCACGCCCGTCTGTCCCGTGGTAGAAAAAAGCTGGCCCAAGCGCTGGCCAGGGAAGAGGAGGGGAGCAAACCATGAAAAAGGAACCGCGGGAAGATCAGTTTGACGCAATGCTCCGCAGTGCTTTCCAGGCCCACGCTAAGACCATGGAACCGGAGCTGGAGACCAAGGCAGAACTGCAAGCCCAGGGAATTGTGCTCCACCAGTTCTCCCCAGAATTTGATGAGAACATGAAAAAGCTTGCCCAAAAGACCCGGCGGAATGCCTGGGGCCCCGGCCAAAGCAGGGCAGCCAAAAAGATGGCAGCAGCCGCTGCTGCGGTGGCCCTTGGGATCAAACGGATTTTGGACTGGATAGAATAAACCGCTTTTGTTGCGCCAAGCCAGAAAATCTCCATGTCAGCTCTGCATCATAAAAAATGGAATCAACCTGTCAGGAAAACCTCCTTTCTTTCGTTGTTCTTAGTGAAGACGTCGGAAAGGAGGTTTTCGCAAAATAGATTGCTATCACAACAAGGGAGGGAGATGAGTCCTTGCTGCAAGACAGGTGGAAGGTTTTTCCAACACAACCCAATACTAGGAAGACCGGCGAGCGACTGGAGGGTAGAACCCCTGCTGCACCAAACGTGAGCTGTGTCTTTCAAAAGGAGAAAATGAATGCGATATCAAATTATGCGTGATTTAGGAGTAGAGCTTGATCCAGGTTATTCTATTTTGACGGATACAGCGATTAGTTTTTGCCTTTGCTGTGTCATCTGTGGCATTTCTTGGGCACTGCGAAAGAAGAGATATTTTCGGGCGAACATCTTTTATCTGGTTTTGGTGGGCGTCTTACTGGTGCTGCCAGAATTTCTTTGGGAGCTGCCCGAGGGCATGACCGGCAATTACATTTTTCTGCTGGTCTGTATTTGGGACCACTATTGGGCCCGCGTAAAAACAGGAAACGCACCGATGAGCCCAGGGAAAGCCAGGCGCGTGCAAGCTGCCATGGCAGCGATGTTAACGCTCCTTTGGGGAGTATGCCGATTTCAGGTCGGTGTTTTCGCGCATTTGAATGAAGCCTCCCTATTTGTAGCGGCAGTATATCTTTGGGTTCACATTTATTACCATCGAAACGATACGGAGAAAGCAAGGGATTCCTTATTCTTTTGAGTTGGAATGATTCGCGCAGATGGGAGGTGGGCTATGTTCTCTGCCGACTCAAAAGGCGCGGCAGATCTAGAAGGTCATCGCTTCTTTTTGGGGCCGCCTAGCAGTCTCATTTGAGCTGACCTGCTTGTGATTCCATCCGAAGTGTGATAAAATAGTTTCCACAGAGGGGAGTAAGGAGGGAGTCTCATGCTGTCACGTGTTGTGGAGAACCTGCCCTGGGTTGTCATCTGGGTGGTGGCCTTGGCGGTGCAGGACCGGTTTTTAAGGAGAAAGAATGGCTTTGGGGCCTTAATTGTCCTGTGGCTGACTTTGGTGATTGGGGTCTTCTGGAACAAAGCGATCGGAGCGCTGGTGCCAGGCGTTTCGGAGATGTGGCTCTTTGGCACCAAGATCTGGCTTCTCTTTCTGGTCTTGGCCCTGCGCCATTACTTCAACCTGCGAAAGGATCGCCGGCTTCGGGCGGCCAAACCGGCAGAACCTGCCCCGGAAGCCCCTGCCCCAGAAGAGCAGGAGACCACAGAGGAATAACAAAACCGTGGGGAGCAAAGCTGTCTCCTCACGGTTTTTTTGTCCCAATGAGCTGGAGCTTTTGGGCCCGGGTTAGGTGCTTAATTTCCCACTCCCGGCGCATGGCGGCCTCTTTGGTTGCAAAGGCCTCGTGGTAAACCATGGTCACCGGCCGGCGGGGCCGGGTGTATTTGGCCGCTGTGCCGGCGTTGTGGGCGGCCAGCCGCTTTTCTAGGTTGTTGGTCCAGCCGGTGTACAGGGTGCCGTCGGCGCAGCGGAGAATGTAAGTATAGTTCTGGTCCATGGGAACCCCTTGCTTCCTTTGAAAAAATGTTGTAAAATAACTAGTTATGGAAATAAATGAGCTAACTTCCAAACAAAATGGAAAGAAACGCTCAGATTGTTTCCTGGGAGAAATATTGATCCACGCCGTTGGCGATGCCAGTGACCAGCTGGGTCTGATAGGCCGGGTCATTCAGGCGCTGGTCTTCCTCGGGGTTGGACATATAGCCCATCTCCACGATGGTCACCGGGATCTGGCACCAGTTGATGCCGCTCATGGTGTCGGTTTCCCACACCCGCTCTTTCTGGGCGCCAGTGGCGGCCACCAGGCTGTCCAGCACACTGTCTGCCAGCAGGCGGCACTGGTCATACAAGGCCCCAATGGGATAGGGGTTCTCAGGCGTGGGACACAGGGTCATGGCCCCTTGAACGGAGGAATCCTCCGAGCCATTGGCGTGAATCCGCAAAAAGAGATCCCCGCCGGATCCATTGGCGATCTCGGCCCGTTCCCGGTTGCTCAGGTCCACGTCGTTGGTCTCTCGAATCATAATCACCCGGTAGCCACGGGCTTCCAGCTCGTCCCGCAGCTGTAGGGACACGGTCAGCACCAGCTCATATTCCGGGATTCCCGTGGCCACCCCAGCGGTGCCGCCGGTGACCTTCATCTTGGTCTCCGTGGCGCCGGGGCCGATGGGTTCCTGGGCTGTGTTGCTTTTGGCCTGGTGGCCGGGGTCAATGACCACCACCTTCTTGGGGGTGGGCTGTGTTTCTGGCGTGGCGACGGGTTCCGGGGCCACCTCTGTCTGATCGGTGGCAGGGCTGGGATCCACTGGGGCTTCCTGCCCGCAGGCCGCCAGGCAAACCGCTAGAGAAAACACAAGAAAAACAGAAAGCAGTCGATTGCGCATCTGAAAAACCTCCGTTCTGGGGCGTTGCTTTTTCTGGTTCCAGTATACCGCAAGGAAAGCGGAGACGCAATCCAGATTGCAAAAAAGCAAAAAAGTTTGATCGATGATATGCAATAGGAGAAAACCAGTGAAAAATAACTATGAAAAAGAGATCCTCGTCGCCTCTACCTACGCAGACCGCCGGTGCGAGCTGGGGATTTACCAAGGTGCCATGCTCATTCAGGACGCCATGACAGAGTTCTTTTACCAGCATCGCTGCGATTCTGTCAGCCTTTCCAAAAGCCACCAGGCCGTGTGGGCAGTGGCCCGCACGAAGATTTTGTTTAGCAGGGATATTTTTTGGATGGATCAGGTTCGGTTAAAGGTTTTCCCGGTGAAGATCTCCTCGGTGGCCGTTCACCTGAACGTTCTGCTGGAGACGCTGGACGGGGAGCCCCTCTTCCGGGCCCGGCAGGAGCTGTGCGTCATTGACGTGGTCAGCCACAGCCTCCGCCGCATCGAGAGCACTCCCTTTCCCATGGATATGGAGCTGCTGCCGCCGGTTCTCACCACACCCTGCCTGCGGATGAAAATGAAGCTGGGGCCGGAGCACTTTGTCTGCGACCACCGGGTCCGCACCATGGATACCGACATGAACCAGCACATGAACAACGCCAATTATATTCGTCTCCTTCTCAACGCACGGCCCTCGGAGTTTTGGGACACCTATCGGGTGCAGGAGTTTGACATTCAATATGTAAACGAGGCCGTGGAAGGGGAGGACATCCAGGTCTATTGCCAGGAAACCGAGCAGGAGCTGGCGGTGCAGATTAAGCGGGGGGAGACCACGCTGGTGAAAGCTCTCCTTCAGCTTACCCGCCGGGATGGCCAGGCGTGAAGCGGACCATCCAGCTGGGCGACCGGACGGTGACCTATGAGCTGACCTGGAAGCGGGTAAAAAACATCAATATCCGGGTCCGGGCAGACGGCTCTGTGGGGGTCTCTGCAGGGCGATGGATCACGGTGGAGCAGGTGGAAGAAATTCTGCAAAAACGCTCGGCCTTTCTGCTGGGTGCCCTGGAGAAGTTTGAGGCCATGGAAAGCCAGCGGCCAAAAACCACGGAGTATGGTCCGGGCGCCGTTGTCTACCTTTTGGGGAAACCTTACTCAGTGGCGGTGTCCCAGGGAGCGCGCAACCAGGTGCGGCAGGAGGGGGAGAGGCTTCAGCTTGTCCTAAAGGAGCCGGAAAACCCTGCCCTGCGCATTCGGACCATGGAGGAGTTTTTGAAGGAGCAGTGCCTGGCGGTGACCACGGCCTTTTGCCAAAAGCGCCAGCCGGAAATGGCCGTTCTGGGGGTGCCCTTTCCGGAGATTCGCGTCCGCTCCATGACCTCCCGCTGGGGAACCTGTAAGCCGTCAGAGCGGCGGGTGACCTTTGCCCGGCAGCTGGTTGAAGCGCCGCCGGCCTGCATTGAATATGTGGTTTGCCACGAGCTGGTTCACTTTCTCTACCCCAACCATTCTAAGGCCTTTTATGCCTGTTTGGCGGGGTTTGTGCCCGACTGGAAAGCCCGACGAAACCTCCTCAATTCTTACAGCTATCGGTAACATCTTGTGTTCGCCCCAAGGGTGCGGCAGGATATGCTGTGCTGTTTTGCAGAAAAAAGGGGAAGAAAAATTTTCCTGGCAGGTTGCAATCTGGTAGGAAATCCGCTACACTGAAACCGTGGGTCACGGCTCTGCCCTGACACCACGGTTTTTGATTACCCATCTTTGGGAGGAACAAGAGATGAAACGATTGCTTCGCAAAACCATCCCCTTGCTTTTGGGTGTGACCATGACCTTCAGTTTGGTCACCACCGCCAGTGCCGCTTTTACAGATTTTACAGACGTAAAAGGGCACTGGGCAGAACAGACCTTAAGCCAAGCCTATAGCGACGGTATTTTGAAGGGCTTTGACGCCAAGACCATGGCGCCCAACAGCAGCGTGACCACCGCCGAGGCGGTGACCATTCTGTGCCGGGTTCTTCACGTGACCGGGCTGGGTGATACTTCGGCCTTTGCCATTCCCCAGGGGGCCTGGTATGCTGAGGACATTGCCAAGGGCGTGTATGCCGGCCTGCTGGATGAAAGCGCTGCCGGCACCTTAGAGGACCCTATCACCCGGGGAGATGCCTTCCTGATGTTTGGGCAGGCTTTCCAGGTGGTCGGCGCCCAACCTGACTTATCTGTGCTGGACCAGTTCCCAGATACCGCCTTTGTCACCGGAGAAAAGGCCCGGGCAGCAGCTGCCCTGGTGGAAGGGGGCATCGTCTCCGGCAGTGAGGGCAAGTTGGAACTGGACCGCTCCTTGACCCGGGCGGAGTTTGCCACCATTCTCTATCGTCTGGCCGACCAATACGCTGCCGCTGGCAGCTATACCGGCCACACGGGCACCGGTTCCGTTCTCTCTGGAGACGCCACCCTGACGGGGGTAACTGCGGGGAATCTGTGGTTTGACCAGTCTTCCTCCCGGATTGTTTTCAGCGATGTGAGCGCGGCCTCGGTGACCGTTCGTTCCGATTCCCTAACCGCCCTGAGCCTGTACGGCGCAGGGACCATCGACCGTTTGGTCCTGGCTGCCCATGCCGGCAACCTGGACCTGGAGCTGCCGGAGACCTATTCCCTTGGCACCCTAGTGGTGGGGGAGGGGGCGGGAGATGTCTCCTTTACCGGCGCCGCTTCCAGCCTGGAGGTCACAGGCAGCAACCGGACCATTGCTGTAAACAGCTCCCTGGATACTTTGGTGGTTTCGGGCAGTGGTAATACCATTTCGGTGAAATCCGGCTGCACCATCGGCCAGATTACCGTTCTGGGTACCGGCAACACCCTTCGGGTAGACGGCAGGGCAGAGGCCCTTTTGCTGGCCGGCCGGGATAACACCGTTGGCGGCAGCGGCCGGGTGACAGAGGTGCGTCTGAACACCCGGTACTATACCCTCACCGTTGCAAAGAATCAACTCATTCAGTGGACCGATTATCACATCAAAGATGTGGCTGTGGAGCTGGAGGCCCCCGACAAGCTGGCCGCCGGGGACACCCTGAAGGCCACTGCCCGCTTAACGGTACCTACGCAGGACCAGGGGAAGCTGTGCACCGGGTCCTGGTATCTCAACGGCGAACTCATGGCGGAAGAACCTCTGATCCTGGGGCAGGGCGAGGTTGTCTCTGACTTTGTGCCCAACTATACCCACGACCTGGATTTGGATGGCCAGGTGAAGTTTGTCCTGACCTATGTAAACAGCGACGGGGACACCTTTACCCAGGAAGCCACGGCCCCTGTCCAGCTGGAGACCTTCTCTGACCTGGGCCTGGCAGACGCCAAGATCCAGGTGAGCCTTCCCGAAACCCTGGCCCCTGGTCAGGCCCTCAATGCCCTGGCCAAGGTGGAAACCCCTGAGCGCGGCCAGGCCTGCGTGGGATATTGGTACGTCGATGGCAAGGAAGTGGCCTCCGGCCCCTTGACCCTGGGGGGAAGCCCGGCTACCCTGTCCTATCACTATGATTACTATTACGGCATGCCCGAAACCAGCACCATTTCTTACCGCCTGACCTACACCACCCAGGACGGCAGAGCCCAGGAGGTCACTGGACAGGCACAGCTGAAGCTGGAAAACTTCCCGGATAACGGCATCGCCCACGCCACCGCCAGCCTTACCGCCCCTGGCACCTTGGAAGCCGGCAAGACCCTGGAGGTGACCGCCAACCTGAACTACCCCGAAGCTGGCAAGGCTTGCACCGGCACCTGGTATGTGGATGGTGTTCAGGTGTCTACCCAGTCCATCCTTTTGGGCACAGATACCCCCAAGCTCTCGCACAAGTACCAGTACAGTGAGCAGATGAAGCTGACCTCGGAGATTCAGTTCGTCCTGTCCTATACCACGGAAGATGGCCGGGCCCAGACCGTGACGGCCACCAAGACCATCAACCTGAAAAACTATGACTATCTCTATTATCATGGCATCTCTGCCGAGGACGTTCTGAACACCGTTACCAGCAGGTATGCCGGTAACTATACCCTGGCCTGGGCGCAGCAGCACGACTATGCCCCTGAGATCAAGACCGCTTGGGTTAACCTGAAGGGGTATAAGAGCGATACCAAGTACCTGGTTTGGGTCAACCTGACCTATCAGCGAGTGAATATCTTTGAGGGGTCCCAGGGTAACTGGAAGCTCATCCGCACTTGCCTGTGCGGCTCGGGCACCAATGCCACCCCCACCATTCGTGGGGTATTTACAACATCCTATAAGCAGTCGGCCTGGAACTATGGTTCCTATTATTGCGGACCCATCGTCCGTTTCTACGGCTCTTCGGGCTATGCCTTCCACTCCCGTCTGGAATACTGGCCCATGAACTCCGACCGATACTATGACGCCCGCATCGGCTTCCCCGTCAGCCACGGCTGCCTGCGGATGTACAACGACGATATTTGGTGGATGTATAACAACATCCCCAACGGCACCACTGTGGTGGTCTATTGATTGGCCAATCCTGTGATCGCGCATCTAAAACGCCCGGACAACAGTCCGGGCGTTTTTCTGCATATAAGATCAGGATGACTGTTCGTTGTCGATGACCTGAACGGGCTTTTGGGAGACGAAGGTTTCAAACAGGCGCACTAGCATTTCCCAGGTAGGCTGGTCCAGGCTGCCGGTCTGGGGCAAGCCGGCATGGCCCTGGAGCCAGCGGAGGTTTGCCTGGGTGCCTTCGTCCAAAATCCCAGTGGACTGGGTGGGAACCAGGCCCTCTAGGGTGTCTGACAGGGCGCGGAACATCCCCTGAATGGGATAGAGAATGGGTGCTGCCTGCCCAGGCTCGATCGCATCTGCCCCCGGGGAAAACAGCGCCAGGGCCCGGGGAGAGATCAGCTGGTTGTAGGCGCTGAGAAAACGCTCCATGATGGCGTCCCAGCTTTGCCGGTCTACGGAACCGGTGACGGGCAGACCGGCCTCTTTTTGAAACCGCATCACGGCTTCTAGGGTGGCCTCGTCAAATTGGCCTGTGGGCCGGAGAAAGGGGATGGTGCGATCCACAAAGGAGATGGTCCGAAGCATTTCCTGAAGGGTGCTCACAGGCCCCCGGGAGAACGCGGGGGGAAGGGGAGAACTCATAGCTGGCTCCTTTCTTGGTCGGTGTCGCCCAGCTCCAAAGGAAAGCCTGGAAACTGACCGGGACGGGTGGCGAAATAATCTTGCAGCTGTTCGGGGGGAATGGTTCCAGAGGATGGGCTTTGATAGGGGAAAAAGTTGGGGTTGCTGAGCACCGTCCGGTCAATGCCAATGAAGCGGTCCACAATTACAGCCCAAGTGGCCTCATCCACGGTGCCGGTTTGGGGCAGGCCGGCGTCCTGCTGCAGGGCCTGAACGGCAGCCTGTGTGGTGTCGCCAAAGATCCCGTCAACGGTGAGAAAGGGGATGGTAAGGTAGAACTGAGAGAGAATGGAGAGAAGATACTGAAGGAGCAAAACGCTCTCCCCCTGCTGGCCATAGACGATGGCCTGCTGATACTCAAAGCCCAGCTGAAAGTAGGTCTGGCCTTCGCTGACCAGCTCAGACAGCCGGAGAATTCCGGTGTAAAGATGGACCATCATGTACCAGGTGGATTTGCCCACGATACCGTCTACGGTCAAGTTAAAAATGTGCTGAAGCTCCCGCACGGCGTCATCGGTGGAGGCACCAAAGATACCATCCACAGGCCAGATTCTGGGGATGGCGGGGTAGGCCACGGAGATTCGGTTGAGCATAATCTGGGCTACCCGGACCTCGGGGCTGATGTCTCCCAGGCGCAGGGGAGTGCCGGGGTAAGAATACTGGATGTCTTGCATAGGCGCGTTGGTCACCAACTCAATGTTATCGCCATAGTAGTGGCGGAGGATTTGCACGGAATTGTTCCCCTGCTGGGCCAGGTTTTCGCTGCCCCATTGGGACATGCCGTCGCAGAAGGTAGTGGTGCCGTTGCAGAAGCTGGCCGCCAGGGGCTCCACGTAACCTTGGCGGCGGATGTACACGGTGAAGAGCTCATCCACCAGGGTGCTGATGTTTTCAAAGATATTCCGCCCCTTAATAAACCGCTGGTCATAGGCTGTGGTGGCGGTAATGTTGAAGGAATACCCTTGGCTAGGGTAAAACTCAGTGTAAACCCGGTTCAGGGCAAAGGAGACCTGAGCCAGGATGTTGGCCCGGAGGGCGGCCGTGTGCCAGGTGGGGTAGACCTCACTGGAGGCCACGTTTTTGATGTAGTCCCGAAAGTCGACGGTGACATCCTCCGCGTCGCTGTCTGGGGTGCCCAGGTGGACGGTGATGTAGGTGGGGATGTAAGGGGTCACGATGATGGGCATGGAGCACCTCCTTGTTTACAGGTCCTGGGGTGGAATATCCACCTTGTTGGCCGGGCGGCCGCCGGTATTGGCCAAGGGGATGAGGGGCAGGTCTTGAATGGTGATAATGTCAGGAAAAATCTGCACATTCTGCACCAGCAAAAGCTGATACCCTGTGCACTCCACCCAGATATCGCACAGGGAGAAGGGCGTCTGGTGCCCTGGAGTTTGGCTGCTCTGGGCATCGGGGGTCTCGATGATGGTGGGCAGGGTGTTGCCGCTGCGGTCGCTGGTCTGGATGTTTAACAACTGCTGCCGCCCATCCAGACCATGCTGGACAATGGAGACGGCAGCGTCCTCCACAGGCAGCTCACCGCGGCTGGTGAAGACACGGGTCAGTAACGTGCCGGAATATGCCATGAAAACGACCTCCTTTCCTTCCAGTCTATGCCGGGGGCTGGTCCCCTTTGTCACAGGAGGCAGCAGATTGACATTTGCCGGGAGATACAGTACACTGAAACAAACCAAATGCCAGCCCCAGCGCACCCGGGGGCGGCAGAAGGAGCCAGAGATGAAGATCACGTTTTTATATCACAGTTCCTTTCTGGTGGAGCTGTCCCAGTGCACCCTGCTCTTTGACTGGTACGGGGGCACCGTGCCGGAATACGACAAGGAGAAACCGCTTTACGTCTTTGCCAGCCATCACCACGGGGACCACTATTCCCCAGAGATTTTTTCGGCCTTTGGCATGGAAAACGTCTGGTATATCTTGGGCAACTGCATTCGTCTCTCGGCCAAGCGAAAGGCCGCGCTGGCCATTGACGACAGCCACGTGTTCCGCCTGGCCGCCGGAAAAACCCTGGACCTGGGAGCGCTGCATATCGAAACCCTCCGCTCCACCGATGCCGGGGTGGCCTTTTGGATTGCAGCGGAAGGAAAGACCTTCTTTCATGCGGGAGATCTCCAGTGGTGGCAGTGGGATGAGGAGCCAAAGGCGTGGAATGACGACATGGAGCGGGACTTCAAAAAGGAATGTGCAAAGGTAAAGGGCAGGCGGGCTGACGTCGCCTTCCTGGTGTTGGATCCCCGGCAGGAGGACAGCTATTGGTGGGGATTTGACTGGTGGATGCGCACCCTGGAAGTGGGCCAAGCCTTTCCCATGCACAGCTGGGAGGCGTTCTGGATCATCAAAAAATTGAAGCAAGCGCCCTGCAGCCAACCTTACCGGGATCGGGTGGCGGAGATTTTTTACAACGGCCAGACCTTCCAGCTGCCAGACGAATGAGACAGAATACTCCCTTTTTCTTGCATTGAAATACAGAATATAGTATACTTATTCTAAATTCCAGCAACTATGGGAGGGAAACACTCCCTGATTTGGAGGGAAGGAATATGAGAAAGGGTATCTTCTTGGTCGGGGGCCTGCTGCTTCTGCTGGCAGGGTGCGGCGCAGCGCCGCAGGCCACGGGGCAAGCCTTAGAGTCCATTGCGGCCTATCCAGAAACCATGAATTTAGCAGCAGACACCAGCGAGCTAATCCAGGTGGTCTTAACCCCCTCGGATGCTTCGGACCAAGACCTGGTGTGGGCCAGCAGCAACCGGGCCGTGGCCACGGTGGATGAGCGGGGGATGGTCTCGGCCCTATCTGAGGGCAGCTGCACGGTGACCGTTGCTTCGAAGGAATACAGTAACATTTCCTGCCACGTAGAGGTCATTGTCAGCAAGGCCGGCTCTTCTGGGAGCGCGGAAACCGTCAGCCCCGCCGTTACGGAAAACTATGTGTCTTATGTGAAGGAAACCAATGCTGCCTCGGTCTATCCCACCTACTATCTCTCGGAAAGTGAGGTAGCGGCCATGGATGGGGAGCAGATCCAGTTTATCATCAACCAGATTTACGCCAAAAACGGCTATGTGTTCCGCACGGAAACCATCCAGCGCTATTTTAGCCAGATGCCCTGGTATGTGGCGGTGTCTAACGATGTCTCCCAGCTGCAGATGTCGTCCCTGGACCGAAGCAACCTAAACCTGTTGGTGCGGTATCGAGACGGCGCTTCTCAGCAAAACAGCTCCTCGCTGGGCTGGATGTGGACCCGCCACATGGTGGACAGCGCCCTAACTGCCAGCTATGTGAGGAATCTGTCCGCTTACGATATCCAGCTGCTCATCAATACCATCTATGCCAAGAATGGCTATATTTTTGAGACCGATAGCCTCCAGCGTATGTTTGAGGGCCAGCCCTGGTACCAGGGTCAGACCCGAGATGCCTCCCAGCTGTATTTCTCTAGCTTGGATAAACAAAATCTGGCGCTGCTGACCTCCTATCGCTGAGAGACCGAGGATGCCAAGGAATTACCTATGATAGAGTACCGCATCATTCCCATGGAAACCTATCCCCGCAGGAAACACTTTGCCTATTTTCAAAAGATGGCCCAGCCCTATGCCGGGCTGACGGTTTCGGTGGAAATCACCCGTTTTTTGCAGAAGGTTCGGGAAATGGGCAGCCCCTTTT
>DBEYYM010000080.1:0-3385 GCA_048184675.1 Evtepia sp. | reverse complement strand
TATCTGGATAATCCAGGAAAAAAACGGCATTTTGGGCTTGAATCCATGAAAAATGGGGTGGAAGATCCTGGAATTTCAGTCGGAAAACGGATTTTGAATGAAGATTGAAAGGATAATTTTTCGACAATTCTGGGGACTTTATCCACCTAAAATGGCCATTTCTGGGGATAAATTCTTCCAAAATGTAGAAAGAAGTCGAAATAAGGCGAACGAAAATCCTTTCCAAGAAAGATTTTTGACAGTACAATAAAACTATAAAAGGTTACAAAATGAAATATTTAGGGGGAAGAAGAATGAGAGAGCTTTTCTTTGGTCGAGTCGATCTCAGTAACCAGATCGGTCGACCAGCGACCTGTGAGTATCGGATCTTGATCCGCACACTCCCGCCACCTGTGTCTTGTGAAAGCTATGGAGTCAGCATTGCGCTGGTCCAGACGGGGGAGCGAGAGGAGATCCCGGACATTACGGTTCAGCCGGACCGGATCGAGGCCTTGGCTCAGTTATTGGTAGGCGGGGGTGTGACCCCCTGCACATTGAGAGAGATTGTGGAAGACTGGCTGTAAGAAAAAAGAGTAAGGAAGGGAAGTGACCGAACGGTAAGTACGTGCGTAAACTGGATTAGACCAATTTTTATGCTGGGAGGACAGGATATGTCAGACTTTGCACATGGGATCCAGTTTTTCTTAGGGGCGAATTCCGCCAACGGGTTCTCGTCCCTTTATGAGCAATGGGTGGATCAAACCGAAATCCAGGCCTTTTACACCATCAAAGGTGGGGCTGGCTGCGGAAAATCGACCCTGATGGGCCGTGTGGCTCAGAACATGGAGGCAGCAGGCTATTCGGTGGAGTACATCCGTTGCTCAGGAGACCCTGATTCTTTAGATGGAATCTATCTTCCAGGAAAGGGGGTAGCGCTGGCCGATGGCACCTCGCCCCACGTGTTGGACCCGGAGTATACCGGAGCCACCGGACACTATGTGGACTTGGGAATCGGCTATGACCGGAAGGCGTTGTTTGCTATGCGTGGTGAGATCATCGCCGCTGCCAAAGCTTATCGGGCCTGCTACCCTGAGGCCTATCGCTGCATCGGCGGAGCTATGGAGAGCCGCCGGCGGGGGACCACTCCCCTCCACACAGAGGAAACCCTGGCGAAGACAGAGAAAAGGGCGGCCGGAATTCTGGCCAAGGAATTGAAAAACTCCCGTCCGCTGCCCGGGAAACGAATCCGCCGCTTTTTGGGCGGTCCCACTTGTCAGGGGCGTATTTTGCTAGAGGATACCATTTCTGCCCTGTGTGAACGGGGATATGAGATCCGGGATGACTGCGGCTTATCCAGCGTGCTCTTGGTCCATTTGGAGAAGGGGTTCCTGGCCGGGGGCTATGATGTGATTGCCTGCCCCAGTCCAGAGCGGCCCAATCGTCTGGAGCACCTGCTGATTCCAGAAAAATCCCTGGCTTTTGTCACCGGCCCCATGACCCAGAAAAAGGGTTTCCGTACCATTCGAACCGAAAGCTTGGTGGAAAAAGCGGTGTGGCAAGAAAACCGCAGCTTCCTCCGGCTGTCTAACCGGGTGGCAGAGGAACTGTTGGAAGAGGGCATGGGGCACCTGGCTCAGGCCAAGGCCTGCCACGATGTGCTGGAGGAGCTCTATCACCCTCACGTAGATTTCCACTACGGTGAAGAACAGACAGAGCGGCTTTTGGAGGAAATCCTGGCGCTGCCAGATTGCAAGGGCTGAGATTCTCTTGCTTCCGACCAAGTCCTGTGCTAAAATAGGGCAGCAATTGGGAACGGAAGGGAGGCGGTCTTATCAATCCTTTGTCGATGATGGAGCTGGGCATTTTGGATTGGATCCAACTTCATATCCGCAACGAGTTTCTGGACGGCATCATGCCTTTGATTACCCGCTTGGGAGATAATGGCCTAATTTGGATTCTCCTGGGTGTGGTCCTTTTGATCTTCGCCAAAGGGGAGCGGTCCACCGGCGGCCAGTTGTTGCTGTCCCTGGTGATTAGCCTGCTCCTTTGCAACGTCCTTTTGAAGCACACAGTAGACCGAATCCGGCCCTGTGACCTGAATACAGCGGTGGAGCTTTTGGTGCAACGGCCACCAGATCCTTCTTTCCCCTCAGGACATACCTCGGCTTCTTTTGCTGCGGTTACGGTCCTTTTGCTGAACCGCTGGAAAGGGCGGTGGCCTGCTCTGGTTTTGGCCATCCTAATTGCCTGTTCCCGGCTGTACCTTTACGTCCATTTTCCCACGGACGTTTTGGGCGGGCTCCTTACGGGGGTGCTCAGCGGCTGGCTGGCAGTGACCCTGTGGCGCAAAGGGAGCACCCTGCGGACGACGTCGCCGCCGAAAAATACACCCTGATTTTCACCCCGGCACCTCACTTGATGCAGAGAAGGCAAGTGAGGTGCTTCTCCTTTCCCTGTGAAAAAGGGTCTGGCCTGCGCGTGACGGCACAAGCCAGACCCGGAAGAAGGATCAACCCCAATTCACTTGCCCAAAGCGGCGTTTTTCTCGCAGGCGGCAATGACGGCATCCATCACGGCAGCCCGCACAGCCCGCTGCTCCAAGGTGCGCACCCCTTGAATGGTGCTGCCGCCGGGGCTGCAGACTTCGTTTTTCAGCTGGTCAGGATGCTTGCCCGTCTCCAGCACCATCTGAGCGGCGCCCAGAAGGGTCTGGGCTGCATAGCGGACAGCATCGGGCCGGGGAAGGCCGCAAGCTACGCCGCCGTCTGCCATGGCGTCCAAAACCAGGTAGGCATAAGCAGGGCCGCAGCCGGAGACCGCAGCGCCCACGTCCATGAGAGACTCGTCGATGGGAAAGAGCTTGCCGGCCTTTGCCATCACCTGAAGGAACCCGTCTAGCAGCTGCTGGGTTACGTTTGCGCTGGCCTGATAGAGCACCACGCCCTGCCCGACAGCCACAGGGGTGTTGGGCATGATGCGGATGACAGGATAGTCTTGCCCAGCCATCTGCTGAATCTGCGCTATGGTCAGGCCGGCGGCCATGGAGACCAGAACGGGGGCCTCCTGCCGTGAGGCGAGAACTGGCTGCACCGTTTTCAGCATACCACCCATCAGATGGGGTTTAACGCCCAGGAAAAGATACTTGCTTTCCAGTGCCACCTCCTCGTTAGAGCCGGCAGAAAAGCCCAGCTCCTCAGCCAGGCTCTGGGCCCGCTGGAGGTTGTGGTCAGCCAAAATCCCATCCTTTAGAGACTGGCTCACTGCATGGGCAATGGCACCGCCCATGTTTCCGCTGCCGATGAGACCGAAGGTATATCCCATGAAAATCACTCCTATTCTGTCAATGCAATCTTTTGCAGGAAGCCGTTTGTTCGCAAAGAAAAAACAGCAAAGGAACCCTTTGTTT
>DBEYYM010000079.1:0-8281 GCA_048184675.1 Evtepia sp. | reverse complement strand
GAGGATATCCGTGTCCTTCTCCCACTGGGGCGGCTCCAGATCCTCTTCCACCCCGGTGGCCAGATCCACCACCCGCAGGGTCCAGGTCTGGCTGGCGGGCTCGGTCTTCCAGGGGAAGACAAGGTGCTGGCCGTCGGGGCTGAAAAACGCCTGCCAGGTCACGGTCATACCCTCGTCAAAGGTGTAAATGGGGGTTAGCTTCCCCGCCTCATAGCGGGCCACGGTGAAGCCCTCCAGCATGGCGGTCTCATAGGAGGGGCCATACAGGAGCAGGTCCCCGCAGACGGCAATCCGGGGGTTCTCTCCCATGTCCAGGTCCTCCGGCAGGGTCCAGTCGGCGGGGATGGCCTCCACCCCTTGCCCGCTGCCGTAATCGCTGGCCGTCCAGTTGGCGTCGGTCACTTGGCTCCAAATTCCCTCTCCGCTCCCCGAGGAAGGGGCCTCTTCTGTGCCGCAGGCGCACAGGGCCAGGGAGAGGAGCAGGCCCAGAGAAAGGATGGCAAATACTTTTTTCATAGGGTACCTCCTGTTTCTTGGGGGGCGTAGTTCTTCTTCTCCGTACAGACTAGGTGTAACACTTGGGCTCTCTCAGGACGGCACCACCCCCGTCCAGGCAGACCAGGACAAAATGTCGTTTTCCGGCTTCGACTCCAGCCCCACAAAAAGGGTCTCGTCGTCCCGCCAAGACACAGACACCCGGCCCAGTTCCTTCTCCCACTGGGGCATCGCCAGGGTCCGAACCTCCCCGGTGCGCAGCTCCACCAGCTGGATCTGGCCGCCGGCATAGCAGGCCAGACGGGTGCCCGAGGGGTTAAAGGCGTCGTCCTCCCACAGGCTCCAGCTCTCGCCAGCAGGCAGGGTACACACTTCGGTCAGCTCCGTTCCCCCTGCCCAGCGGTAGACGGTCAGGTCCCCGTCCACGGGGTCATCGGCATAGAGAAGATACCCATTTCGGGCCTGAACGCAGCAGTTGCTGCTGGCCTCCAGATCCAGCAGGGTCTCCTCCCCCGCCCGGGTGACCACCGCCAGCCTCACCTGGTAAGGGGCCTCCCGGTCCACCCGGCGGCAGAGGACCGCTTCCGGCCCCATAAAGCCGCAGAGCTCATAGCTGACCGCCTCGTTGCCGGTGAGCTGCACGGTCTCCTTCCTGTTCAGATCACACCAGTAGATCTGCCAGTAGCGCGTCTCCCGGGTGCTTTTGCCCGAGCCGTAGATCAGCCCGCTGCCATCGGGGGTGAGCAGGCAATTGGGGTCGCAGTAGTCCGCCTCCTCCCAGCTCCCCTGGGGGGTGACCACCCACAGGCCCGTAAAGTTTTTGGCGATCAGCGTGTCCCCGTCGGGGGTCATCATCAGCCCCTGGGCCCGGCCATCGGCCACACGGACCCGGGCTTTGCCCTCCACCGTGGCCTTCTCCACGGTGATGTTCACCACCTCCTTCATCCGCAGGCTCTCTGGGTCGGTGAGGGGCTCCCGGTCGGCCGCTGCCAGAAAGGCCTCCTCGTCATAGGGGAGCTGGCTGCTCCCCCACCGGGTCCAGAACTGGGTCTCGTCCGCCCCCTCCTGCTGCTCCCACTGGAGGGTCTCCCCCTGGGGGGTGGCCGGGCTGTCCCCCTCCCCACAGGCGCAGAGAAGCAGGGCCAGGCACAGGGTCAGGGTGCAAAGGGTGCTGAGAAAACCTCGTTTCATCTTCATATCCTCCTTCCAATGGTCTCTGCCCAAAAACAGGTCGGCAGAGGGCCCCCTTTCGGTTTCCCGCTGGGGGCCTGGCGCCCTGCCCGCCGGTTAAGACCGGGGCAGGGTGTAGGTATAGGAGATGGGTTTGCTGCTGTCGCTAAACTGCGACAGGGTGCCGGTAATGATTAGATGCTCGTCGTCCTGCCACTTGGACAGGATCAGCTCCGGGGATTTTTTCTTGGGGCGGTGGGTCTTCTGGTCATACACGGTGAAGGTCATCTCCGGCAGCTTCAGCCGGGACTCCTCCCCCGTGGCCAGATCCACCAAGGTGACATTCCAGTGGGTGGCTTTGGCCTGTTTGGCCCACACCGCCACCAGCTTGGTGCCGTCGGGGCTGAAAAACCGCTGCCAGGTCCGCACCACGCCCCTGTCAAACTGGTAAATGGGGCGCAGCTGCCCATCGGCATAGGTGGCCACCGTAAAGCCGTGAACGCCCCCCACCTCGTCACAGGGGCCATAGAGGATCTTATCCCCCCGGACCTCCACCCGGGTGTCCTCCCCTCTGGGGAAGTCCTCCGGCAGGGTCCAGCCGGCGGGGATGGGCCCCCGCTGGTCGGGGGTGACGTAACTTGCCATAAAGGCCGGCACATCCTGGATTTCCTCGTTGCTCCGGGTCCAGGTTCCTCCGGCCAGGGTGCCCGCTCCCGCCTGGTCTCCGCAGGCGCTCAGGCCCAGCACCAGGACCAGAAGGAGAAGCCACCCTCTGCCCTGTTCGTTTCTCTCTCTCATCATCTGCAGTGTTTATTTTCCCAGGGCGCCCGTTTCGTGGCCGCCCCCCTCATAGGCCAGGGTGCCGTGGAGCTGGTTCAGAATATACTCCTCCAGCTCTTGGGCCTGGAGAACCTGGGCCGCCAGGGCCAGGCCTTTGCCGTCCTGGGAGTAGCTCACCGCTTCCTTTTTCCCAGCCCGGTTTCCCAGGGCCAAAACCTGGTAAACGTCCTCCGTGCGGAAGTGGACATACATGTTGGGCCCGCCCTCCATGGCCTTGGGCGCCGGGTGCAGGGTGTTCCGTTTGCGCAGGGTGGACATGCGGTCCACAATGGCCCGGGCGGTTTGGCGCTCCACCACGGTTTTGGGTTTCCAGAGGGCGGTCTCCCGGTCGGCGGTCTCCACCTGGACATAGAGCAGCTCCGTCTGGAAGGGGTCCTCCACCAGGGGTTGGGGGATCCACAGCCAGGCTGCTGCCACGAGAAGCACCGACAGGCTCACCATCAGCGCCAAATCTGCCAGGGTCCGCCCCTTTTGAGGCCCTTCCCCCCTGGGGTGTTTGATTCCTTCCACGGCCGCTCCTTTCTTTGCCGGTGTTTGGGTCATAGGCTGCCCTCCTGCTCTGCCAGGGCGGTTTTCTGCCGCACGGCCGCCACCACCCAGCGCAGCAGCAGCACCAGGGCGGTCTCCGCCACGCCGGGCCAGATCCACACGGCAGCCGTCATGCTGCCCCCTTCCCAGAAGGACAGAATGTCCTGCAGACGCACGCCACCCCAGCGAAACCACTGCCAGCTGAGCATCCCCACCAGGGCATACACGGGGAAGAACAGGAGAATGCCCACAATCTCGCTGGCCACGATGGTTCCCAGGGCCCCCTGCAGGGGCTTTTTCCAGGTCAGCAGCAGCGTGACCAGGGGGACCGAATAGAGCAAAACCCCCACAGCAAATAATTCGTTCACAGAAAAAGCCCCCTTTCCTTCTTGGGCAAACACTTTGATTGTTATCCTCAGTATACTTGATTTTTTGTAGTTTTTCCATGAAGGAACCATGAAAAAAGTCTTAAGAAATTCTTATGTTTTCCCCGGAGCGGGCCTCTGAGCCGGCAGGCCCACTCTCCCAAGAATACCTTCTACTATATAGACGCTTGAAAAGCCAAAAATTGGACACATTTTTTACTTTTTTTAAGTTTTATAGTTTCTTAAGCCCCAAATGCCCCCCTCGCCCGCAAAAAAAGAGCGCGGACCGATGTCCGCGCTCTCTGTCTGTTTCTCATTCGGCAAGCCGGTGCCCCTGCCGGTTTTCAATGGGCTCATAGTGGGCCCGCTTGACCACCGCCCGATAGGCCGGGCGCATGATCCGGTGACAGGTCACCACCTCTTCGATACGGTTGGCGCACCAGCCGGCAATTCGGGCTGAAGCAAAGAGGGGGGTGAAGACGTCCTCGGGGATACCCAACATGGTATAGACCAGGCCGGAGTACATATCCACGTTGGCACACATGGGGGTGTCTGAGCCGGTCTTCTCCAGGATCATGGGGATGCCCAGTTCTTCGATCTTCTCCAGCAGCTGGAAGTCCTCGGCGTAGCCCTTCATCTCCGCCATGCTCCTGGCGTACTTCTTCAGCAGCACCGCCCGGGGGTCGGAGATGGTGTACACCGCGTGGCCCAGGCCATAGAGCTTGCCCGAGCGGTCCCCGGCCTCCTTGCTGAGCAGCTTGGCCAGGTAGTCCTTGATGGAGCCGTCGTCCTTGGGGTTCACATTTTCCTTCACATACCGGAACATCTCCATGACCTTGGCGTTGGCGCCGCCGTGGAGGGGGCCCTTCAGAGAGCCCACGGCTCCGGCGATGGCGCTGTAAGTATCGGTGCCGCTGGAGGACAGGGCCCGGCAGACAAAGGTGGAGTTGTTGCCGCCGCCGTGCTCGGCGTGGACCATGAGCATCATGTCCAGCAGGTGGGCCTCTTCCTCGGTGTAGTTTTTGTGGTTGCGGAGCATCCGCAGGAAGTTCTCGGCGGTGGAGAGGTTCTCCTTGGGGTAGTGGATGTGGAGGGACCGCCCCTCAAAATAGTGGCGCTTCACGGAATAGGCGTTGGCCACAATGCTGGGGAAGGCCCCAATGAGCTTCACCGACTGGAGGAGAATGTTCTCCAGGGAGGTGTCGTCGGGGTTCTCGTCGTAGGAGTACAGGGACAGGACGCTCCGGGCCAGCTTGTTCATAATGTTCTGGCTGGGACTTTTCATAATCATGTCCTCGGTAAAGCCGTTGGGGAGCTTCCGGGCCCGGTTCATAATCTCGTTAAACCGGGCCAGCTCCGCCTTGGAGGGCAGGTAGCCCATGAGCAGCAGGTAGGCCACCTCTTCAAAGCCAAAGGTCCCCGCCTGGCGGTGGGCCTCCACGATCTCCGTCAGCTCAATGCCCCGGTAGTAAAGCTGGCCGGGAACGGGGATGCGCAGGCCGTCCTCGATCATATAGCCCTGCACCGAGCCCACCCGGGTGACCCCAATGGGCACGCCGGTGCCGTCGCTGTTGCGCAGGCCCCGCTTGATATCGCCCCGGTAATAGGACTCGTCAATGTGGTACTCCCGCTGGATATATTGGCTCAGGGAACCTGTGTATTGCTCCAGGACCCCGGTTTTATTCTCTTGCATCAATGGTTCCCCTTTCTGTAGCGGACCTCGCTCCCCGGCCGCGGCCCGGAAAGGATTTCCTGTTTGTTCCCATTTATGATAGTTTGATTATAGCGCTCTTTCATCCCCTATGCAAGAAAAATTTCCTATCAGTCATTTCTTTTGGAAATTCCGCTCGATATCGTGAATATTTTCTTTCATTTTAGTTCACCCTGCAAGAAGTTAAAAAGTTCATTCTTTTTTCTTTGCTTCCGGGGCAGATTGTGCTATACTTTGAATCACCCATATCATACTGATTTAAGCGATGATACGGGCCCGAGAACTTTTTCCCAGGAAGGGTGTCGATACGACTATGATTACATTACATTCCACCGGGGTCCGCTGGCAGCAGGGCGCTCCCGTCCCCGCTCCGGCAGCCACCCCCGCCGACCGGGAGAAGACCATGGCCTACCAGATCTTCCGCCGCCACAACCAGCGGGAAGAGGCCGGTCAGCTCCACCTGAAGTTTGACAGCCTCATCTCCCATGACATCACCTACGTGGGCATCATCCAGACCGCCAAGGCCAGCGGCCTGAAGGAGTTCCCCGTCCCCTACGTGCTGACCAACTGTCACAACAGCCTATGCGCCGTGGGGGGAACCATCAACGAGGACGACCACGTCTTTGGCCTCTCCGCCGCGGTGAAATACGGCGGCAACTTCGTGCCCGCCAACCAGGCCGTCATCCATCAGTACGCCCGGGAAATGATGTCGGGCTGCGGCCGGATGATCCTGGGCTCCGACAGTCACACCCGCTATGGCGCCCTGGGCACCATGGGCGTGGGCGAGGGGGGCCCGGAGATCGTCAAGCAGCTGCTGAGCAACACCTACGATATCGCCTGTCCCCAGGTGGTGCTGGTCTACCTCACCGGCGAGCCCGCCCAGGGGGTGGGCCCCCACGACGTGGCCATCGCCCTGTGCGGGGAAGTGTATAAAAACGGTTTTGTGAAAAACAAGGTTCTGGAGTTTGCCGGCCCCGGCATCCAAAACCTCCCCATGGACTACCGCATCGGCATTGACGTCATGACCACCGAAACCGCCTGCCTGTCCTCCATTTGGGAGACCGACGGGGCGGTGGAGGAGTACCTGGCCATCCACGGCCGGCCGGAGAGCTACGAGTCCCTCCACCCCCAGGAAGGGGCCTATTACGACAGCATGATTACCATCGACCTGTCCAAGGTGGAGCCCATGGCCGCCCTCCCCTTCCACCCCTCCGAGGCCTACACCATCCGCCAGCTGCTGGAAACCCCCGGGGATATCCTGCGGGAGGTGGAAAAGCAGGCCGCCGAGCAGTTCGGAGGCAAGGTCTCCCTGTCCCTGACGGACAAGCTGGTGGACGGCAAGCTCCTGGTGGACCAGGGCATCATCGCCGGCTGCGCCGGCGGCATGTATGACAACATCGCCGAGGCCGCCGCCATTCTGGAGGGCCACGACGTGGGCAGCGGCTACTTCTCCCTGTCGGTCTACCCCTCCTCGGTTCCCGTGAACCTGGAGCTCATTCACAACGGAATCCAGCAGTCCCTGCTGGAGGCCGGGGCCCTCTTTAAGCCCTGCTTCTGCGGCCCCTGCTTCGGCGCCGGAGACGTGCCCGCCAACAACGGCCTGTCCATCCGCCACACCACCCGAAACTTCCCCAACCGGGAGGGGTCTAAGCCCGGGGACGGCCAGCTGTCCGGGGTGGTCCTCATGGACGCCCGGTCCATTGCCGCCACCGCCCGGAACCACGGCGTGCTGACCCCCGCCACCGAGGTCAGCTACACCCAGCCCAAGCAGGGCCGGCGGACCTTCGACAGCAAGGTCTATGACCGCCGGGTGTACACCGGCTTCGGCCGCCCCCAGCCGGAGGCCGCCCTGAAATTCGGCCCCAACATCGCCGAGTGGCCCAAGATCCCCGCCCTGGCAGACAACCTGCTCATGCAGGTGGCCTCGGTCCTGCGGGACCCCGTCACCACCACCGACGAGCTCATCCCCTCTGGGGAGACCTCCTCCTACCGGTCCAACCCCCTGAAGCTGGCCTCCTTCGCCCTGTCCCGCCGGGACCCCGACTACGTGCCCCGGGCCCTGGACACCCAGGCCCTGGAGACCGCCCGCCAGGCCGGCACCCTGCCCCCCGCCCTTCAGCAGGCCCTGGAGGCCCTGGGGGTGTCTGTGGCCCCTCAGGACTTCCAGGTGGGCTCTGTGATCTTCGCCAACAAACCCGGCGACGGTTCGGCCCGGGAGCAGGCCGCCTCCTGCCAGCGGGTGCTGGGGGGCTGCGCCAACATCTGCTATGAGTTCGCCACCAAGCGCTACCGCTCCAACTGCGTCAACTGGGGCATGCTCCCCTTCACCCTGGACCAGGAGGACACCTTCCCCTGCCAGCCCGGGGACTTCATCTACGTGCCCAATGTCAAGGCCAAGGTTCTGGCCGGGGACGACACCTTCCCCGCCCTGGCCCTCACCGGCGGCCAGGTGGTGGAGCTCACCTTCCACCTGAACAACACCACCCCCGAGGAGCGGGAGCTCCTTCTGACCGGCTGCCTGATGAACCACTACGCCGCCCAGAACAAGGCCTAAGGAGGACCCCATGGAAAAGATCAAAATGGCAAACCCCATCGTGGAAATCGACGGGGACGAGATGACCCGCATCCTCTGGGCCATGATTAAGGAGGAGCTCATCCTCCCCTTCGTGGAGCTGAACACGGAGTATTACGACCTGTGCCTGCCCAACCGGGACGCCACCGACGACCAGATCACCCACCAGGCCGCCCAGGCCATCAAGGTCCACCACGTGGGGGTCAAGTGCGCCACCATCACCCCCAATCTCCAGCGGATGGAGGAGTACCACCTGAAGCAGATGTGGCGCTCCCCCAACGCCACCATCCGGGCCGCCCTGGACGGCACCGTCTTCCGGGCCCCCATCCTCATCTCCAAGGTCCGCCCGGTGGTCTCCTGCTGGAAAAAGCCCATCACCATCGCCCGCCACGCCTATGGGGATATCTACAAGGCCGTGGAGTACCGGGTCCCCGGCCCGGGCAAGGCCGAGCTGGTCTTCACCGGTGAGGACGGCGTGGAGACCTCCCGCCAGACCATCTTCGACTTCCAGGGCCCCGGCGTCCTCCAGGGGATGCACAACCGGGACGACTCCATCCTCTCCTTCGCCCGGTGCTGCTTCACCTACGCCCTGGAGGTGGG
>DBEYYM010000078.1:0-5020 GCA_048184675.1 Evtepia sp. | reverse complement strand
GGCACCTTCGTGGTGAACCCCGAGGGCAAGGTGGTGGCCTATGAGGTCAACGCCGGCAACGTGGGCCGCAACGCCGACGAGCTCTTCCGGAAGGTCCAGGCCCTCCAGTTCGTCCACGAGCACGGGGACGAGGTCTGCCCCGCCAAGTGGCAGCCCGGCGCTGAGACCCTGAAGCCCAGCCTGGATCTGGTGGGGCAGCTGTAATGGATCCCAAAAACCTCTATGACGTGGTGGTCATCGGCGGCGGCCCCGCCGGCCTCACCGCCGGCCTCTACCTGGCCCGGGCCCGGTATCGGGTGCTGGTGGTGGAGAAGGAGGGCTTCGGCGGCCAGATCACCATCACCGACCAAGTGGTCAACTACCCCGGCGTTGCCCAGACCAGCGGCGCCGAGCTCACCGAGACCATGCGCCGCCAGGCCCAGTCCTTCGGGGCGGAGTTCCTGCTGGCCGAGGTCAACGGCCTGGAGCTGGAGGGCCCCGTGAAAACCGTAAAGACCAGCCGGGGGGACCTGTCCTGCTTCGGCATCCTCCTGGCCACTGGCGCCCACCCCCGCATGGTGGGCTTCCAGGGGGAGGAGGCCTTCCGGGGCCGGGGCGTGGCTTACTGCGCCACCTGCGACGGGGAGTTCTTCACCGGCAAGGAGGTCTTCGTGGTGGGCGGCGGCTTTGCCGCTGCCGAGGAGGGCGTCTTCCTGACCAAATACGCCAGCCACGTGACCATCCTCATCCGGGGGGCCGATTTCTCCTGCGCCCAGTCCGCCGCCCAGGCGGCCCGGGACCATGAGAAGATCACCGTCCTCACCCACACCCAGGTGGAGTCTGTAGAGGGCGACGACGCCCTGCGCTGCCTGCGCTATCGGAACACCGAAACCGGCCAGGTCACCGAGTATCGCCCCCCTGAGGGGGAGACCTTCGGCCTCTTCGTCTTCGCCGGCTACCAGCCCGCCACGGAGCTCATCCGGGGCATTGCCGACCTGGATGACCAGGGCTACGTCCTCACCGACCGCAGCCAGAAGACCTCCGTAGACGGCCTCTACGCCGCCGGCGACGTGTGCCAGAAGCCCCTGCGCCAGGTGGTCACCGCCGTGGGCGACGGCGCCCTGGCCGCCACCGAGCTGGAGAAATACGCCGCCGCCGCCCAAAAGGCCACCGGCCTGCGCCCGGCAGCCCCCCTGGTGGCGCCCCCGGAAAATGACCAGCCCGCCGCCCAGGCCAACCTCCAGGCCGACCAAAGCGGCCTCTTCACCCCCGACATGGTGGCCCAGCTCCAAACGGTCTTCGGCCGCATGGCCAACCCCCTGGTGCTGGAGCTCACCCTGAACGGCACCCCCCTGGCCGCCGAGCTGGAGGGGTATATGGAGGCCCTGGCCTCCCACACCGACAAGCTCACCGTCCGCAAAGACGGCGCCGCCCCCGACGCCCCCTGCGTCCGGGTGTGCCGGGCCGATGGCTCTTGGACCGGCCTGGCCTTCCACGGGGTCCCCGGCGGCCATGAGTTCACCTCCTTCGTGCTGGGCCTTTATAACGCCGCCGGCCCCGGCCAGGCCCTGGACCCCCAGGTGCTGGCCAACCTCCAGGCCGTCAGCAAGCCCACGGACCTGCAGATCCTGGTCTCCCTCTCCTGCACCATGTGCCCCGAGCTGGTCACCGCCGCCCAGCGCATGGCCGCAGAGAACCCCAGCATCACCGCCCAGGTCTACGACGTGAACCACTTCCCCGCCCTGCGGGAGAAGTACAAGGTCATGAGCGTCCCCTGCCTGGTGGTGAACAACGGAGAAAAGGTCTCCTTCGGAAAAAAGAACGTGCAGCAGCTGCTGGAGCTGCTTCCCTAAACTCCTTTCTCAACGGCAAAACTCCCCCGCCGCCCCTGGGCGGCGGGGGAGTTTCGTCACATTCCGGCCCGGCTGCCGCCCCAAAAAAGGGCCGCGCCATTTGACAATTCTTTCACTCTATGGTACCTTTTTTCTTGAGAAACTTGTTTCATCCTACCACCCAGGAGGTTACTGCCATGACATATGACCTGCCCGCCCTCTGCCGCCAGGTCCGGCGCGACATCTTAACGATGACCCATGCCGCCGGCTCCGGCCACCCCGGGGGCTCCCTTTCGGCGGTGGAGATCCTGGTCAGCCTGTACTTCGATCAGATGACTCTGGACCCCAGCCAGCCCCAGGACCCTGACCGGGACCGCTTTCTCCTCTCCAAGGGCCACGCCGCGCCGCTGCTCTACAGCGTCCTGGCCCGCCGGGGATTCTTTGACCCTGCCCTCCTTCCCACCCTCCGCCAGCTGGACTCCCCTCTCCAGGGCCACCCCCACATGGACCGGCTGCCCGGCTTAGACTGCTCCTCCGGCTCCCTGGGCCAGGGGCTCTCCATTGCCAACGGCCTGGCCCTGGCCGCCCGCCAGCAGGGCAAGACCTACCGGACCTACTGCCTGCTGGGCGACGGAGAGGTCCAAGAGGGCCAGATCTGGGAGGCCGCCATGACCGCCGCCCACTTTGGCCTAGACAACGTCTGCGCCATTGTGGATGACAACGGCGTCCAGCTAGACGGCCTGACCCGGGAGATCATGGCAGTGGAACCCCTGAACGAAAAATTCCGGGCCTTCGGCTGGCACGTGATCGACGTAGACGGCCACGACCTGACCGCCCTGGCCGCCGCCTTCCAAGAGGCCAAGGCCACCCGGGGCAAACCCACCGTCCTCATCGCCCGCACCGTCAAGGGCAAAGGGGTCTCCTTTATGGAGGGCCAGCCCGCCTGGCATGGCAAAGCGCCCAACGACCAGGAGCTGGCCGCTGCCCTGCAAGAAATACAGTAAGGAGGTGCCATCATGGACCTAAAAAACGTATCCTACATTCCCCAGCGGGACGGCTACGGCCAGGGCCTGCTGACCCTCTGCGCCAAGCGAAAGGACGTGCTGGTACTGGACGCCGACGTCGCCGCCTCTACCCGCACCAACTGGGTGCGGGACCAATACCCCGACCAATTCTACAACCTGGGCATCAGCGAGCAGGATCTGGTGGGAACTGCCGCCGGTCTGGCCCTGGGGGGCCTGACCCCCTATGTCTCCACGTACGGGGTCTTCCTGTCCGGCCGTGCTTTTGACCAGATCCGCACCACCGTGTGCTATAATAACCTGAACGTCCGCTTCGGCGGCGCCCACGCGGGGATCTCCGTGGGCCCCGACGGGGCCACCCACCAGGCCCTGGAGGACCTGGCCCTGGCCCGGGTTCTCCCCCACATGACCGTCATCGCCCCCTGCGACAGCGAGGAGACCCGCAAGGCCGTCATCGCCGCGGCAGACATCCAGGGCCCTGTCTACTTCCGCTTCGGCCGGGAGGCCGTCCCCGTCATCACCGACGAGACCACCCCCTTCACCATCGGCCAGGCCCGCCTGGTCCGCCAGGGGACCCACTGCGCCCTCTTCGCCTGCGGGGCCATGGTCTATGAGGGGCTGGTGGCCGCCGAGATCCTGGCCCAGGAGGGCCTCTCCCTGCGGGTGGTGGACCTGCACACCATCAAGCCCATCGACCGCCAGGCCATTTTAGCCGCCGCCCAGGACTGCGGCGCCATCGTCACCGCCGAGGAGCACCAGGTGGCCGGGGGCCTCTTTGGGGCCGTGTCTGAGGTGGTGGTGGCCTCCTGTCCCGTGCCCATGGAGGCCGTGGCCGTTCAGGATACCTTCGGAGAGAGCGGCTCCCCCCAGAGCCTCATGGACAAATACGGCCTGAACGCCGCCGCCATCGCCCAGGCTGTCCGCCGGGTGGTGGCGCGAAAGGGTTGAGCCATGCGCCGCCTGCTGGCCGCCCTGCTGGTTCTGCTGCTGGGGCTGAGCCTGACCAGCTGCACCTTCTCCCTGGACCGGCTGAAAAACGGCGGCGCCGTCCCCCCGCCCCCAGAGGACTACGCCGGGGTCCAAGACGGCTTCCGCTACACCAAGACCACCCTCTCCCCCCAGGCCCGGTACCTCTATGACCAGCTGCTCACAGGCCTGCAGGACCAGGCCGGGGAGATCTCCGGCCTCTACCCCGACACCGACCTGATCCAAACCGCCGTCGACGCCATCAGCCGGGACTATCCGGAGCTCTTCTGGTTCTCCGGCACCGGCCAAATTTCGGTCACCTACCTGGGCGACAAAGCCCTGGAGGCCACCTATGAGCCCGTGTACGCCATGGACGCCCAAGCCCGGGCCGCCACCCAGGAGAAGATCGACCAGTGGACCGCCCAGTGCCTGGCCACCCTGCCCCAGGACGGCTCAGACTATGACAAGGCCCTGGGGATCTACACCTACGTCATCGACCACGCCGACTATCAGAAGGTGGACAGCAACTCCATCGTGAACATTATGGTGAACGGCGCCGGCCTGTGCGGCTGCTACGCCAAGACCACCCAATACCTCCTGGCCCAGGTGGGCATTGACGCGGCCTATATCACCGGCCAGGCCAAGGGGGACTCCCACGCCTGGAACCTGGCCTGGCTGGACGGCACCCCCTGCTGGATCGACACCACCTGGGGGGACCCCGTTTTCACCGGGGGCACCGACAGCCAGGGCCCCGCCTATGAGTACTTCGGCATGACCACCGAGGACCTGCTGCGCACCCACACCATCGGCGAGGAGGTCCCCGTGCCCACGTGCACCTCCAACGCCAACAACTACTTCACCCGCCAGGGCCTCTACTTCACCTCCTACCTGCCGGACGCCCTGACCTCCGCCCTCCAGCGGGCCATTGCCGCCGGCCAGAGCCGGCTGAGCGTGCGCTACGCAGACGAGGCCTTCCCCACCGCCTGCGCCGCCCTCTTTGACCGGGGCGAGCTGGCCACCCTCTTCCGGCAGGCCGACGAGGCCACCGGCAGCACCCTGGCCCTGGATGGCTCCCTTTGGTACACCCGCAACGAAGACATGAAGGTTCTGACCTTCCTCATCCCATATCCCTAAGAGAAAAGCCTCCCTGGAACCAGGGAGGCTTTTGTGCTGGATGCTGCCCGCCCCTTCTCCCGGGGCCCCAAAACGCAACCCCGCCCC
>DBEYYM010000077.1:0-5930 GCA_048184675.1 Evtepia sp. | reverse complement strand
ACCAACCAGCTCCGCCTCATCGTCTGCGGCCATGAGGAGCAGACCACCATCACCGCCCTCTTTGACAACCTGGGCAAGGGGGCTTCCGGAGCGGCGGTGCAGAACATGAACCTGATGCTAGGGTTTGCCGAAACCGCCGGGCTGTGACAGCCTGGCCCCCAAAGGATCTGGAGTCTTTCCAGAAAGGTCCGCCCCAGCCCAACCGAAGAACCACCCATCCACACCCAACCAAGGAGGATTGTTATGAATCTCATCACCGGCGGCGTCACCGCCCCCAAAGGTTTCAAGGCCGCAGGCATCCACTGCGGCATCAAAGACAACTTCACCACCCCCCAGCCCGAGAAGAAGGACCTGGCTCTGATCCTGTCTGAGGTCCCCTGCGCGGCGGCCGGCACCTACACCCGCAACGTGGTGAAGGCCGACCCCGTCATCCTCACCAAAGAGCACCTGGCCGGTCACAAGGCCCAGGGCATCATCTTCGACAGCGGCAACGCCAACGCCTGCGCCCCCAAGGGCATGGAAAACGCCCGGCGGATGGCCCAGGCCGCCGCTGCCGCCACGGGCCTGGCGCCCCAGGACTTCGCCGTGTGCTCCACGGGCATCATCGGCGTGGAGCTGAACATCGCCGCCATTGAACAGGGCGTCCCCGCCCTGGTGGCCGCCCTGGCGGACACCCCCCAGGCCTCCAACGATGCCGCCCACGCCATCCTCACCACCGATCTGAAGGTCAAGGAGATCGCCGTCACCCTGGAGCTGGGGGGCAAGACCGTCACCCTGGGGGCCATTGCCAAGGGCTCCGGCATGATCCACCCCAACATGGGCACCATGCTCTGCGGCATCACCACCGACTGCGCCATCGACGGCGCGGTCCTCCAGACCATGCTGCGGGAGGTGGTCACCAAGACCTTCAACCGCATCACCGTGGACGGCGACACCTCCACCAACGACACCTGCATCGTCCTGGCCAACGGCCTGGCGGGGAACCCCACCATCACCGGCCCTGGGGCAGACTATGATGCCTTCTGCGCCGCCCTGCGCCACGTCTGCGAGTATGAGGCCAAGATGATCGCCAGCGACGGCGAGGGGGCCGGCCGCCTGGTCACCTGCACCGTTCAGGGGGCAGAGAGTGAGGAGCAGGCCGAGCTCATGGCCAAGGCCGTGGTCCGCTCCCCCCTGGTAAAGTGCGCCATCTTCGGCACCGACGCCAACTGGGGCCGTGTTCTCTGCGCCGTGGGCTACTCTGGAGCGGAGTTTGACCCCAAGGACGTGGAGGTGAAGTTCCTCTCTCAGGCTGGCCAGCTGCTGGTCTGCTCCGGCGGCCAGGGCGTCCCCTTTGACGAGGACGTAGCAAAGACCGTCCTATCCCAGGACGAGGTGGTCATCCTGGTGACCCTCACCGCCGGCACCGCCTCCTGCTCCTGCTGGGGCTGTGACCTGACCTATGACTACGTGAAGATCAACGGCGACTACCGCAGCTGATCCCCTGACCATCCGTTTGAAAGGAAGAGAAGAAAATTCCCCATGGATATGAACAACTATATGGAGCGCTCCACCGCCCTGGTGGAAGCCCTCCCTTACATTCAAAAATATTACGGCAAAACCGTGGTCATCAAATACGGCGGCAACGCCATGATCTCTGAGGAGCTCCGCAGCGCCGTCATCAGCGACATCATCCTGCTGAACCTGGTGGGCGTGCGGGTGGTGATGGTCCACGGCGGCGGCCCGGAAATCGGCCAGATGCTGGAAAAGGTGGGCAAGCAGTCCCGGTTTGTGGACGGCCTGCGGTACACCGACCAGGAGACCATGGACATTGTCCAGCAGGTCCTCTGCGGCAAGGTGAACAAAAACCTGGTCTCCATCATCAACAATCTGGGGGGCAAGGCCATCGGCCTGTGCGGCCTGGACGGGGCCCTGTTCCAGGCCAAGAAGCTGGACGAAAAGTACGGCCTGGTGGGCAAGATCGTGAAGGTCTGCCCCCAGGTGGTCAACGACGTGCTGGCCTGCGGCTATATCCCCGTCATCTCCACCGTGGCCCTGGGCATCGACAACGACACCGCCTATAACATCAACGCCGACACCGCCGCCGCTGAGCTGGCCATTTCTCTGGGTGCAGAGAAGCTCATCCTCCTCACCGATGTGCGTGGAGTTCTTCGGGATCCCAAGGACGAGACCACCCTCATCCACCAGATTCGCCTGGGCGAGATTCCTGCTCTGCTCTCCAGCGGGATCATTGGCGGCGGCATGATCCCCAAAATCCAGTGCTGCGTGAACGCCCTGGAAAACGGGGTGCACCGGACCCATATTCTGGACGGACGGATCCCCCACTCCATCCTCACGGAGATGCTCTCTCATAAGGGCATCGGGACCATGCTTTGGGAATAAGGCGATGAAATTGGAAGCTCCGACCTGGGCCAGCAGAGCTGGCATCCTCGGAGTGCGCAATATTTTTCACCGGCAGAGCCGGCAAAAACGATATGACCTTGTTGCCTCGCCTGCAGGCGAGACACTTCCTGCCGAAAGAACCTGGCTGCCGCAGGCAGCAGAGGGTTCGGCGGGGTGTGTGGTAAAAACCCGACTGATATTTGTAAAGGAGTGAGACCCATGACTTTTGAAGAACTGAAAGGGATGGACGAGACCTATGTAATGCACACCTATGGGCGGTTCCCGGTGGATATCGACCACGGGGAAGGTGCGACTCTGTATAGCCTATCCGGGAAGAAGTACATTGACTTCACCAGCGGCATCGGGGTCAATTCCCTGGGCTACGGAAACCCCAAATGGATCAGCGCCATCACCGAGCAGATCGGGAAGCTGGGTCACATTTCCAACCTGTTTTATACCCAGCCCGGGGCCCTGCTGGCCAAGGAGCTATGCACCCGCACAGGGATGTCTAAGGTCTTCTTTGGCAACTCTGGGGCAGAGGCCAACGAGGCCATGATGAAGGTGGCCCGGAAGTACAGCTTTGACAAATATGGCAAGGGCCGCGCCACCATCCTCACCTTGAACCACTCCTTCCACGGCCGGACCATGGCCACCATCACCGCCACGGGCCAGCCCCACTACCACGACTACTTCTTCCCCTTCCTAGAGGGTTTCCGCTATGCCGACCCCACCTTGGAGAGCATCCAGGCCCAGGCCGGGGAGGACGTGTGCGCCGTGATGATAGAGCTCATTCAGGGGGAGGGCGGCGTCCGCCCCCTGGAGAAGGATCTGGTCCAGGCTCTGGCAGCGCTCTGCCAGGAAAAGGATTGGCTGCTGCTGGTGGACGAGGTCCAAACGGGCATCGGCCGCACGGGGACCCTCTTTGCCTACCAGCAGTTTGGCATCCAGCCCGACGTAGTCACCTTTGCCAAGGGGATCGCCGGGGGCCTGCCCCTGGGCGGCATCCTGACCAACGAGAAGTGCTCTGCCGTCCTCACCCCCGGCACCCACGGCTCCACCTTTGGGGCAAACCCTGTCTCCACCGCCGCCGGCCTGGCGGCGATGGACACCCTGGATCAGGCTTTCCTGGACCAGGTCATGGAAAAGGGCGCCTATCTCCGCGCCGGCATCCAGGCCCTGGGCTGCCCGGAGCTGGGAGAGGTCGTGGGCATGGGCCTTATGCTGGGCATCGATGTGAAAGGGGCGCGCACCAACAAGGAGCTGGCCGCCCTGCTCATTGAAAATGGCCTGCTGTGCCTGACCGCCGGGGACCGGCTGCGCCTGCTGCCCCCGCTGGTGATTACCAAAGACGAGATCGACCAGGGTCTGGCCATTCTCAAGCAGACCCTTGCTGGATAAGAGAAAAAGGAGAGAACATCCATGAAAAAAGACCTGCTGAAGCTGCTGGACCTGTCCAGCGAAGATATCCTGGAGATTCTGGACACCGCCGACCAGCTCAAGGCCCTGAAAAAGGCCGGCATCCAGCACCCCTTCCTGGCCGGCAAGACCTTGGCCATGATCTTTGAAAAGAACTCCACCCGCACCCGGGTCTCCTTTGAGACGGGCATCTACCAGCTGGGGGGCAACGCCATCTACCTGTCCGATAAGGACAGCCAGATTGGCCGCAACGAGCCGGTGGAGGACACCGCCCGGGTCCTGTCCCGGTTCTGCGATGGCATTATGATCCGCACCTTCGCCCAGGAAGAGGTGGAGACCCTGGCCCAGTACGCCTCCATCCCCGTCATCAACGGCCTGACCGACTTTTGCCACCCCTGCCAGGTGCTGGCTGACCTGATGACCATCCGGGAGCACAAAGGCAAGCTGGAAGGCTTAAAGCTCTGCTACATCGGCGACGGCAACAACATGGCAAACTCCCTCATTGTGGGTTGCCTGAAGTGCGGCATGAAGGTCTCTATCGCCTGCCCGGAAACCTATAAGCCTGACCCCGAGGTTCTGGCCTTTGCCGAAAACTACCCCGGCATGTTCCAGTGCACCCCCGACATTCTGGCCGCCGCCAAGGACGCCGACGCTCTGTACACCGACGTCTGGGCCTCCATGGGCCAGGAGGGTGAGTTCAACCAGCGGAAGCTGATCTTTGAGGGCTACCAGATCAACGACGCCGTCATGGCCGTGGCCCACCCCGGCGCCATGGTCCAGCACTGCCTGCCTGCCCACCGGGGGGAGGAAATCACCGCCGAGGTCTTTGAGGCCCACGCCGACGAGATCTTTGACGAGGCCGAAAACCGCCTCCACGCCCAGAAAGCCGTCATGTACCTGCTGATGAAGTAATCCCTTCCCTTCCACGACCCGCCCCAGGAAGAAATTCCTGGGGCGGGTTTTCTTTATAAAAAAGACCAGCAGCTTACGCTGCTGGTCAAAAAATCCGTATGTGATTTCGCCGTCCGCTTGCGGGAACGGGAACTTAGAATAGGTACTCCATAAAATACAGAATCTCCGCCGGGATGGCCACAAAGGGAGAGCCCATCAGCCTTGCCAGGTTGACCGGGCCGCCGACCAGGCAGAGCATTCCTATCCCCAGCAGAAGAGGCAGGCCGTCGGTCAGGGCGTCCAGCTTTTTCAGGCCCTCCTTTTGCAGGGCTTGGGGCAGCCGTGCCAAGCAGAACAGAGCGGCCGACAAATTAAACAGCAGGAACAGGGCGAAGGACAGGCTCCAGGCGTGGGCCTGGAAATCAGTTCTAGCCAAGACAAGCCAGCCCCCAATGCTCATATGCCATAAAGTAACACGCAGGAATTTTATAGACAGTAGACCGCTATTCCGCATTTTTCTTAAAATCTTCTTAAATGCACTTGCTTGTGACGTAACGTAATGAGATATACTATAAGCAGGAGGTGTGACATGGATAAACATAAGGCTATACCACAGGGTTATATGACCGTTGGCGAAGTCGCAAAAAAAATGGACGTTACGGTACGGACGTTGCAGCATTACGATAGAGAAGGCTTGCTTTCTCCATCGGCCATGAGCGAAGGAGGCCGTAGGTTATATACAGATAAAGACATAGTAAAACTTCATCAGATTTTGTCCCTCAAACACTTAGGCTTCTCTCTGGACGATATAAAGAACCGACTTATTCCACTTGATACACCTGCTGAAATTGCTGCCGTTCTAACGGAACAGGCTGCCGTTGTTAGGCAAAAAATAGAAAGCCTGTCTGAATCATTGAGGGAACTGGAAGTATTACGGGAGGAAGTTCTTCAAATGCAGTCCGTTAATTTCAAAAAATATGCCGACATTATTGTTAATTTGCAGATGAAAAATGACTTCTATTGGTTGATTAAACATTTTGATGACCAAACCCTTGACCACATCCGCAGCCATTTTGATAAAGATAGCGGAATGGCTTTTATGAACACTTTCATGCAGCTTCAAGACGAAGCAATAAGGCTTCAAAATGAAGGTGTTCCCGCAGACAGTGAAGAAGGACAAACTTTTGCAAAAGCCTATTGGGATATGATAACAGATTTTACGAGTGGAGATATGAATATGC
>DBEYYM010000076.1:0-11910 GCA_048184675.1 Evtepia sp. | reverse complement strand
TCGTCGGCGCAGGCCAGGCGGCAGGCCCGCTGGCAGTCCTCCAGGGTGGCGTTCTCGTCGCCCCAGCGCAGGTTATCCAGAATGGTCCCCGAGAAGAGGACGTTTTTCTGGAGCACCACGGAGACCTGGTTGCGCAGGGCCTCCATGTCATACTCCCGCACGTCCCGGCCGCCCACCAGCACCTGACCGGCGGTGACGTCATACAGGCGGCTGATGAGGTTGACCAGGCTGGTCTTGGCGCTGCCGGTGCCGCCGATGACGCCGATGGTCTCCCCCGAGCGGACGGAGAGGTTAATGTCCCGCAAGACGGGCTTGTCGGAGTTCTTCTTATAGGCAAAGTCCACGTGGCGGAACTCCACCGAGCCGTCGGCAATCTCGTGGATGGGGTCTGCGGGGTTGGTCAGGTCGGGCTCCTCCCGCAGAACCTCGGAGATTCGCTCTACGCTGGCCACGCTCATGGTGACCATGACGAAGATCATGGAGAGCATCATAAGGCTCATGAGGATGTTCATGCAGTAGGTCAGCAGGTTCATAAGCTCGCCCGTGGTGAGGGTGCTGCTCACGATCATGTTGGCCCCCAGCCAGCTGATGACCAGGATGGAGGCATAAACAGTGAAGTTCATCAGGGGGCTGATCCAGGAGAGGATCTTTTCCGCCGACAGGAACCTGCCGTAAATATTCTGGGAGGCGCTGCGGAACTTGGTGGTTTCATGGCCCTCCCGGACATAGGCCTTCACCACCCGGATGCCGGTGACGTTCTCCTGAACGCTGGCGTTCAGGTCGTCGTACTTTTGGAACACCTGCTTAAAGTGCTTGGTGGCCCGGCTCATAATGAGCAGCAGCAGGCCCCCCAGCACGATGACGGCCACCAGGTAGACGCTGGCCAGCCGGGCGTTGATGGTGAAGGAGAGCACCATGGCCACCAGCAGGGTGGCGGGGGCACGGGTGCACATCCGCAGGATCATCATGTAGGCGTTCTGCACGTTGGTCACATCGGTGGTCAGGCGGGTGATGAGGCCAGCGGTGCTGAAATGGTCAATGTTGGAAAAGGAATAGGTCTGGATCCGCTCAAACATGGCCTGGCGCAGGTTTTTTGCCAGACCGGCGGAGGCCTGGGCGCCGAACTTAGCACCCAGCAGGCCGAAGATCAGCCCCAGCACCGCCAGCAGCAGCATCCAGCCGCCGATGGACTTGATGTGGTTGATGTCGCCGGCGGTGACCCCCTTGTCGATGATGGAGGCCATGAGCAGCGGGATAATCATTTCCACGATGACCTCCCCCAGCATACATAGGGGGGTGAGGATGGAGACCAGCTTATATTCCTTGACTTGGGATAGAATGGTTTTTAGCATGGGCACACTCCTTTTGGGAAATTAAATTGGCTTGGATCGTGTCACAGATGGAGAAAAAGGTTTTCACCTGCTCGGGGGTCAGCCCCTGGACGGCCAGGGCCTCCACCTGCTGAAAGACCTGGGAGGACTGCACGCAGGCCCGGCGGCCCAGCTCGGTGAGGCAGAGCTTTTTCAGCCGGGCGTCCCCCTGGACGCTTTGGCGGAGAATGTACCCCTTTTGCTCCATAAGTTTGACCAGGCCGGCCACCGAGGAGCGGGTGATGTTAAAGGTTTCCTCAATGTCCTTCTGAAAGACATCTCGGTCTGGGTTCCAATAGAGGTAGCCCAGGATCCGGCCGTGCATGGTGGTCAGTTCGTCCAGGCCGTTGGCCCGGGCGGTCTCCATGATCTTTCGGTTTAGGGCGTGGTTCAAAGATTTGATCCGAGGGCCGATATACCGGTCCTGGCATTCTGGGCGACGCACAAGCATCCCTTCCTCCAGTAAAAAGTTTGGACACGAACTGTTTGGTAACGTACATTTTAACAGAATGACACCGTTTGTCAAGGAAAAAGTTGCACAAAGGAAGACCGCCCAAGGGGAGAGGCTTTGGCAGGACGGCGGGAGAAATTTTGTCGAAAAGGGATGTCGTCATTGATCTTTTGTCGAAAGTGCGGTACCATGAAGATAAGGTGCCCCTGCCGCTGCAGGAAGGGGCACACTCCACAAGAAAGCGGGGAACCTGCCCATGAAATCCTGGAAGCGACGCCTGGCCGCTGGCCTGCTGACGCTGGTGCTCTGTGTGAGCCTGGCGCCGGGGGCCTTTGCCGCCTCTGCCTACGACTGCCCGGGCCAGAAGCTGGCCGCCTTGACCTTTGACGACGGGCCCGGTCCCTATTCCGACGCCATTCTGGACACCCTGAAGGCCCACGGGGCAAAGGCTACCTTTTTTATGAATGGCTATAAAGTGCGCAATTATGCCACCCAAGTGCGCAGAATGGTGGCCGAAGGCCACCAAATTGCCAACCACACCTACAACCACCCTTACCTGGCCAAGAGCTCTGGGGCCACCATCCAGCGGGAGATCACTTCCACTGCCCAGGCGCTCACCGAGGTCACCGGCCTGACAGGCACCGGAAACACGGGCTTTTACCTCCGCCCGCCCTATGGCAGCTGGAACAGCAGCGTCATCGCCCTGGCCGGGGTGCCGGTGATCTGGTGCACGGTGGACTCCGGCGACTGGAAGTATCAAGACGCCAACCGGCTGGTGAGCTACACCGGCTCCGTGCTCAAGGACGGGGACATCGTCATCATGCACGAGACCCACAAGACCACCGCCCAGGGCCTGGGCCGTCTGCTGGACACCCTCCAGGCCAAGGGCTTTGAGCTGGTGACAGTGGAGGAACTGTTCTGGCGCCGGGGCATCACCCCCCAGGCCGGCCAGCTCTATTACTCCGCCCGGAACACCGGGGTGAACCGCTGCGCCAGGGAGCTCTACTTTGACGAGAGCCAGCTGAGCACCCACTGGGCCTATGACGCCATTTCCTATGTCCAGGCCCAGGGCCTTATGAACGGCAACGAATACGGGGAGTTCACCCCCAACTTCCCCATGACCCGGGGGATGTTTGTCACCGTTCTGGGCCGCCTGTCCGGGGTGGAGGCCGGGGAGACGGCCTCGGGCTTTGGGGACATTCCCGCCGACCACTATGCCGCCCCCTACGCCGCCTGGGCCAAGGCCACCGGCGTCATGGTGGGGGTGGGGGAGGACACCTTCGGGGTGGACAGCCCCCTGACCCGCCAGGAAATGGCCGTGGCTCTGGCCCGCTATGCCCAGCTGCGGGGGGCCCAGGCGGGTTCCTTTGACCTGTCGGCCTACCGGGATGCCGACGCCATTGCCTCCTGGGCCCAGGAGGGCGTGGCGGCCTGCTCTTCTCTGGGTCTGCTCAACGGCGCCGACGGGGCCTTTGACCCGGCGGGCACCACCACCCGGGCCATGGGCGCGGTGATCCTCCAGCGGCTGTGCCAGTTTGACTTCCCCACCGGGGAAGAGCCTGCCCCAGAGGAAACCTTGTAACCCTGTCATTCTTCCGGTCCCCCCAGCCCATTTCCCTGGGCTGGGGGGACTTTTTTCACCCCTTCCCCTTGACAGTAGGGGCGTACCCTCCTATAATTAAACTTAGAGTTTAATTATAGGAGGAGATCCCCTTTGTCACGGAGAAAAAAGGAACCCAGGCACGTCCACCGGGCGGCCATCGCGGCGGCGGCCTCAGCCCTGTTCCAGGAAAAGGGCATTCCCGCCACTTCCATGGACGACATTGCCAGGGCCGCGGGATACAGCAAAGCCACCCTGTATGTCTACTTCACCAACAAGGAGGAGATTATCAGCCTGCTGGCCCTGGAGAGCATGGAAAAGCTCCGGGCCTCCCTGGCCGCCGGGCTGGAGGAAGGGGAGACCACCTGGGCCCAGTACCAACGTATGTGCCAGAGCCTGACCCAGTACCAGCGAACCTATCCCTTTTACTTTCAAATGGCCCTGGACAAGCTCAACATCGACTTCACATCCCCCCAGGCTCTGCCCGAGGAGGCGGAGACCTACCGGGTGGGGGAGGCCATCAACCAGCTGGTGGCGGCCTTCCTCCAGGAGGGCATGGCCCGGGGTGACCTGCGCCGGGACCTGCCCATCCTGCCCACCCTCTTCCACTTTTGGGGCACTCTGTCGGGGCTCATCCAGCTGGCAGATAAGAAGGGGGACTATCTCCAGCAGGCGATGGGGCTGTCCCAGGAGGCATTTTTGGACCAGGGTTTCGCCCTGCTGTACCGGGCCATTGCGGCCTGCCAGGAATAACAAGGAGGCGCTATGAAACACACCAAGAAAAAGATTCTGCTGAGCGTCGTGGTCGTGGTGCTCATCGTGGCGGTGGCCTTGGGCAGCTATCTGAACAGGGTGGCCCATTACCAGCAGGCGGTGGAGGAGCTGACCATCCAGGAGATCCCCCTGGACACCGTGGCCGACGGCACCTATGTGGGGAGCTGTGACGTGGACTTCATCCGGGCCCAGGTGGAGGTCACCGTAAAGGACGGGCAGATCACGAGCATCGTCCTCCTCTCCCACGAAAATGGCCGGGGCCAGCCGGCAGAGGCGGTCCTGGACCGCATCCTCCAGGAGCAGCGCCTGGGGGTAGACGCCGTCTCCGGGGCCACCAACTCCAGTACCGTCCTGAAAAAAGCGGTGGAGCAGGCTTTGTTCCAGGGGGTGACCGCATAACCGTCTTCCAAGGATCAAAAAACGCCTTCCTGCCCCTGGACCCAAGGGCAGGAAGGCGAAAAAAGTGGCGGCAGCACAATATGCTGCCGCCACTTTGTTTTTTTACTCTGCATAGTTGGTGAAGTAGTTCTGGATGACGATGAAGGGGGTGCCCTTGTCGCCGGAGCCGGAGGTCAGGTCGCACAGGGAGCCCAGCAGGTCGGTGTACTGCCGGGGGGTGGTGCCCTCGGAGCTCATGTCGCCCACCAGGTCGGCGTTCTTGGCCTTGATCTCCTTGCGGATGGCTTCCTTCAGCGCCTCGCCGGAGAGATCGGCGAAGTCGTTATCGGCCAGGAACTTCAGCTTCAGCTCGTTGGGCTTGCCGGCCAGGCCCTGGGTGTAAGCGGGGGAGACCACGGGGTCTGCCAGCTCCCAGATACCGCCCACGGGGTCCTTAAAGGCGCCGTCGCCGTAGACCATGACCTCCACGTGAATGCCCCGCTCCTTCTGGATCCGGGCCTGGATGCCGTCCACCACGGGCTGGCAGTCCCGGGGGAAGAGCTTCAGCTTTTCCTCGGTGGCCTTGTTGGAGCCCAGCATGCCGTATTTGTCGTGGTAGCCGCTGCCGTCCACGGGGGCGGACATGACGTCGGCCAGGGTGTAGACAGTTTTGCCCATGGCCTGGAGCACGTCGCGGGTCTCGTTGCGGGTGTGGATGTCGCAGCAGAGGATGTTGTCGCAGAACTGGGCGATGTAGCGGCAGTCGTTGGAGAAGACAAAGGTGGCCTTGGCCCCTTCGGCCTCGATGACCTGCCGGTAGAAGTCCAGGTAGTTCACCCCGGTGAAGGGATGGACGGGGGAGCCGAAGGTGGCGATGAAGTCCTTTTCCTCAAAGTCGTACACGCCGCTGTAGCGGTTTTTCAGATAGGCCGAGCGGACCATCAGGGGGTTGCCCACCTCGTCGTTGGGGTAGCTAAACAGGATGACCACCTCGTCCATGGCCCGGGCGATGCCCTTAAGGCACATGGAGAACCGGTTGCGGCTGAGGATGGGGAAAACCAGACCCAGCTTCTTGGTGGGGAATTTATTGCGGATATCCTGGGCAACCTGATCCACAGTGACATAGTTGCCCTGGGCGCGGGCGACCACAGACTCGGTAACGGCGATGACGTCCCGGTCTTTCAGGGTGTAGTTGTCCTCTTTTTCGGATGCGTAGACACTGTTTACCACGATATCGACGATGTCGTCCCCCTCGCGGATGATGGGGCCTTGGATGCCTCTGGAAATAACACCTGCCATGGTGATGTCCTCCAATTAGTATAAAGAATAGGATCATTTCATCAGAAAAAATACCGCAACTATTATACAGGTCTCACCAGAGAATAGCAAGTTATTTTCACGAAAAAACATCGATTTCCCCCAGATTCCCGGGAAAGACCCCGGGGAATGGACTTGCGGCAGGGGGGAAGTTCCTGTATAATGGCATCAAACTACTATGATAAAAGGAGGACCCTGCTTTGCAGAAGATCCAACCCTACAACGGTTTTGAGCTGGGGCCCATCCGTCCCCCCAGCGAGGCCTACAGCCTGCTGCTGCGGATTAACCGGGGCTGCGGCTGGAACAAGTGCCGCTTCTGCGGCTTTTACCGGGATGTGCCCTTCAGCATCCGCCGGGCAGAAGACGTGAAAAAGGACATCGACCTGGTGAAATACTGGGTGGATGTCTTCCAGGAGAAACAGCCCCCCCGCCAGGCTAAGTCCGACGCCGATTACGAGGCCTGCTCCATGGCCTATCACTGGATCCAGAGCGGCATGCGCTCGGTGTTTTTCCAGGACGGCAATGGCCTGCTCATGAACCCCGACGAACTCACCGACGTGCTAGAGTATCTCAACGCCACCTTCCCTCAGATCCAGCGGATCACCACCTATGCCCGGTCGGATACCATCAACCGCCTCAAGCCCGAGCGGCTCAGGCGCTATGCCCAGCTGAAGCTCAACCGTTTCCACATTGGCCTGGAGACGGGCAATGACGAGATCCTCAAGCTCATGCGCAAGGGGGTCACCAAGCAGGCCCAGATTGACGCCGGCATCAAGGCCATGGCCGCCGGCATCGAGATCAACGAGTTTTACATGCCCGGCATGGGCGGCCGGGAGTACGCCCGGGCCAGCGCCCTGGACACCGCCGACGTCATGAACCAGGTGAACCCCGATTTCATTCGCATCCGCTCCATGGCTCTGGCCAAAAACCTGGAGATGTATGAGGACTATGAAAAGGGCATCCTCACCCGCCCCAACGACATTGAGACCATCCACGAGATCCGCCTTTTTATAGAGAATCTCCACGGCATCAACAGCTGGGTGGACAGCGACCACATTCTAAATATCCTCCTGGAGCTGAAAGGCCGCCTGCCCCAGGACAAGGACAGAATGCTGGCCCTCATCGACTTCTTCCTGGCCCTGCCCGAGGACCAGCAGAATATCTTCCGCCTGGGCCGCCGCCTGGGCCTCATGGGAGAGCTGCGGGACCTGAAAAACCACGTCATGGTGGACAAAGTTAAGGAGACCATGGACCGGGCCCAGGTGGACAAAACCAACATCGACGCCGTCTGTGACCAGCTGATGATCCGCTGCATTCCCATCTAAAACCAACCCTCTGTTCCGGAACGCCGGAACAGGGGGATTTTTTTTCGCCAAAATGGCTTGACATTTTAGGCCGATTGGACTAAACTAAAATTAGTCCGGACGACCTAAAAAGGATTTGACCTGTAAGGAGGCTGTTAAGATGGAGAACACAAACACCTACAAAACCGCATTTGACTATGTGGGCAAAACGGGAGAGGCTTTCCTGAACCTGGTTTTGACCGAGGAATCCACCAGCGTGTTTGACCCCAAAACCCATGAGCTGGTGGGGCTGGCCGCCCTGACCGCCGCCAAGATGGACGGCGGGGTCCGCATTCACACCAAGGCCGCAAAGAAAGCCGGCGCCACCTGGGAAGAGGTGAAAAGCGCTGTTCTGGCGGCGCTGCCGGCAACGGGGTTTTCCGCGATCCTGCTGCTGAAAATCGCCCTTGACAGTTACAACGAAGAAGAGGTACCATGAGGCAAAGGGCAAAAAGAAACCCTGCCCCCCAGAGCACCCCCTCTCTGGGAACAGGGAATCTTCGCACTTTGATCTGGAAATTTTCTGTCCCTGCCATCATCAGCGGTCTGGTCAGCGCCGCTTACAATATTGTTGACCAGGTTTTTATCGGGCAGGGCGTTGGAGATTTGGGAATGGCGGCGACAAACGTCGCCTTTCCCCTTGTCACCATCAGCACCGCCTTGGCGCTGCTGTTTGGCGTTGGCGGGGCGGCGCAGTTTAACCTGAGCATGGGGCGCGGGAACCCAGAGGCTGCCAGCGCCGCCGCCGGCAACGCTTTGACCTGGATGGTCCTCAGCGGCGTTGTGGTGGGGGTCCTTGCCACCCTCTTTCTGCGCCCTCTGCTGTTTGCCTTTGGGGCCACGGAGGCCATCATGCCCTATGCCGCGCCCTATACCTTCCTCACCAACCTGGGCATCCCCTTCCTTGTCTTCTCTACTGGCGCGTCAAACCTGATCCGGGCAGACGGTAGCCCCACCCCCTCCATGCTGGTGATCCTCTCTGGCGCCGTGTTTAACCTGATCTTCGACCCTATTTTCCTGTTTGCCTGCCACATGGGGATTGCGGGCATCGCTTTGGCGACCCTGCTCGGGCAGGTGCTCTCCACTGTGGTTGCCCTTGTCTATCTGCTGGGGCATTTTAAGACGGTGCCGCTGAACCGGCATCATCTGCGCCTCCAGCGGGCCACGACCAAGACGATCTGCGCCCTTGGCATGGCGGCCTGCTTTAACCAGCTCGCCATGACCGTGGTGCAGATCGTGCAGAGCAACACCCTGCGTTATTACGGGGGCTTATCCGTCTATGGCAGCGAGGTCCCCCTTGCAGCAGTTGGCGCTGTCACCAAGGTATTGGTCCTGTTCCTATCGGTGGTCCTGGGAATTGTTCAGGGATGCCAGCCCATTATCAGCTTTAACTATGGCGCGAAACAATACCGCCGCGTCAAGGAGACCTATAAAAAATCGGTGCTTTATGCCACGGCCATATCCACCGTTGCCTGCATGTGTCTGGAGATTTTCCCGCACCAGATCCTGACCATCTTTGGCTCCAACAGTCAGGTCTTTTATGACTTTGCCGTTCAATATATGCGAATTTTCATGCTGATGACCTTCATCAACGGCGTGCAGCCGGTGACCGCCAATTTCTTTACCGCCATTGGCAAGGGCAACTTAGGCTTCTGGCTGTCGCTGACCCGGCAGTTGCTGCTGCTGGTGCCGCTGCTGCTGATCCTGCCCGTTTTCTTTGGCATAAACGGCGTTTTGTGGTCCGGCCCCCTTGCTGACGGCGGGGCGGCGGTGCTTGCCATTCTGTTTGCCAGGCGGGAAATGGGGGAGTTAACCCTTTTGGAAACCCAGAGCAGGATCCCATCACCGAGTCAGGGGGATGACCATGAGAAAACATATCAAACAGGAGATCATTCAAACCGCCAAAAGGCTCTTCAATGAGCGGGGCTATAACCAGGTCTCCACCCAGGACATTGCCGATGCGCTGGGCATCAGCAAGGGAAACCTCAACTACCACTTCAAGCGGAAGGAAGACATGCTCGACGCCATCGTGGAGGAAATGCACAGCCATTACGTGGTACCGGATCCCCCTGCCACCCTCTGCCAGTTGAATGACCTTTTTCTAGACCTCTTAAGGGTGACCAAGGAAAACGCCTTCTATTTCTGGCACTATACCCAGCTGTCTCAGGTATCGGAAAAGGTCCGCTCCATACAAACCTCGGTGATTCGGCAGAATTACACCCTGTTTTCCAAAGCCTTTCAGCAGTTAAACGCGGCGGGGAGCCTCCAGGACGAGGCCTATCCGGGCCAATATGAACAGATCATCCACGCCGTCATGCTGACGTGCATCTACTGGACACCCCACAGCAGGCTGGAGGAATCCCTGGGAACTGCGGGAAACTTCTTGCCCTGTGTCTGGGGGATTCTCTATCCTCTACTGACTGACCAGGGAAAAGCCCAATACAGCGCCCTTGCCAAAGAATGAACTTCCCCGTGATCTGCCCTGTGCAGGTCACGGGGAAGTTTTATGGTGCAGAGCTGGGTCAGTCCACCCAGGCCACCGCCCGGACAGGGGCGCCGTCGGCCTGGCGGAAGTGGAAGGGGAGGGCGGCAAAGGTCACCGCCCGGCCGAGCTGGCCTTCGCCTGGCGGAAGGAAGAGACCCCGCTGCCGGCCCTGGAGGCCTTCCGGCAGGTGGTGGAGGGGGCGGTGTAACCCGCCCTTCCCTTGACGGGGGTTTGGGGGGGCCTTATAATGGAGGTACACCATGGCTGCCGGCCCCCTTCCCGGGGCGCCCCCAGCCGGGACGCTGAGAAGGGGAGAAACCATCGTGAAGATTCTTGTTTTGAACGCCAGCCCCAAGGGGAAGAACAGCACCACGGTCCACACCGCCCTCTATCTCCAGGCCCTGCACCCGGAGCACACCTTTACGATTCTGCCTGTGGGCCAGCGGATCAAGGGCTACGAAAAGGATCTGTCCCCCCTGCGGCAGGCCCTGGAAGCGGCGGAGCTGATTCTATTCTGCTACCCGGTGTACACCTTCCTGGCCCCCTACCAGCTGCACCGGCTGCTGGAGCTCATCAAGGCGGATGGGGTGGATCTTTCAGGGAAATTTGCCTCCCAAATCACCACCTCCAAGCATTTTTACGATGTCACCGCCCACCGGTGGGTGGAGGAAAACTGCTTTGACTTGGGGCTCAAGGTGGTCCGTGGCCTGTCGGCGGATATGGAGGATCTCCTCACCGAACAGGGCCGGCAGGAGGCCCGGATGTTCTTTGACCAGCTGCTGTTTTCCTGCCAGCACGGCCTGTTTGTGACCCCACCGCCCCAGGGCCCCGGCAGGGCGCCTAAGGTCTATCAGCCCGTCCTGCCCCAGGCCCCCAAAGGGACCGGCAAGGATGTGGTCATCGTCACCAACTGTGGGCCCGAGGACGAGAACCTGGGCAACATGATCGCCGACTTCCAGGCTGCCCTGCCCTATGCCAGCCAGGTGGTGAACCTGCGGTCCTTTCCCTTTTCGGGGGGCTGCCTGGGCTGCTTCGGGTGTGCCGTCACGGGAAACTGCGTCCACAAAGACGGCTTTGACCGTTTCCTGCGCCGGGAGATCCAGCAGGCCGACGGCTTTGTGTACGCCTTCACCATCTCCGACCACTATACCCACTCCAGCTTCAAGTGCTTCGACGACCGCCAGTTTTGCAACGGCCACCGCACCGTCACCCACGGCACCCCCATCGCCTATTTGATCAGCGGCGACTACCGGTACGAGAGCAACCTACGCATGGTGGTGGAGGGCCGGTGCGAGGTGGGAGGCAATTACCTGTGCGGCGTGGCAACAGACGAGGGGGACACGACCGCAGAGCTCCAAACCCTGGCCCAGGCCCTGGCCTTTGCCATGGAGGGCAAGCTCACCCGCCCGGCCAACTTCTACGGGGTGGGGGGCATGAAAATTTTCCGGGATCTCATCTACGTCATGCAGGGCATGATGAAGGCGGACCACAAGTATTACAAGGCCCAAAAGCTCTACGACTTCCCCCAGAAAAAGAAAAAGCAGCTGCTGCAAATGAAGCTGGTGGGCGGCCTGCTGGCCATCCCCTCGGCCCGGCGCAAGATGATGGGGCAGATGAGCCGCTACATCATCGCGCCCTACCAAAAGGTGCTGGAGCAAGTTCAAGCCCAACGGACCGAGGAGCCCCCCAGTGAAAGAAAAAGAAAACCGGTCCCACTGCCAGTTGGCAGGGGACCGGTTTGTTTTTTCAGCAGAAAAAGGAAATTACTTCAGCTCAACCTTAGCGCCGACTTCTTCCAGCTTCTTCTTCAGCTCTTCAGCCTCATCCTTGGAAACGCCTTCCTTGATGGCCTTAGGAGCAGCCTCAACGACAGCCTTGGCGTCAGCCAGGCCCAGGCCGGTGATCTCGCGGACAGCCTTGATGACCTTGATCTTCTCATCGCCGAAGCTGGCCAGAACCACGTCGAACTCGGTCTTCTCCTCAGCAGCGGGAGCGGCAGCGCCGGCACCAGCAGCGGGAGCGGCCATAGCGGCGGCGGAAACGCCGAACTCGTCCTCCAGGGCATGCACCAGCTCGGACAGCTCCAGAACGGTCAGAGCCTTAACTTCTTCGATCAGAGCAGTGATCTTTTCGCTTGCCATAGTAGTGTACCTCCAAAAGTAAAGTAAAAATAATTTTTATGTGTTATGATG
>DBEYYM010000075.1:0-2871 GCA_048184675.1 Evtepia sp. | reverse complement strand
GATTGCAGTGAGGGTCCACCCGTTCCCATCCCGAACACGGAAGTTAAGCTCACTTGCGCCGAAGATACTTGTTTGGAGACGAACCGGGAAAATAGGTAACGCCAACACAAAGCAGGACAGTCTTTGGGCTGTCCTGTTTTTGTATGAAAAAAGGAGGGCGTGCCCATGGACATCACTTTGCATTACGAAGAGAGAGGGCAGGGGACCCCGCTGATCCTTCTCCATGGCAATGGGGAGGACCACACCTATTTTGTCCACCAGATGGACTATTTTGCGGCAACCCGTCGGGTCATTGCCCTGGACACCCGGGGTCACGGCCAATCTCCCCGGGGAACGGCCCCCTTTTCCATCGAGCAGTTTGGGGAGGATTTATTGGATTTCATGGATACCCACCAGCTGGCCCAGGCCGATCTTTTGGGCTTTTCCGATGGGGGAAACATCGCCCTGACCTTTGCCCTGAAGCACCCGGAGCGGATCCGCCGCCTTGTGCTGAATGGGGCAAATTTGAACCCTTCGGGGGTGAAACCGTCGGTTCAGATTCCCATTGTGCTAGGGTATCACGTGGCCACTTTCTTTGGGAAGAAAAGCCAGAAGGCACATAGAAATGCAGAGCTGCTGGGCCTGATGGTGAAGGAGCCGAACCTGAAACCGGAGGAGCTGCGCCGGATTCCCAACCCAACCCTGGTGATTGCCGGCACGAAGGATATGATTCGAGAGGAGCACACAAAGGAGATCTTCCGCAACCTGCCCCACGCCGAGCTGGCCATTCTGCCGGGGGATCACTTTCTGGCCAATCAATCTCCCCAGGCCTTTAACGCGACAGTGGCCGCTTTCCTGGACAAAGGGGAAACGCAGTGCTTTCTAAATTCATAGGAATGTGGTATGATAAAAAAGACGGCATGGTATCCTGCCCAGCAGGACAGCAGCCGACAGGATTGTCAAACGAATAGGAGGTAACAACCATGAGAAAAAATTTTGGCGCGAAGCCCGTTTTATACCCCGAGCCGGTGCTGATTATCGGCACCTATGATGAGCAAGGGGTTCCCAACGCCATGAACGCTGCCTGGGGCGGCCTGAGCGAGGAGACTGAGATCTCCATCTGCCTCAGCCCAGGGCATAAGACGGTGAAAAATATCCTGGCCCGGAAAGCCTTCACCATCAGCATGGCCACAGCTGGCCAGGTGGTGGCCTGTGACTATGTGGGAATTGTCTCGGGCAATGAGGTGGCCGATAAGTTTGCCAAGGCTGGGTTCCATGCGGTGAAGTCTTCCTTCGTGGACGCCCCCCTGATCCAGGAGCTCCCCATGGCCCTGGAGTGCAAGCTGATCAGCTATGACCCGGAGAGCTGCCGGATGGTAGGGGAGATCGTCAATGTCTGCGCCGACGAGAGCATCCTGACCGACGGGCAGATTGACCCCACGAAGCTCCGTCCCATCACCTATGACGGGGTGAACCACGCCTACTATGTGCTGGGGGAGAAAGTGGGCCAGGCCTTTTCTGACGGCGCGGCGCTGAAGTAACGGCCGCCCAGCCATGAAGCGGATTGCCATTTTATCCGACACCCACGGCCTGCTGCGGCCGGAGGTCCTGGCCCGGCTGGAGGAAGCAGACGTTATCCTCCACGCCGGGGACATCAACACCCAGGGGGTGGTGGACCGGCTGGCGGCCTGCGGGCCTGTGCACCTTGTCCGGGGGAACAACGACAAGGAATGGGCGGCGTACATCCCCCACCACCTGAGGGTGGAGATTGAGGGTCTGCGCTTTTTCCTGGTCCACAACAAGAAAGAGGTGCCTCAGGACCTGACGGGGGCGGACGTGGTGGTCTACGGCCACTCCCACAAGTATGCCTGCCAGGTGCGGGAGGGGGTCCTGTGGCTGAACCCCGGCAGCTGCGGCCGGCGGCGGTTTGACCAGGAGATCACCCTTGCCATGATGACAGCAGACAAGGGGACCTATCAGCTGGAGAAGGTTGTGATCCCCCACCCGGTGACGTGATGGAGCTGGGCATGACCATCCCCCTCCAGCGTTTTTTGCGGGTGCCCGCCCCCGCCTATGGCACGGAGGAGGATCTGGCCTTCTGCTGGGACCTGCACGTCATCGACCTGAGAGGGTGCAAGAGCCTGCTGGCCGTTCACTGCGACAGCCGCTACGCCTTTGTGCGCTACGACCTGAGCCGGGCCCACTGGCAGGATCTGCCGGCCACGTTCTTGGTGGGCCTGGAGGAGACCCTATCCCAGGCGGGGGTGCCCCGGCAGGAGATCCAGGCCTATCTCCGGCGGTCCGGCCCGCCCCAGGTGACCCGGACCCACGGCCGCCGTCCGGTGGCCTTTTTGAACCGGGCCTGGACGCAGGTGCTGGCCCTGGACTACTGCCTGGATGTGGACCACCACGGCCAGCCGCTGCTGGACCGGGCGGTGAACCAGCAGCCCAGCCGCTGCGCGGGCTTTCCGGGCCTGGGCACCGGAGCTGAGCGGCTGGCAATGAGCCTGAAAAGAGGACGATAACATGACAGATTACAAAACGCTGCACCAGCAGCTTGGGGCCCTGATCCACGGGGTGCCCCATGAGATCGCCAACCTCGCCAATGCCGCAGCCCTGGTATACCACGGGATGGAGAATCTGAACTGGGCGGGGTTTTACCGAATGGAAGCGGGCCGCCTGGTGCTGGGCCCCTTTCAGGGAAAGGTGGCCTGCATTGAGATCCCCGTGGGCCGGGGGGTCTGCGGCACGGCGGTGGCAGAGGACCGAACCCAGCTGGTGGCGGACGTCCACCAGTTCCCCGGGCACATCGCCTGTGACAGCGCTTCCAGGTCAGAAATCGTGATTCCCCTTCACGCCCAGGGGCAGATTGTGGGGGTACTGGACATTGAC
>DBEYYM010000074.1:0-15792 GCA_048184675.1 Evtepia sp. | reverse complement strand
GGGATTTACAACACCCTGGTCTACCTGCTCGTCGGGTGGGTCCAGGCCCTGGTGCTGAGGGGGCTGTGCTGGTTGTACGGCTGGCAGGGGGGCTTTCGGGGGGACAACACCCTGTACCTGACCCTGTGGCAGGTGCCCCTGTTCCACACCCTGCTCCCCCTGGGCATCTCTGGGGGATGGGCCAAGGGCCTGTGTCTGTGCATCGGGCTGGGCGTCACCGGGGCCTGCTTCACTGCGGGGCTTCGCCGGGACCATCGGAATATCTCCTTTTTCGTCCTGGCCGGGAGCGCGCTGCTCTTTGCCGACAGCGGCAGCGCCCTCCTCATCGTGATATCCGTTACCTGCGTGGCCGGGGACCTGGTGTCTGCCTGGCAAAGCCGAAAGGAGGCGCGCCATGAAGAAATGGAAGATTTGTGATCACATTCCCCCCTGGGCGGATGTCTATAACCAGCGGTGCCTCTATTGGAGCCTTATCGTCACCGCCATTGTCTGTTCCGCCGCCCTGTATTTTCCGCTGCTGCGGATGACCCACAATGCCCTTTCCTATTCGGACCAGACCATGGTTTATTTTGCCGACATCGTCGGCTCCCAAGGGGATCTGGGGGGCTGGTACTCCCAGGCCGTCCTCTCCCCCTTCCTGCTGCTGATTCCGGGGGCGGTGGTGCTGGCGGTGTACAACTACGCCAAGCTTTGGCAGGGGGCCAAAAGCATCTATCTCATGGGCCGCCTGCCCGACCGGTGGGAGATCCACCGCCGGTGCTTGACCCTGCCGCTGGGGTGGCTCCTGTCCGCCGTCCTGCTGCCGGTTTTGACGCTGCTGGTCTACTATGGCATTTACTATCTCATTACGCCGGCGGCCTGCCTGCGGCCCGGCCAGCTGGCCAAATTGCTCGAAAATCTCCCCTACTTGTTCAACCCCTTCTTCCCGCACCCCGGTGCGCCTTGACCTAGATTGGAGGTTACCATGAAACACCCCTTTTCCCAGTGGATCCCTCCCTGGACCGACGGACGAAACCAGCGGAACCTCTTCCTGGTCTGCAGCGGCGGGGCCCTGGTCTTCTCCCTCTCTTTCTATCTGTCCCGGTTGGACATGGCCCACAGCGGGTTGTATCACACCGGCATAGAGGGGGAGGTCCACCGCCTTTATGCCGGCATCAAAATGCCCTATTTTGCCGACCTAGTGAGCTCCCAGGGGCATGTTTCCAACTTTTATAGCCCACCGGCCTTTTTCCCCTTGGTCTTGCTGATTCTGGGGGCGGCGGTGCTGGCGGTGTATAACTACGCCAAGCTCTGGCACGGGGCCAAAAGCATCTACCTGATGGGCCGCCTGCCTGACCGGTGGGAACTCCACCGCCGGTGCTTGACTTTGCCCCTGCTGATGATTCTCACCGCCCTGGTCCTCATCGCCCTGCTGCTGCCGGCTTATTATGGGCTGTACCTGCTCGCCACCCCCGAGACCTGCCTGCGGCCCGGCCAGCTGGCCCGGTTTCAGGAGCTCTTCCACGGCCTGTTCCTTCCGACCCCCCACCCTGGCTGGGGATAACTAGATTGGAGGCCCCTATGAAAAAGAACTCTTTGGACCGCTACCTCCCCTTTTGGACAACACGCATCAACCACCGGCTCGTCTTTTTGGGCTGCACCGCTGTCACGGCCATCGCCTGCACCTATCTCTACTTTTGTAAGCTCCTGGTGGCCCGCGACTGCCAGATCATGATTATGGACGATCCGGCCTTTGCCGATGAATTGATGCCCGACTTTGCCCATCTGCTGGGCTCACGCTTCTGGTTCCCAAGCTGGAGGATCCTTTATAGCGACAAACCTGTTTTTATGCCCGTGCTTCTTCTGGTTTTGGTGGCCATCGGCTTTGCCATCTACCACTACGTCACCCTCCGGCAGGGGGCCAAGAGCAACTATCTCATGGGCCGCCTTCCGGACAAGAAAGAGCTCCACCGCCGGTGCCTGACCTTTCCCCTGCTGATGGTGCTGGCCGGGGTGGTGCTGGTGGCGGTGCTGCTGCCCATTTTCTACGGGGCCTACCTTTTGGCCACCCCCACCGGGACCATGCCGCCCGACCAGCTGGCCAAGCTGTGGCAGAGCTTCCCCAACATTTTCTTCCCCTTCTATATTCTCTTCGGCCCTGCCAGCTGACAGAAAGGATGGATCAACCATGCTGGAATTACGCCATATCTCCAAATCCTACCCCGGTAAAAAGGACGCCCTGCACGACATCTCCCTGACCCTGCCCCGGGGCGAGATCGTGGGGCTCCTGGGGGAAAACGGCGCGGGGAAAACCACCCTGCTCAAGTGCATCCTGGGCCTGCACCGGTACCGGGGGGAGATCCTGCTGGACGGCAAACCCCTGGCGCGCAAGGACATGGCCAAGCTCTCCTTCGCCACCAGTGAGCACTCCTTCTTCCCCGCCCTGACCCCCCAGGCCCACCGGGACTTCTACGCCGACCACTTCCCCGCCTTCCGGCAGAAACGGTACGAGGCCCTGATGGACTTCTTCGCCCTGCCCCAGAACAAGGCGGTCAAGAGCTTCTCCACCGGCCAGAAGAACCAGTTTGAGGTCATCCTGGCCCTGAGTCAGGGGGCGGACTACATCCTCATGGACGAGCCCTTTTCCGGCAACGACCTGTTTAACCGGGAGGACTTTTACAAGGTCCTGCTGGGGATTTTAGAGCCCCAGGAGACCCTCCTCCTCTCCACCCACCTCATCGAGGAGGTGGCCCCCTTCCTGGGCCGGGTGATCCTGCTGCGCCAGGGGGAGCTGGTGGCCGACGCCAGTTCCCTGGCCCTGGAGGAGGAGGGGACCGACCTGGTCTCCTTTGTGAAGGGAGCCTATCACTATCAAGCTGACCGGGTTCTTCGGGCCCTGGGCAAGCTCACAGAGGGGGAGGCGGATCCCCGATGAAAAAAACCATGGCCGCCCTGCTATGCTGCCTTCTGCTGGCGGGAACCGGCGTGGGGGTGGCCGCCCACCAGATGCAGGCCTCGGCAGAGCAGGTGACCGTCACCGTCACCGCCGCCCAGGGGGACCCTGCCGCCGCTGCGGGGCTGATCGCCCGGCAGCGGGCCAACACCCCCCAGAACCTGAGCTGGGCGTTCACCATCCCTCTGGCCGACCCCGCCAAAACCACCGCAGAGCACTGCCTGGCGGAGGAGGGCTCCCTTCTCTGGGGGTGGCCAGAGGAAGGGCTTCGGTTTGATTTCAGCCTTGACACCCTGAATGCCAACTCGCCCCTCCTTTCCTTTTACGAGATCGCAGCGGGGTACACCTCCATTCACCCTCTGCTGGGCCCCCTGCTGGAGGACCTGGCCGGCTCCTTAGCGCCGGGGGAAGAGGGCACCTTCCAGGTCTCTCCCCAAGCCTATCTGGATTCCTATCCCTTTCAGGTCACCCTTTCTGAAGGCGCCGCCTTTTTCTGGGACTCTGACGACGTGATCGGGTCCTATGTCCTCGGCGGTCCTCTGGCGGAATTTTTCCGGTTTCCCTTCCCCCAGGAGGACACCTGGACCGTCCACCTGTGTAAAAGCCAGGGGGGCCAGCTCTCTGCCCTGGATATCCAGCCCACCCAGGCCCCGCCGGACATGGCGCTCCTATTCGCTCAGGGCCAGACCCAGGTCTTCTTTACCTTCATCCCGGGGGAGGACGGCGCCCTCCCCTCCTTTGACCAGGTCCCTGGAGGCTATGGGGTCTACCGGATGGACGAGACCCGGGTTGACGGCAGCCTCCAAGCGCTGAGCCCCGAGAGCCTAGAGACGGTCTATTCCCTCTCCCCGGAGGAGGGCACACCGGTTCTCCTGGCCCTCTCGCCCCAGGAGGACACCCTTTTCCTGGTGACCCAGAAGGACGGCGGCGTTCTTTGCACGGTGGTGGATCCCGAAACCAAGGCCGCCCGCCAGACCTTCTCCCTGCCCATGGTCCCCGAACGGCTCGTCCCAGGAGAAGGGGTCTGCCTTGTCTGCGGCCCAGAGGGCTTTCTGGCCTACGCCCAGGACGAAACCGGAACCCTGACCTATCGCTGGAACGCCCCCCTGCCAGAGGGCGCTGATTTGACGGAGGTCTGCAACCTCCGGGCTGCCTGGAACGGGGAGAAGCTGGCCCTGGGCCTGTATGCGGCAGACACCCGCCGCACCGGCCTGACCCTAGCGGTCTACGACGCCGGGGGGACCTGCCTGTATCAGGCCACCTACGCCACCAGCCTGGATCAGGCCTGGAACCAGGCGGGAGAGGACTCTCCCGTGTCCCTTTTCTACGGCCCCGAAGCCCTGGACCTAAGCTGGGAAGCCTCCGCCTTTTCGTAAAAAAGAGCCGCTGCAAAAGCAGCGGCTCTCTCCTATTTTATTTAACGATTTGCGATCAGACAGGGGTTCTCTTCCACGACCTCCTGCCCGCCCAGGGGGGCGATGAGATCGGCCACGGAGGTCTCGATGGCGGCCTCCGCCAGGACCAGCTCCTCCTTGGGGTCGGCCACTTCAGAGGTCACGTACCAATAGGCGTTGGAGTTTTCCACCCGGGTGCCCCAGGCCTCTTCGATGGGGATGATGCCGGTGTTGGCGTACTCAGAGGGGTCGGCGCAGTAGAACTGGCCGTCCTTATACTCCGTCAGCAGAATGCCGTGGGGGACGCAGGCGGCGTGGAGCATAATGCCCTCGGGGTGCTCCTCCAGCAGATCGATGAGCACCTGGGTGTTGGCCTCGCCGCCGGGCAGGCGGGCGTGGCTGACGGTCAGGTCACCGTAGGAGAAGTTGTAGGGCAGGCCCCGTCCGGCCCGCCAGAAGGTGGCCCGGCAGCTGGCCTCGGTGATCTCGGCCCAGTTTTCATCGCCGTTGAGCAGGGCTGCTCTTCTGAGCATCATGGCGGTGGAGGCCAGGGTGCAGGTGCCTCTCTGCTCCTGCTTGAGGAAGACCTCATCCTGGTTCAGCGCTTCATAGGTGGCGGCCGAAGCCGTGGTGGCCAGGGCTGCCAGCAGCAGTACCGACATGATAAGACTCAGAATTCGCGTTCGCATCCAATCGCTCCTTTGTGTTGGGCTTTTTCATAAACAGACCGCCTGGCTGCAGATTGTTACCATTGCCGGGGCGGTTGTTACCATCTGTAACTTTTTTGTAATCATACCATACTTTTTCCCAGATGGGAACCCTTTTGCTGGAATTCTTTCCCTTTCTTTTGTTTCTAAAATGTTATTTTTTCGTGGTTATTTGTCCTTCCTAGGCGGATTGTACAAATTTTCCTTCTATTTTGGGGGATTCTTTCACCTGAGGGCGGTCTCTTCCCCTCTGTTGGTGGCTGTCCTCTCACAAGAGACTTGACAATTTCCCCCAACGGTCCTACAATATACTTTATCTAAAAATGCATCAAATCTTACAAAATCTGCCGGCCTGCACAGGGCCGGAATTCAGGATAAAGGATGGGAACTATGGCTAAGGACAACAAGAAAAAAGTCGAACAGATCACCGATATGGAGGTGGACTTCGCCCAGTGGTACACCGACGTGTGCAAGAAGGCCGAGCTCATTGACTACTCCTCCATCAAGGGCATGTTCATCTACCGCCCCTACGGCTACGCCATTTGGGAGAATATCCAGGCGGAGCTGGACAAACGCTTTAAGGAGACGGGCCACGAAAACGTCTACCTGCCCATGCTCATCCCTGAGTCCCTCCTCCAGAAGGAAAAGGACCACGTGGAGGGCTTTGCCCCCGAGTGCGCCTGGGTCACCTACGGCGGCAGCGAGCCCCTGGAGGAGCGGTACTGCATCCGCCCCACCTCTGAGACCCTCTTCTGTGAGCACTATAAAAATGTCATCCAGTCCCACCGGGACCTGCCTAAGCTCTATAACCAGTGGTGCTCTGTCCTCCGCTGGGAAAAGACCTCCCGCCCCTTCCTGCGCCACCGGGAGTTCCTGTGGCAGGAGGGCCACACCATGCACGCCGACGCCGAGGAGGCCCGGGCCGAGACCCAGCAGATGCTGAACATCTACGCCGACTTCCTGGAAAACACCCTGGCCAGGCCCGTGGTGAAGGGTCAGAAGACCGACAAGGAAAAGTTCAACGGCGCCGAGGAGACCTACACCGTGGAGTGCATGATGCACGACCACAAGGCCCTCCAGTCGGGCACCAGCCACTACTTTGGCGATGGCTTCGCCAAGGCCTTTGACATCACCTTCACCGGCAAGGACAACACCCTCCACCACCCCCACCAGACCTCCTGGGGGGTGTCCACCCGGATGATCGGCGGCATCATCATGACCCACGGCGACAACAACGGCCTGGTCCTGCCCCCCCGCATCGCCCCCATCCAGGCCATGGTCATCCCCGTGGCCCAGCACAAGCCCGGCGTCATCGAGGCCGCCACCGCCCTGCTGGAGCGCCTGCAGGCCGCCGGCATCCGGGCCAAGATGGACGCCTCTGACCAGTCCATGGGCTGGAAGGCCGCTGAGTATGAGATGAAGGGCATCCCCCTGCGGGTGGAGATCGGCCCCAAGGACATGGAGAAGAACCAGTGCGTCCTGGTCCGCCGGGACAGCGGAGAGAAGCTCTTCATCAGCCTGGATGACCTGGAGACCACCGTCCCCGCCACCCTGGACGCCATCCACGACGGCCTGTACCAGCGGGCCAAGAAAAACCTGGAGGACCACATCTTCGAGGCCCACTCCCTGGAGGAGGCCAAGGAGCTTCAGGAGAAGAACGGCGGCTTCATCAAGACCATGTGGTGCGGCGAGCTGGACTGCGAGCTGAAGATGAAGGAAGAGGCCGGCATGACCTCCCGCTGCATCCCCTTCGCCCAGGAGCACCTGGGTGACACCTGCCCCATCTGCGGGCGGGCCGCCAAGAAAATGATCTACTGGGGCGTGGCTTACTAATCCGCCCCCCGGATCAGCATAGAGAGAGAAAGTGAAGCCGCCGCGAGGGATCTCGCGGCGGCTTCCGATTTTCTTATGACGATAGTTCCTCTCCCTGCCCATCGCACAGGTGGTATTCCAGGCTGCCGGCTTCCAAGGGCAGTAGGACCATAGAGGGCGGCGAGGGCACCGGGATTTCCTCCCATTGGCCCGCCCGCTGCACCCGGAGCAGGGCAAAGCCGGGGTGGTTGGAGAGAAAGACATAGTAGGACTCCCCCTGGAAGGAAACGGGAGAGAACCAAACCTCCGGCACGCGGCTGGAAAAGACGGTGTCCACCGACAAAAGCCGAGGCGTCTCTTCCCTGGAAACCACGGCCAGGCCGGGGTTGCCCTCCTGATCGAAAAAGCCAAGCATCTGCTCTGTTTCGCCCTCCAGAGCCCCCTCTGCAACCAAGGTCACGCTGCCGGCAGGGAGGTTCTGGTCCTGTTCGATCTGTTCCTCCAGAGACAGCCCGGCAGAGGGCTGGCAGGCGCAGAGGGCCAAAGCCAGCACGGCCCCCAGCCAACATAGGGTTTTTTTCATCCGGCGCACCCCCTTTTTTCTTTATCATACCGGAAACCCCCGGGGAAGGCAAGGTCCTTTCCCAGTGTGTGGCACGCCGCAGCCCTTCTTTGGCAACAAAAACCCCTCTCCTGCGCACCATAGGCGGGAGAGGGGTTGCTTGCTTATAGCACTTTCGAAAGGAAGGCTTTTGTCCGCTCCTCCTGGGGGTTGGTGAAGATCTCCGCAGGGGTGTTCTGCTCCACGATCTTCCCGTCGGCCATGAAGAGGACCCGGTCCCCCACTTCCCGGGCAAAGCCCATCTCGTGGGTGACCACCACCATGGTCATGCCCTCATCGGCCAGCTGCTTCATGACATCCAGCACCTCCCCCACCATTTCGGGGTCCAGGGCGGAGGTGGGCTCGTCAAAGAGCATCACCTTGGGCTTCATAGCCAGGGCCCGGACGATGGCGATGCGCTGCTTCTGGCCGCCGGAGAGCTGGCTGGGGTAGGCAATCGCTTTCTCCACCAGGCCCACCCGGCGGAGAAGCTGGATGGCCTGCTCATCGGCCTCTTCCTGCTTCATCAGGCCCGTCTGGACCGGGGCCAGGGTGATGTTCTTCTGGATGGTCATGTTGGGGAAGAGGTTAAAGTGCTGGAAGACCATGCCCATCTGGCGGCGGATGGCGTTGATATCCACCTTGGGGTCAGTGATCTCCGTGCCGTCGAAGGTGATGGTCCCCTTGGTGGGGGTCTCCAGCAGGTTCAGGCACCGGAGGAAGGTGGACTTGCCGGAGCCGGAGGGCCCGATGACCACTACCTTTTCCCCGGGGTGGATGTGCTCGGAGATATCGTCCAGGACCAAATGGTCCCCGAAGGATTTGGAGAGATGTTTAACGTCGATCACTTTGACGCAGCCTCCTTTCCAGTTTGCCCTGGAGCCAGGTTAGGATCATCACGATGACCAGGTAAATGACCGCCGCGCCCAGCAGGGGGAACATAACGCTGTAGGTCTTGGCGCCCACGGCCTGGGCGGCGTAAAGCAGTTCCTTGCCGCCGATGGTGGTGATGAGGGCGGTGTCCTTAAACAGCACGATGAACTCATTGCCCAAGGCGGGCAGAATGGCCTTAAAGGCCTGGGGGATCACGATAAAGCGCATGGTCTGGGCATAGTTCAGGCCCAGGGACCGGCCGGCCTCCGCCTGGCCTGGGTCCAGGGACATGAGGCCGCCCCGGATAATCTCTGACACATAGGCCCCGGAGTTGATGCCCAGGGCGATCGTGCCAATGATGGTGAAATTCCGGCTGCTAGCAAAGATGATGCTGCCCATAATCAGCATCTGAACAATCATAGGGGTCCCCCGGATGACGGTGGTGTAGACCTTGCAGATCAGGTTCAAAATCCCCAAAATGGGGTTATGGCGCCCTGGCCGCTGCTGGTCGTGGGCCGACCGGATCACAGCCACCAGAACCCCTAGGACAATGCCCATCACCAGGGCCAGCGCCGTAACCCGCACGGTGGTGAGCACGCCCTTAAGATACAAGGTCCAGCGCCCGCCATCCACAAAGGCCCGGTAGAAATTCACGAAGAAATCCTGATACCAGAGCAAGTCGTTTCCTGCAACCACCTGCGCGGTCAGGTCAGTGTAGAGCTGCGCCCATTCCATGGACATTCTCCTCTCTTTCTAACGAATGGCAAAGCAGGCGGCCCAAAGACCGCCCGCTTTGCGTCCTGTTTTCCGCTGGGGCTGCTGTTTATTCAGCAGTCTCGGCGGGGATGTACTTGTCAATGATGCTCTGAACGGTGCCGTCCTCGATGAGCTCCTTCAGCGCGTTGTTGATGGCGTCCAGCAGCTCGGTGTTGCCCTTGGCCACGCCAATGGCATAGTCCTCGTTGGTGAACTCGGTCTCCAGGATGGCCAGGCCGGGGTTGGCCTTCACATATTCCTGAGCGGGGGCGCTGTCGATGACCACGCAGTCCACCTGGCCGTTGACCAGAGCCTGGACAGCGGTGGCGCCGTCGTCGTAAGCGGTAACGTGGTCTTCGCCGAAGCCGTCTTCCTCAACGGGGGCGGAGCAGTAGATATAACCGGTGGTGCCGCGCTGGGTGCCGATCATCTGGTCGCCCAGGTTGTCCAGGGTCACGTCGGAGCCTTCCTTCACGATGACCACCTGAACGCCGTTGGCATAGGACTCGGTGAAGTCCATAACAGCCTGACGGTCGGGGTTCACGGTAACACCGGCCATGACCATGTCGCTCTTGCCATTCTGCACAGCCAGCAGAGAGGCGTCAAAGTCCATATCGTCCACAACCAGCTCCAGGCCCAGCTTGTCGGCGATGGCCTGGGCCACCTCGATGTCGATGCCCTCGAAGGAGCCGTCATCGGCGACCATTTCATAGGGAGGGAACTGGGCGTTGGTGGACATAGTCAGCTTGCCCTCGGTCACGGTGGTCACGGCAGCGGGCTCGGTGGTGGAGGTGTCGTCCTCGTTGGTGTCGGTGTCACTGGTGGTGTCACCGCAGCCGGCCAGGGCCAGCACGCTAATGAGCATAGCCACGGCCATCAGGACAGAAAGAAACTTCTTCATGATGATATAACCTCTTTTCATTTTTTGCTTCTTTGCATTTTTTTGGCGGGACCGCGAAGAGACCCACCATGGTTAGAACGGTTTGAATTATACACAATATTCATAAAAGATGCAAGCCCTTTCTCAGAAATTTTCCGGGGAAAATACATTAAAATCGCAGAAAAAGGGCAGCACGGCGTGGCCGTACTGCCCAATCTCCACGAATCGAATATTCATTTTCTATGAATATTGCATATTCCTCTACGAAGCTGCCGGGGAACCCATCTGCGCGCCCGGCGAGCCTGCGGGGGTTCTTACTGGAAGTTTGCCTTTCTCTTCTCCAGGAAGGCGCCCAGGCCCTCTTCGGCGTTGGGGTTCATGCGGGCGGCAGCCTGCATGGCGGTCTCTTCCTTCAGCAGCTCCTCCAGGGTGGTCTCGTGGGCCTTGTTCATGAGGGACTTGGACATGGTGTAGCAGTTCAGGGGGCCCTTGGCGATCTTGTTGGCCAGCTTCAGAGCCTCGTCCATCAGCTGGTCAGCGGGGACCACGCGGTTGGCAATGCCCAGGGTGAGCATCTCGTCAGCCTTCACAGCGCGCTGGGTGAGCATCAGCTCCTTGGCGCGGTTGGGGCCCACGACGCGGGGCAGCAGATAGTGGCAAGCGCAGTCGGGGATGAGGCCCACCTGGCCGAAGGCCACGATGAACATGGCGTTGTCAGCCACCAGAGCGATGTCGGCAGCCATAACCAGGGAGGTGCCAGCACCGGCGATGGCGCCGTGAGCGGCAGCGATGACGGGCTTGGGGAAGGTGTTGAGCAGGGTGGTGAACTCACCGGCCACGGTCATGAAGTCGAAGAAGGCTTCCTCGGTGGTGATGCCCTTCATCTCGGCGATGTCGCCGCCGGCGCAGAAAGCGCGGCCCTCGCCGTTCATGATGACGCAGCGGACGGTGTCGTCCTTCTTAGCCTCTTCAAAGGCCACGGTCAGGTCAGCGAAGATCTGCTTGTTCAGAGAGTTCATAGCCTTGGTGCGGTTGAGGCTGACGATGCCGACGTTACCCTCAACGCGATACAGTACGGTTTCCAGTTCCATGGTAAATCGCTCCTTTTTATCTACAATCTTTGTGTTTGGGTGTTAGGGACATACCCATGCTTATACAGTTTAGATTATAGCACACAGATGGGGTCTTGAAAAGAAAAATTTCACGGGATTGGGGGATTTTTCCCGTCCCGTGAAATTTCCATGGTTGTCAGGGGGCGAACCCTCTGGTATACTGGGCTTGCTATCCCTGTGACAGGGGATGCGGATTACATAGGCGGTTGGCTCCTCTTCTTTGCGGGGGCGAACCCTCTTGCCCCCGGACGAAAGAAAGGGGGTGGGTGCTATGACATTTACGCTGTCTGAGCTTTGTCAGATTGCTATGGTGATCATCGGCATCATTGCCCTGGTTCAGGGCAATAAAAAGAGGTAACCGCCCGGCGGCACCCGAGCGGTTACGGTTTCTTTCCTTTAACCAATGAGGTGCCAACCGTACATCAGCATGCCTCTGCTTACAGTATAGCGTCCCCGGCTGCCTTTGTCAAGGTGGCCGGGGTTCTTTTGCCCTCCCGTCCCTTTTGTATAAAAAACCCCGCCTTTCCCCATACTAAGAGGACGAAAAGGAGGGGTTGCCAATGTACACCATAGCCCTTTTGGAGCGGGGGCCTGGCCTTTCCCGGTTTTTATCTGCCCACCTGCCGCCGGCCCTTAGGGCGGCTCTCTGCCGGGGGCAAGGAGGGGGGCAGGCAGATCTGATTGTACTCTCCCCTGACCTGCGTCAGCTCCCTGAGCCCCCTCTCCCCTGCCGGGTGCTCCTCCTCCCGGGGACCTTGGCCCATCTGGCCCGGGCCATCCCGGCCGCCTGGGTGGTGAGCTACGGTCTGTCCAGCCGGGATACGCTGACCCTTTCCAGCCTGCGTCCCCCCTGCCTGACCCTTCAGCGGGAGCTGGTCACCCTGGCCGGCGATTGCCTAGAACCCCAGGAGATCCCCCTCCCCCATCCCCCGCAGGCCCCGCCCTTCCACCTTCTGGCCTGGGCGGGGGTGCAGCTTTTGCTGGGAGGCACGGGAGAGGGGCTTACAAGGTCTCTAACAAGGGACCCTGGGTGAAAGGATCCCGCCGGCGGATGCCCCCTTGGGGTTCCGATTGGTTTTTAGTACCACCGCACCATGGGCAGGTCGTTGTTGATCCCCTTGGTCATGAGGATCTGGTGCAGGTCGATGACGCCGTTGTGGAAGGTGGCGGCGCAGGAGGCCAGGTAGAGCTCCCACATGCGGATGAACCGCTCGTCGAAGGTCTCTCGCACCTGGTCCAGGTTTGCCCGGAAGTTCTCCAGCCAGCACAGCAGGGTGCGGGTGTAGTGGAGGCGGAGGTTTTCCACGTCCAAAATGTGGAACTGGTCTTCGGCGGCCAGGGAGACCATCTCCCGCAGGCTGGGAACCACCCCGCCGGGGAAGATGTACTTCTTGATCCAGGGATCGCCGGGGTGCTCCAGCAGGCCGCTGATGAAGTGGAGCAGGAAAAGGCCGCCGGGCTCCATGACTTCATTGACGCAGTCCAGGAAGAGCTTATAGTTATCCCGGCCCACGTGCTCCACCATGCCCACGCTGACCACCCGCTGGAACTTCTTGCCGGACTTGGGCAGGTCCCGGTAGTCCATGAGCTCCACGGTCAGCAGGTCCTGCAGGCCCTCGGCCTCGATGCGGCTTTGAAACTCCTTATACTGCTCCTGGCTCAGGGTAATGCCGGTGCCACGGACGCCATACTGCTTAGCGGCCTCGATGAGCAGGAAGCCCCAGCCGCAGCCGATGTCCAGCAGGGTCATCCCTTTTTCCAGGTGGAGCTTTTTCAAGATGTAATCCACCTTGTTCACCTGGGCTTGGTGGAGGGTGTCCTCCTCCCGGCGGAAATAGCCGCAGGAGTAGCTCAAGGTCTCGTCCAGCCACAGCTTGTAAAAGTCGTTGCCGATATCATAGTGGCTCTGGACTTCCTTCTGCTGGTTCTTCTTGGCGGTAGAGGTGAAGATAAGCTTTTTCAGCGCGCCCTCATCCTTGGAGAATTTTTCCATCTGCCCCATAAAGTGGTCCAGGGCCTGGTACAGGTCCCCCTCGATCTCCAGGGTGCCATCCATATAGGCCTCCCCCAGGGCCAGGGACGTGCTGGTCATCAGATCAGACAGGGAGAGCTCCTTGTGGAGCGTCACAGTAAAGGTGGGCTCCCCTTCTCCGATGAGATACTCCTGCCCTTGCAGCCTAATACGGAATGGGTGCTGGTCGAATTTCTTCAAAAAAGACAGAAAGGCTTTTTCTTTTAGCATGACAAATGACCTCCTTATCGGGTGCGGTTTCTGTTAGTATGCACAGCTGGCGGGAAACCGAACCCTTTCTCTGATATTTTCAGGAAAAATCGGTAAAAAAATACAGCACCTGCCTCATCCTCACCAAGCTCGGATTTACGCAAATGCTACACAGCGGGTTTATTCAGATTATTGATACAAATTAAGGATATCACAAAGAAGTTCATCTGTCAAATTTACCATATAGTTCCAGCTCTTCTGGCTTTATCTAGCAGCTCCCTTGTCTCTTTCCCAAGCCAGGGACCCGCACAGCGGGACGGCGCGGGTGCGCCGTACAAGCATTTTGGCCTCGCCAAAACCTTGGCGCAGGGCGAATTCACTTCGCCCGAGCATGTCAAATCTCCAAAGGTAACCAAAAAAGAAGGACATCCTGTTGGATGTCCTTCTTTTTTGGAGCGAGTGACGAGGCTCGAACTCGCTATCAGCACCCCAGAAAAGCTGCGCTTTTCTGGGGACCCCGCACCTCCTGGATTGAAAAATCCGTGGCTACACCACGGATTTGGTGGAGGTAACGAGTTCAAGCCTAGATCGTTGAGGATAAAGAAAAGCCTCCGTCCTATTGGACGAAGGCTTTCACAGGGCCCCGCACGGCGGGACGGCGCGGGTGCGCCGTACAAGCGTTTTGGCCTTGCCAAAACCTTGGCGCAGGGCGAATTCACTTCGCCCGAGCATGTTCAATCTCCAAAGGTAACCAAAAAAGAAGGACATCCTAACGGATGTCCTTCTTTTTTGGAGCGAGTGACGAGGCTCGAACTCGCTACCTCCACCTTGGCAAGGTGGCGCTCTACCAGATGAGCTACACTCGCATCAGCAGGATTTATAATATCACATCCCCGCTGACTTGTCAACACTAATTTTTCAGGTTTCCCCAAATTTTTCCCACGACCGGCTGTTCCACCTGATCGGTTTCCTCCCAGGTTAGAAGGATCTCCGCCACCCTCTGCTGGCCGGTGTCGGGGTAGAGGTGGACCTCTACTTCCAGCAGGGTAGCCTGGGACTGGCTCTGGGCATCATAGGCCTCCCAAACAGCCTGGCGGAGGGTCTCGGCGCTGTCTTCCTGGGTGAAATAGCTGATGCGGAAGAGGACTTTCTCCGGCTGATCGGGGAGCAGATCCTGGAGCTCCCGCTCCACAGCATTGCTGCCGGTTACTGAGATCACCTGGCTCAGCTCCTGGGGCGGGACGTTATAGGCCAGCTTTACCTCCACCTGATAGTAGGCTGAGGTGGGCTGCACATCATATTTGATGTAATCCACAGCGTAAGCCCCCAGGGGGTCCTCCTGGGTAACCTCCAAGCAGGCCTGGTCCACGTCGCTGACGGCGGTGCCGGTGAGGCTGCTGTACTGATACAGGCGCACCACGCCGTTTTCCTCCCCTTGCTCCACCAGATGGAGCAGCGCGCTGACCAGCCCCGGGTAATTTTCCGCCCGGAGAATGGCCCCGTTTTCTTCTTCGTCAGAAAACTGGGTATGGGGCGTAACCGACGCATAGCTGCGCTCCAGCATCGGGCGGCAGCCGGTGAGGGTTAGGGCTGCTAGGAGGGTGAGGAGGAGGATGGATTTTTTCATAAAGGCCTCCTTTGGGGTGGATGGTCGCAGGCCTGTGGCGGGGGACCGTACCCTACGGCGGGGTGGGCCGGCCCTTTGGGCCGGGAACAGGAAGTGGGGCGCAGCCCTGCCACGTGGGGGCTTACCCTTTGGGATTGGGGTCGGCCCCAGGGCCGGTACGGGGTGTCGGCGCACACTGCGCCGTGAGGTTTTGCGCCGCCCGGCGCGGGGGCTCCATTTCTCTGGAGAAATGGAGGAAAGAGCACCAGGGGGAAAGAGGTTCTTTCCCCCTGGACCCCCAATCTCTGGATATTGAGATCCTTTGGATTGGGGGGCCTAACGGAATTGACTGGCCTGCGGCCCTTATCCTCTAGGCCTTACGGGCCCGCCCACCAGCTAGGCGGGCTGGGGCAGTTTTTGGAAGACTGCTAGGAGAGGGTAAGAGACTGAAACCATATTTTTCTACTTTGCAATGCTTTGTATCAGAAGAGAGTAGGCGTTGAGGATTTTGCAGCGTGAGGAAAGACGTACTATCGCCCTCCCGAAGGGCTAAACTCACGCCCCCTGCGCGCCGAGCCGGCAGGTGCGCACGCATCCCACCTAACGCGCTTGGGCCGCAGGCCCGTCACCAAGCCACGGTACAGCCCGAAGGGCCACACCCACTCGAGAAGAGGGGGCCAGGGGGGAGGAAACTCCTTCCCCCTGGTCTTCTTTCCCCAGTTCTTCGAAAGAAAGGGGGCCCCGCGCCGGGCAGGCGCCCTTACGGAGCCGGGTGCTCCAATGCCGGTACCCGGCCCGCAGGGCCGGACCCCCCCGCCGGAGGGTACGGCACCCCACAGAGCAGGGCTGCACCAACTTCGGTCCCCGGCCCGCAGGGCCGGACCCCCCAGTGACAGGG
>DBEYYM010000073.1:0-3205 GCA_048184675.1 Evtepia sp. | reverse complement strand
CCACAGTGTGGTTTCTATCGTTATGTTATAAATATTAGGAGGGATCTCTGTGGTAAAAGCAATCGTTGGCGCCAACTGGGGCGACGAAGGCAAGGGAAAAATCACCGATCTGATGGCGGAAAGTTCGGACATCGTGGTCCGCTTCCAGGGCGGTGCCAATGCCGGCCACACCATCATCAATGACTATGGCCGCTTTGCCCTGCACACATTGCCCTCGGGCGTGTTTTACTCTCACATCACCAATGTCATCGGCAACGGGGTTGCGCTGGACATTCGGAAGTTGGCTGCGGAAATCACCAGCCTCATCGACGCAGGGGTTCCCGCCCCCAACCTGATTATCTCCGAACGGGCCCAGCTGCTGATGCCCTATCATGTCCTCCAGGATGCCTATGAAGAGGAGCGTCTGGGCGGCCATGCCTTTGGCTCCACCAAGAGCGGCATCGCCCCTTTCTACTCTGATAAGTATGCCAAAATCGGCATCCAGGTTTGCGACCTTTTTGACGAAGCCCGTTTGCGGGAGCACCTGGACCACGCCGTGGAAATTAAAAACATCCTCTTCCAGAACATGTACCATAAGCCCCCTGTCAGCGCCGACGAGCTCTTTGCCGAGCTCTTAGAGCTGCGGGAGGTTATCCGCCCCTATGTGGGTGACGCAGTGTCCTTCCTTCATCAGGCAGTGAGAGAGGACAAGGCCATCCTTCTGGAGGGCCAACTGGGCGCCATGAAGGACCCCGACCTGGGTATTGTCCCCATGACCACCTCCTCTCACACCCTGGCCGGCTTTGGCTGTGTGGGTGCCCCCGTGCCGCCTACCGCCATGCAGGAAGTCATCTGCGTTTCCAAGGCCTATTCCTCCTGCGTTGGCTCCCAGACAGAGCCCTTTGTCAGCGAGCTGCTGGGAGAGGCCGGTGACGAGCTCCGCCGCCGGGGCGGTGACAAAGGCGAGTTTGGCGCCACCACCGGGCGGCCCCGCCGGGTGGGCTGGTTTGACACCGTGGCCACCAAGTATGGCTGCATGATCCAGGGCGCCACCCAGGTGGCCCTGACCTGCCTGGACGTGCTGGGCTATCTGGATGAAATCCAGGTCTGCACTGCCTATGAGATTGATGGCCAAGTCACCAAAGACTTCCCTGTTCCCGCCCTGTTGGAGCGGGCCAAGCCCATCTTCACCACCCTGCCGGGCTGGAAGTCTGACATCCGCGGCATCACAGAGTATGACGCTCTGCCCGCCAACGCTAAAGCCTATGTGGACTTCCTGGAGCAAGAAATTAAAACACCCATCAAGCTGGTCTCTACCGGTCCCAAGCGCCATGAGATTACCCGGCGCCCCTAATCCCTGGAACCCTTCTCCACGGGAACCCATCAGCGGGTTCCCGTGGTTTTTTCCTGGGGCCCCTTTTCCATCTCTTCCCGAAGTTTTCCCAGGGCTTTTTTCTCCAACCGGGATACATAAGAGCGGCTGATGCCGCATACAGCGGCAATTTCCCGCTGGGTGCGAGGGCCTTCGCCGTCTAGGCCATAGCGCATAGAAATGACTTTGGCCTCCCGCTCGGTAAGGCAACTTTGGACACAGCGCCGGACCTTGGCACAGGAATCCCGGGCATCCAGGTTTTCCAGCATGTCGTCATCCACGCTGATTACATCCATGAGAGAAAGAGAATTTCCCTCTCCATCCCCTTCAATCGAGTCGGAGAGGGACACATCCCCCTGGTACTTTCGCTGGCTGCGGAAATGCATGAGGATCTCGTTCTCCACACAGCGGCTGGCATAGGTGGCCAGACGGACCTTTTTATCGGGCTTGAAGGTGGAGATTCCCTTAATCAGGCCGATGGTTCCGATGGAAATTAAGTCATCCTGGTCACTGGCCTGAACATAGTATTTCTTAAGAATGTGAGACACCAGGCGGAGGTTGTGCTCCACCAGTTTGTTGCGGGCCTCCAGGTCCCCTTGGGCAAATCGCTCCAGATACTCCCGCTCCTCTTCTGCTTTTAAGGGTCTGGGAAAGGAGCCCGTGTTTCCCAGGCGCAGAGGAAAGCAAAGGGTATTGAGCAGCAGCAGTAGCCATGCTGAAATCATTGGCAGCACCTCCTGTGCTCTACTCTATTCCCCTGCGGCCTGTCTCTATTTCCATAAATTTTCAGGAAATGTGTTTTAATCACAGTAAAAATTTGAGTTTTAGGGTATGATACTAACAAAGAAAACCCAACTACAAAAGGAGTGCTGAATATGGCTATCAATACAATCACCCAGGAAAACTTTGACGAGCAGGTTACCCGGTCTCCTTCCCCTGTGCTGCTGGACTTTTGGGCCGCTTGGTGTGGTCCTTGCACCATGCTCTCCCCCGTGGTAGAGGAACTGGCCCAGGAACATCCCGAGATTTCCTTTGGTAAAGTCAACGTGGATGAAGCCCCTGAGCTGGCCCAGCGTTACCGGATCTCTGCCATCCCCACCCTGCTGCTCTTCCGAGACGGCGAGCCTGTGGATATGTCTGTCGGTGTGAAGTCCAAGGCAGAGCTGGAGACCTTTTTGAAGTGATCCTCTTTTTATTCCATGATTTTCTTCCTCAATAAAAAAGGAGCCGAGGCGTTTTGCAAAGAACACCTCGGCTCCTTTTTGGGTTAGGTCCCCTCTGGTTCGGGGTCTGTAGGTTTCCCCTCCAACTTTTTCCGAAAGCCAAAGAGAACCACGCAAATCCATATACCAACCACAACACCAGCGGCCGCAAACCCCACGGCAAGGAATATGTAATCTATCCGCTGCAAGAAAACGGCAACCGCTGTGGCCAGCACAGTGCGAACAGTGCGCAGGCGCAGCAGCTTTTTCTCGTCAGGCAGACCAGCTTTCCCTGCGATCCTCGCCAGGTCAGTGAGCAGCTGGAAGTGAAAATAGATTTCCAATACATTTACCACCAGCTGAACCCCATAAAAGAGATAATATCCTGGCGAAACATCAAAGACAGCCATCCCCCAGAGGACTGTCTCCCAAACGCCCAACAAAACACACAGGGGCTGGAGCAAGGAGAGAGAGGAAACCGCTTGCCCCAGGACTTGGATGGCTTTTCCCAGCAGAAGGTATGCCACCCAAATGGGTAGGATGTTGACGGTACCCAACGTCACATTGATATAAAGAAAAAAATATCCCCAGCCCACCAGGCCCACTGCATGGGCAAGATTTTTTCGCTCCACTGGCTGGCACCTCCTTTAGG
>DBEYYM010000072.1:0-56025 GCA_048184675.1 Evtepia sp. | reverse complement strand
ACCCCTTTCTTTTTTCCAAAAAACAGCAAATTTAAGGGCGGAAAATTCAATTTAAAATATTTGTTAATATTGAATCGCAAGGAATTCTTTTCACAAAAATTGTCATTTTCTTTCAGAATAATTTTGTAAATAGGCTTTTTCTGGACAGGCGCCTTTTCCTGTGTTACACTACTCAAACACCACCAACGGGGAGGACGCACCGATGCCAATGCAAATGAAAGCCATGATTGCCGACACCTTTGTCTCCATGGCCAAAGAAAAAAACATCGACAAAATCACCGTCAAGGACCTGGTGGAAACCTGCCACATTTCCCGGCAGACGTTCTACTACCATTTTCAAGACATGATGGACGTCATTCAGTGGTCTCTCAACCAGGCGCTCCAGGATGTTCTCGCCCAGAGCCTGGCAGCGAAAACCCCGAAGGACTCCTTCCGGGTCTTTATCTCCTTCACCATGGACTCTGGAACGCTGCTGTTCCGCCTTTTGCGCTCCCAATACCGGGAGCAGATCGAAGACCTTGTGGTGCAGGCGGTGCAGTCCTACCTTCAGGCTCTGGTGCACCAGCGGGCTTCGGAACTGTCCATCCCCTATTCCGATCTGGAGGTTGCGCTCCACTTCTTCTCCTTTGGCATTGTGGGGCTGCTGCTGGAAAACTGCGGGAAACGCGCTGGGGATCCAGACCAGCTGGCCGATCAGATGTACCGCCTCATTTCTGGGAAGATGCTGAATTCTCTTTTCCAGGATTGAGTGGGGTCTGTTTCCCCATGAAAAAAAGCTGCCGAAACAAGGCAGCTTTTTATTATGCCGTTTTTGGGAGCGGGAAGGCTCATTTCTTTTCGCTGAACCGGGCTTTCAGCTCCTCGACCACCTGGTCATATTTGTTGTGGTGCATAGAGGGGAAGGCCAGCAAAAACCGTCCAACGCCCACATGGCGGGAGGCGTAGAGCGTCCGGTAATGGGCCTCGGCCTGTTTCCGCAGCTCCTGACGGCTTTCGGCCAGTTCCTTTTTCCGGGTCTCCAGATCCTCCCGAAGTTCGGCCCGGCCCAAAGCCCCCTGAACCTTGGCCTCCTGGAGCTTCTGGGCCGCCTCTAAGGCGTTTTCCCCGATCTGCTCGCTCATCCGGTCGCTGAGCACCCGCATTTGCCGCTGGATTGCGTCCAGCTCCTCCAGGCGCTTGTTCAGGCCGCGGAGCATACAGACGGTTACAATGAAATCCGCCAGATAGAGCAAATACAAAACCCCCAGGATCGGCCAACCATACCGCTCAGGAATCAAGGTCACAGAAACGCCTTGGACAAAGGGGTGAATGATCTTCGCGGCAAAGGTGACAGAAAGGCCCCAGAGGATGCTAAACTCTAAGCAGATATAGCCTCGAAACTGAAAGGGCCGGGTGGAATAGTCCCACCAGCGCGCGTGGAAAAGAACGTCCAGCAGCCATCCCGCCAGCAGCTCAATGGCAGTGGTGACCACCATACCCACAACAAAAAGAAGCAGCGGGTTGGCCTCTGCCACATTGGTCACCTGACAGGCGGACAGGAGGAGCAGCAAAGCCAGGGCTCCCAGGCCATAAACCGGGCAGACAGGGCCGTTCAGAAACCCACGGTTGACAATTTTCGCCTTGGTCACCGCCTGGTAGCAGACTTCCACCACCCAGCCCAAAAAGGAATACAGTAAGAAATAACAGCAAATCTCATAATAGGTTAAATTTGCAATCATAGCGCACCTTCCAAACAAACAGGGATCAAAATGATTTGTCGTTTATCATACCATAAAATTCGTTTGCAATCCACAGACAACTCCCACTGGTTGTATAGACAAAACCGGCCCTCTGTCAGGAAATTCTGACAAAGAGCCGGTCTGCAGTCCGGTTCCTTCATGGCACCTCCATAACTTTGAGGATCTCCCGCTTCAGGCGGCTGATGATCCGCTTTTCCAACCGGGAAATGTAGGACTGCGAAATCCCCATTTTGTCGGCCACCTCCTTTTGTGTGTGCTCCCGACGGCCACCCAGACCAAACCGGAGGGTGATGATCTCCCGTTCCCGGTCATTGAGCTTTTCCAGGGCGTCTGCCAGGAGCTGCCGGTCGGCGTCCTCTTCCATGGGCTTCATTACGATGTCGCTTTCGGTGCCCAGGATATCCGAGAGGAGGAGCTCGTTGCCGTTCCAATCGGTGCTTAGGGGTTCATCCAGCGGGACCTCACTTTTCTGGCTGGCGGTTTTCCGCAGGTGCATAAGAATCTCGTTCTCAATGCACCGGGAAGCATAGGTGGCCAGTTTAATATTCTTTGCGGGTTTGTAGGTTCCCACCGCCTTAATCAAGCCAATGGTGCCAATGGAGATCAGATCCTCGATGTTGATTCCCGTGTTTTCAAACCGCCGGGCAATATAGACCACCAGGCGGAGGTTGTGTTCAATGAGGGTAGAGGACGCGCTTTGGTCCCCTGCCTCCAGGCGGGCGATGAGTTCCCCCTCCTCTTCCCGGCTTAAGGGAGAGGGCAGCACATCGCTGCCTCCAATGTACATAATCTTTCCCGGCCGGCACAGCCGGTGGCGCGTCATCCACTGGCACAGGGCCAGGTACCAGGCTTGTAAGCGTCCTTTTCCCATAGCTTCCTCCCATTCTTCATTGTCATCCCCTTATCCCCCTTCCCTGCCACCGATGAGAGCACAATAGTTTCCCCCATCTGATAGCGGCGTGGGCGATAGGGCCGTCAAACAGTTGTGGTACTCCCAGGGGCCATAGGATGCTCGGTCCAGGCGCAGCGCCAAGAGAAGCCCGCACTCCACCCCCACCGCCCGGTAGGGCAGCAACTGAAGCCGGAGATCTTGGGCCTCCCCCTCCCATTCCCGCAGAAGATCCACCGGGTGGGATAAACTCTCCCGATCTCCCAAGGGGAGCTCTGGAAAAAGGCTCTGAAGCTTTTCCCCTTCAATCACCACCACCGGGCGGCCGGTGAGAGGATCCTGCAGGGTGTTCCCTGTGTCCCGCAGGGCCAAAACCGTCACCGAACGATCCTGCCGGGTGAGGGTAAGCTCGCCCAGTTCTCCGCCCACACGGGTGTGCATAAATTGTCCCCGCAGCACCAAGGAGAGAATTCCATAACTGAGTGCCGCTGCAATCAGAATCCCCCGCATGCCCAGAGAGGGCCCCAAAAGCCCCCCTTGCCCCGGTCCAGTGCCCCGGACCATGGCCAACAGCAGCAGCCCACCCCCAAAGGCGCAGGAGAGCACCAGAAACAGTGCTCCAATTCTCAGCAACCGTTCTGACCGGCCGTAGGCCAGCAGCAGCATTCCCACCGCTGCACCGGCCTTGCAGGCCGGGTGCTCCAAAAATCCCCAGGCAGGCACCAATGCCAAGGCCCCGTAGACCGCCCCAAACCCGGCAGCCAGCGCCACCCGGCCCCGGCCCACTGGCGCACCATCCAATTTGCCGGCACAGGCCAGCAGGAAATAGTTCACCACAAAATTTAGTGCCAGAAAGGCATCCAAATAGACTACGGTCACCCCTTGTCCTCCCCTCTTTTCCCCGGGAACTTGTCTCCCATTATAGGGCCCCTCCCCTTCAAAAAAGGTCAGAAGGGGGAAGGGCCTGGACAAGTTTCTTTCCAGCTTTTCCGTCAAAAAAAGAGACCTCCCTAAAAGAGGTCTCTCGATGTGTTCCCGTGGTTTTCTGGAAGTTTATTCACTTTTTATCCATCAATGCTATCCTGCACGGCATCCCGGAAGTGAAGGGGAGAAAGCCCCAGGCTGTTAAAGCGGTCCGCTAAAAAAAGGACATTGTCCCGGCTGGGAGAAACATCTTCAATTAAGTCCATCTGAACCCAGGTTCCCCGGCAGTCAGCCAAGCATTCCAGCCCATAGGTGCAGTAGCCCTGCGCACTGTCCTGAACCACAGAGCAGACCGTCTGATACCGCACCCCTTGGATCTGCGTATCCTGGGCGGTGTCACTGGAGAGGTTATGCCCTCCCAAATACCCATTTCTTTCTGTCATAGCGTCTGCTCCTTTCTTCAAAATTGTTCTTTACAGGAGGGGAGGGATAATGGTATACTGACCTATACGATTTGCACAGTTTTTCTTGCCATTTTTTGGTGAATTCCATATTTTGGAATCCTTTCCGTTCCCCTTTTCTGTGGAAAAGGAACTAATTTCATGGTACCCAATTCGACAAGATTCGTCAATGGCAAGGATAAACGCCCGCCGGATTTTTCACTCAAATTTGATAAAAGTCGTAATCGCAGGTGATAAAATGATGCTTTCCACACAGTTAAAACTTTTGAAGGAGAAGCGGAAGCTCACCAACCAGCAGCTTTCTGACCTCTCTGGGGTCCCAGTGGGGACCATCAACCGCATTCTCTCTGGCCAGACGGACAACCCCAGTTTTCAGGCCGTCTGCGACATGGTCATGGCCATGGATGGTTCTCTGGACGAGTTGGTAGGCATCAAGGAGGAGTCTCCCGACAAGGAGCAGCGCAGCCGCAATAGCCAGGAAATCCTGGCCCTTTACGAATCCATGATCGAATCGAAAAATGTCTGGATTCACCGGCTGTTCATCTGCTGCTGTGCCTTGGTGCTCATCCTGGCTTTTTTGGTGATTTTCGACTTGGTCAACCCTTCCGTGGGGTTCTTCCGCGCCTAATGATTCTGCAGCAAAAAAAGTCGGCCAGCTTATGGGAAGCTGGCCGACTTTTTTGTCTATTGTATTCGTAATTTCAAATTTTTATACATTTTATCCTACTTCAAGAAACCTCAGCAAAGGTCTCCTTTTCGGTTGGTCTCCTCTGGGGTTCGCACAAACATCAGCCCAAAGCAGACCAGCAGCAGCGCACAGCTTCCCAGAATGGCTTTACTCTGCCAGCGGCAGATGGCCAAGTTTCCCAGCACCGCCCCCAGGGCAAACGCCAGGATCACAGTAAAATAGGTAAGGGCCCGGTTGCGGTCCTCCCGCCGCTTGGATACGCAGAATTCCGCCGTAGCATGGATTCCTGCCCGGAGATTGCCGATGCACATGGTCGTGGCAATGGAGTTTCCGTGAATCTTGCGAAAGGCCTCCACCTGGAAACCACAGGCCAGGGAAATCAGGCTATTGGCCAGCAGGTTGACCTCCTGGGGCAGAAAGGCCACCAAGGCCAGCAGGAAAATTTCCACCAGCACCCCCAGCTGCCGCCAGTGGAAGGGGCTGTTTCGCGCCCAAAACCAGTGGCGGATCAAAAACGCCATCAGAATCCCAACGGCAAAGGCTGTCACCGGGAATGCATACTGGAGCGCCAAGCGCCAGTTTCCCTGGGACAAATAGACGCTCATCAGCAAGATATTTCCCGTCTGGGCGTTGGCAAACACCTCTCCCCGAAACAGGTAAGAGTAGGCGTCCATCAGTCCCCCAGACAGAGCCAGCAAAATCCCAAGGCGGATGGTCTCAGAGACCTGCCCCTGAAAGCCCAGGCGGGGGACCAGCGGACCTTCCTGTTTTTTCTCTTCCATGCGCACTCCTCCTCTCGCGCCTTCCCGAACGCGGCCCCGGAGAAAACCCTTGTCTTCTCCGGGGCCATAGGGATCTTATCCCTGATAATGCTTCATCAGCGCCTGGGTACCCAGGTCTCCAAACCCATGCGCTTCTAGATCTTTGTAGTTCTCCAGGGCCTGGCTCAGGATCTCCAGAGACAGGCCACTGTCCTCTGCCTCCTGGGCTGCCAGACCCATATCCTTCACGAAGTGTTTCAGGAAAAAGCCCGGTGCATAATCCCCGGCAATGATCTTATCCCCAAAGGCATCCAGCTGTTTGCTGCCGGCTGCCCCAGTTGCCAGGGAGCGGACCAGCAGCTCCAGATCCAGCCCCTTTGCTTTGGCGTAGCTGAGCGCCTCGCAGATTCCGGAAAGGGTGCCTGCAATCATAATCTGATTGGCCAGCTTGGCATGCTGGCCGCAGCCTGCAGGACCCTGATGGTTGATATTGGTGCCCATGGCCCGGAAGAGGGGAAGACAGGCTTCAAAGTCCTCCTGCTCTCCGCCCACCAGAATGGAGAGGGTCCCTTCCCTTGCTCCGGTGTCGCCCCCTGTCACAGGGGCATCCACCACCCGAAAGCCCCGTGCCTTCCCTTCGGCAGATAGTCTCTGGGCCAGAGACGGGCTGGTGGTGGTCATATCAATGAGATAGGTCCCTGGAGCAGCCCGGTCCAGAATGTTGCCCGGGGCAAAGTAAACCTCTTCCACATCCTTTGGAAAGCCCACCATGGTGACCACCGCCTCACAGCCCTGGACACATGCCCCAATGGTGTCGTGGAAGATCGCCCCTTCCTGGATCACCTCTTCCACCTTATCTCGGTTTCTGGCGTAAATGTGAAGCTGAAACCCCGCCTTCATCAGGTTTCGCACCATGGATTTTCCCATGATGCCTACGCCAATCCACGCAATCCGTTCCATATTCTAAACCTCCTTCTCTTTTCGAAAAAAGCGCGGGCAGATCCCCTGGATCTCCCCGCGCTTTGGCTTAATTATTCTCCACTACCAGTGCCAGAGGTGTTGTCCCCTGTGCTGGTGCTGCCCTGGCCGTCGGTGCTGCCGCTGTCACCAGTGCCACTTGTGCCGCTGGTACCGGTGCCGCCGGTGCCCGTGTTATCCGTGCCGCCGGTGGTGTTTCCGGAGCCCGTGCCAGTGGTATTGTTGTTCGTGGGTACCTCGGCGCCTTCCTCAGGTTCCTGACCCACATCTCCAGAGGACTGATGGGGAATACTATTGGGGTTCTCGACCACTTCTACGGTGATCTCCACCGTTTTGTCGCCGGCCACACCCTTGATGATGGCCTTGCCCACTTCCTGGCCGGTGATGATGCCGTCGCTGTCTACCTTGGCAACGGAAGTGTCGTTGCTGCTCCATTTAATGGTTGGCGCGGTATAGCCCTCTTCCATAACCGGGGTAGCGTCAATGGTATAGGTTTCCCCAGAATAAATCTTAATCTCATCCTCTGTCACCCGGATTTCCTTCACGCCGGGGGAGGTCTCCACCACCTGAATTGTGCCGCTGGCAATCTTGTCGCCATCCAGCATCGCCGTGATGGTAGCGCTGCCTAGGCTCTTTGCCGTGAGGGTACAGCTGAGGCCTTCTCCCTCTACGGAAACCACATTATTCTCGCTGCTCCCCCACTTGATATCGGGCTCGGTTGTGTCGTTGGCATCCATTCCTGTTAAAGTAGCGGTAGCGGTTTCTCCCACCACGATGCTCTCAGTGGAAAAAGAAATCTCATAGTCTCCCTTTCCTCCCAGCATGGAACGAATGACCAGTGCTGCCAGGATGATGACGACCAGACCCAGAATGATGGGCACAAACTGCATAGCGCTCTTCTGCTTTTGGGGGGCAGAGCGGCGGTTGTTGCTCCCTCTCCGCTGCTGACCTTCGGAAGGACGGCGGGACCCATTCCGGCTCCCCTGGGAAGAGCGGGCAGACCCATTCCGACTGGAGCTGCCGCTGCGGGAACTGCCATGGCCGCCGGAAGATGGCCGGCTGCTTCGGCTAGCGCCACCGCTGGAAGTCCGCTTTTTTCGGGCGGCACCGTGATCCTCCCAGTTGGGGGCGGTGCGCTCCCAGTCAGAGCGGTCAAAGTCATCGTACCAATCCCGGCTGCTCCGGGTGCTGTAACGGTCAGAATATCGGTCTCGATCGTAATAGCTCCGGTCGTAATCCTCTCGATAGTCCCGGTAATCTCGATAGTCTCGGTCCCGGTAGGAATCCCGGTCATACTCCCGCCCACTGGAACGGGAAGAAGAGCTCCGGCGGGAGCTGCCGCTGCTGCGGTAGGACCGGTTGTAATCGTCGTAATCGTCGTAACGCATTCTATTTCTCCTCCTGACAAGCATTCTGAAACAGAAAAGTCATCGGGTTCGCTGCAATTCTACATAGTTCAGGATATTATATCATATCTCCCCGCCCCTGAAAACACCCAATTTGTAAAGATTCTGCAAAATATTGTCACTTATTTTGGGCGGAATCCTGACCTGCGCTTTACCCTAGCGGGGAATTATGATACAATAATCACAAATCACCAATCTTTTCCTTCCCGTTGGGGGAAGGCCATCTACGGAGAAACGAGGGGCCTCTATGACGTTATCCTTTCAACTTGTCGATCCCGCTGGGGAGACCATCCTGCTGGTCAGTTCCCCAGTCCCCGCCCAGGAACAGACTGAGATCACCCAGCGCCTGCTGTCGCTTCCAGAGCTTCAGGCCAAGGCTGTGGCTTTCCTTGCCCCTCCTACCGGGCAAGGCGTCCTCCGCTTGGAGACAGCAGAAGGTCAGTTTAACGGCAACGCCCTAATGCAGGCCGCCATGGCCTTTGCTGTGAGCCGGGGCATTCGGCGGGAGAAAAAGTTTTCCCTGGAGGTGCCAGGGCAGCAAACGCCGCTGACCGTCCACGCCAACCCCCTCACGGGCCAGGCCACAGCAGAGCTTCCCCTTCCACTTCCCCTGGAGAAGCATCCCTTCCTGGGCCAGGAGGTTCCCGTGATCCAGTTCCCCGGCATGGCCCACGCCATCCTTAAGGGGGCTGCTCTTCCACCAGAGGCCGACCTGCTTCCCGCCCTCCGAGAACTGGCCCGCAGGCTGGGCACTCCCGCCGCCGGCGTCATCGCCTGGGACTTCCGGGCTGATACCATTTGCGCGGCCCGCGTCCTCTCCGGTGACGACGGGCTCTATCTCCCCCAGATCTGTGCCTCCTCTGCCGCTGCTGTGGCCGCCTGGCAGGGCCTTCACAGCCGGGATGGGCACCACAAACTGACCCTTCAGCAGCCTGGCGGCGCTCTCCAGACCACAACCTCTGTGCAGGGAGGCAGGCTCCGCCGCTTGACGGTAAGTGGTCCAGTCCAGCTGGGCCCGGTTTACCAGCTTGCCTTTTAAGCCGTTCAAAAAAAGAGGCCTCCTCCCATCACAGAGGAAGCCTCTTTTCCTTTTTTCATGGGCTCCATCTTGCAGCACCGCTGGAGTCCTGTATGTCTCCTCACTCCTGGACCCGTGCTTGGTACGCTTCTCCCCAGCTTCGCATGGCATCCAGGACGGGCTGCAAACTGTATCCCAGCTCTGTCAGCGTGTATTCCACCCGGGGCGGCACTTCTGGATAGACCCGCCGGGTGAGCAGCCCGGTCTCTTCCATCTGCCGCAGCTGGGCAGTGAGCACCTTTTGGCTGACACCGTCCAGGGACTTTTTCAGCTCGCCAAACCGCTTGGTCCCCCCTGTGAGATCCCGCAATATCAGCACCTTCCACTTGTCACTGATCAGCGTCAGGGTGGTTTCCACTGGGCAAGCTGGAAGGCCTTTTTCGGTTGCCGCCATGGCAGTCCCTCCTCTCCGTCTGGTTTGCTTTCCTTTATTTTACCCGCACCCCAAACTGATGTCAAGACGCCGCGCCGTTGCCGTTGGGCCCATGGTTACTGACAAGTAACTATACCACAATATTGTGCGTACTTCACAGCCCAGCTGTGGCCTGTTACAATCATGGTACCAGTGGGAGTCCCCCACCGGAACCCCAAGCAACTTCCTCCCTACCCCAGAAAGGAGAATCCCCTGTGAACCGAATGGAACAGCTTCACACATTGAACCAGCTCTTGCTGACGGAAATGCCCGAATACCAAGGTCAGGCCGCCTCCTTTCCCCAGGAAGAAGTCGCGCAGCGCCGCCTCCTTCGCAGCCTGATGAATCTCCGGCCCCCAATGCCGCTGAAAAAGGACTTTCTATCCCTCCAGGACCAGGTGCTCGCCGCAGAGCGGGACGCCAAAGGGGTTGTGGCAGCTGAGAGCCTCCCACCCCTGGCCAACCACCCGCAACTTGCCCTCTGGCAGGGAGATATCACCCGTCTGGCTGCCGATGCCATTGTCAACGCCGCCAACAGCGCCCTCCTGGGCTGTTTTTACCCCTGCCATGGCTGTATTGACAATGCCATCCACTCTGCAGCGGGCCTTCAGCTCCGAGAAGACTGCCGAAAGCTCATGGACATCCAAGGGCACCCAGAGCCCACCGGCAGCGCCAAGCTAACCCCTGCCCACAATCTTCCCGCCCGGTATGTGCTCCACACAGTGGGCCCCATCATTCGCGGGCGGGTACGGCCCAAGGACCGCAGGGATTTGGCCAGCTGCTACCAGACCTGCCTGGCCCTGGCTGCCGAGCACGGCTTGGCCACAGTGGCCTTTTGCTGTATCTCCACCGGGGAGTTTCACTTCCCCAACCAAGAGGCCGCCGAAATTGCCGTGGACACTGTGACCCAATTTCTCCAGCAGGATACTTCCCTCAGAAAGGTGATTTTCAATGTTTTCAAAGACACAGACAAAACCATCTACCGCCAGCTCCTGGGCCCTGACTGCCCGTCTGAAAAAGGCTCTCAAGGAAGCTGACGCCGTGGTCATCGGCGCTGGGTCAGGGCTGTCCACTGCTGCAGGCCTGACCTATGACGGTCCACGGTTTCTGGAGACCTTTGGCGATTTTGCCGCGGCTTACGGGATCCAGGATATGTATTCCGGGGGCTTCTACCCCTTTGACACCCTGGAGGAGTTTTGGGGCTGGTGGAGCCGGCACATTTTTGTCAACCGCTATCAAAAAGCCCCGAAGCCAGTTTATGACCGCCTATTGAGCCTGGTGCAGGACAAGGATTATTTCGTCCTGACCACCAATGTGGATCACCAGTTTCAGCTGGCAGGCTTTGACAAAAAGCGGCTTTTCTACACCCAGGGAGACTATGGCCTGTGGCAGTGCTCTCTCCCCTGCCATCAGGAGACCTATGACAACGAGGCCGCCGTCCGGGAGATGATTGCTGCACAGAAGGACCGAAAAATCCCCACAGAGCTTATCCCCCGCTGCCCGAAATGCGGCCGCCCCATGACCACCAACCTCCGGTGCGACGACACCTTCGTGCAGGACGAAGGATGGTACCGGGCCGCAGAGCGATACAGCGATTTTCTCCGCCGCCACCGGCGGGGCCGGGTTCTCTACCTGGAGCTGGGGGTTGGGGGAAACACTCCCGTCATCATCAAGTATCCCTTCTGGCGGTATACGGCGGAAAATCCCAAGGCAACTTACGCCTGCATAAATCTGGGAGAGGCCTGGGCCCCTCAGGAGCTCACAGGGCAAGCCATTTGCTTAGATGGAGATATTGCCCAGGTTTTGGATTCCCTCGCCGCCCACTGATACCCAAAGACCGCAAAGGCTGCTATGCCTTTGCGGTCTTTTTCGCGCAGAATCCTTCCGGTGCCTTGTCACAAAACACAGGATAGCCCTTTTCCCACCACCGTGCCCAAGAAATAGAGCAGCAGTGCACACACAGCAATCCCCAAAATCGTGGCACACACCTTGAACCATCTGCCACCTCTCTTGTGTTTTTCCCGACATGCCTTTCTTCTCTTCCGCGTTGTTTTGTTATTCATGCTGGATCCCTCCTGCTTTTGATGCCTTTATCTTACTGCAGGTTTCCTTGGGGCGCCACCAAGCGGGGGTTGCAGCGGCGTAAACTTTGGGTTGCGTAAAGAGAGAAAGCCCCCTCAATGGGTCAGGTCATACAGAATTCCGCCAGCCACATAGCCTGCGTCATAGCAGAACCCAGCTACGAGCCCCGCCAAGACCAACATGACTAGGATATAAAGCAGCAGCACCCTTCTTTTTTGCCTGCCATTCAAATTGGAAACAAAGGTGTTCCACAGTTTCATAAGATCATTGACCCGGAACGTCTCCCCTGCTGTCCGCCCAGCTTCTGCGGGCTCTTTTGTCCCCCGCATCAGATCGTCCAGAGACACCTGGAAGAAATCGCTCATATACAGCAAGCGCGTCATCTCTGGATAGGCCTTGTCATTCTCCCACTTGGAGACGGATTGCCGTGAGACATCCAGCAGCTCTGCCAGCTCTTCCTGGGATAGGTTGCTCTTCTTTCGCAAACGACTCAGTCGCTCCCCAAAGGATTCCATACGCCACCTCCGTTTTTCAAAAGCAAAGGGAGACAGCTTCCTTGTGGAGCGTCTCCCTTGGATCGTTTGTTTCCCATTGCACCTGGGGAGCTCAGTCCCCTTTGTATTTCTCCAAAAATTGCTTGGTCCGGGCCTGCTGGGGGTTGCCGAAAACTTCTTCCGGGCTTCCCTCTTCCACCACCACGCCTCCATCCATGAAAAGGACCTGATCGGCCACATCACGGGCAAAGCTCATTTCGTGGGTGACGATAATCATAGTGGTGTGCTGGTCGGCCAGGCCACGGATGACCTTCAAAACCTCCCCCGTCAGCTCGGGGTCCAGGGCGGAGGTGGGTTCGTCAAAACAGAGGATATCGGGCTTCATAGCCAGGGCGCGGGCGATGGCCACCCGCTGCTGCTGACCGCCGGAGAGCTGGTGGGGATAGTTGCCCATCCGATCCTGCAGGCCCATCTGAGCCAGGAGGGCCTTCCCCTCTTCCCGGATGACCTCCAGGGACTCCCCTGTTTTCTCCCCCTTGGCCATGAGCTCCCGGGCCAGGGTGACATTTTCCAGGGCTGTGTACTGGGGAAAGAGGTTGAAGTTTTGAAAGACCAGCCCGAAATGGAGGCGTTTCCGGCGGATCTCATTCTCCCGCTGGGTGGTGGGATCTGCTGCGTCGAATAGTGTCTCTTCCCGAATCGAAATGGTCCCTTTGTCTGGGGTCTCCAGGAAGTTCAGGCAGCGCAGCAGCGTGGTCTTGCCACTGCCCGAAGAGCCGATGATGGCCAGAACCTGGCCCTCCTCCAGGGAAAAATTGATGTCCTTGAGCACCTTGGTGGCGCCAAAGCTCTTTTCAATATGTTGTACATCTAAGATAGCCATAGGGCGCCTCCTTAGCGGAAGTAGTCGAGCTTGCGCTCAATAAAGTTGAAGAGAATGGTGAGGATTCCCACGAAGAGGAGATAAAACACGCCGGTGTAGAAGAAAGGCCACACCAGGCCGCTGCTTTTCATGTAGGAGAAGCCGGTAAAGGTCAGCTCATATACGGCAATGATCCGGGCCAACGAGGTGTCCTTCACCAGGGTGATGATCTCATTGGACATGGGCGGCACAATGCGCTTGATCATTTGCAGCAGGGTAACCTTAAAGAAAATCTGGCGTTTGGTCATGCCCAAAACCTGGGCAGCCTCCCGCTGGCCGATGGGAACGCCCTGGATACCGCCGCGATAGATGACCGAGAAGTAGCAGGCATAGTTCAGGGAAAAGGCCACCACGGTGGCGGTCATTCTGCCGGCGTCCCCGGTGCCCCAAATGTTATGGTTCAGAATGCCGGGCACATACATAAAGCCGATGAGCTGGAGCATCAAAGGCGTGCCTCGCACAATCCAGACCAGGGTGTTACACAGCCACCGCAGGGGGGTGAGACGGCTCATAGAGCCAAAGGCGATCACCAGCCCGATGGGCAGGGCGAAAAGCAATGTCAGCAGGAAAATCTGTATAGTGGTACCCAAGCCGGTTAGCAGGGTCAACGTTACGTTCCAAAGCATGAAAAACTCCTCATTCTCTTCCAATTCTCAGTGGTCAGCCAAAGGCAGAGAGCAGTCGCTCTCTGCCTTTGGGTATCTTATTCTTCTGGCGTCTGCGGGGAAATTACTCCGCAGGCAGCACCACCACCTGGGCGTTGTTGCAGTAAGCCCGGGTGCAGTTCATGGAATTGAGAACCTCGTCGGTGAGGGTCATGCCATTCCAAACCAGGTCGATGGTCTTAGCTTCCAGCTCCATGATCTTGGTGTCCCAGTCGATCTCGACGAACTGAACCTCAACGCCCAGCTTCTCGGCCACCAGCTTTGCCATGTCAGCGTCGAAGCCGATCCACTCGCCATTGTCATCCTTGTAATCCATGGGAGCGAAATCGGTGATGCCCACGATCAGGGTACCCTTGGACTGGATGTAAGCCACGTCGCCGTCCTCAGCGGGGGTGTAGCCTTCCTCAGCAGCAGGCTGCTCCACCAGAGCCTCCTGAACGCCATAGGTGGTGGCGATCTCTTCCATGCTGCCGTCGGCATAGGCCTCGGAGAAGACATTGTTGATGAACTCGGTCAGGTCAGAATCCTGACGGCAACCGACGCCATATTCCTCAGTGGTCAGCTTCTCCGTGTAGGTCAGGTTGGGATAGTCAGTGCCCTCGCCGATCATAGCGCCGGCCATGAGCAGGTCGATGATAGCGGCATCGGAGGTGCCGGCGGAGACTTCCATCAGGGTGTCCGACTGAGCGGCCACGGAGTTAGTGGTCCAACCCTTTTCCTGGGCAACGGCCTCACCGGCGCTGCCAGCTTCCACGGCGAAGGTCAGGGTGCTCAGATCCACCTCGGTGGTGGTGTCATCCCCGTCGTTGTCGGCGGCGTTGTCCTGGCCGCAGGCGGCCAGCATGGCGCAGCACATAGCGGCTGCCAGCAGGAGTGCAAGTAACTTCTTCATTTTTAACTCTCCATTTCTTACATACTTCGTTCCTTGTCACGATCGTTTAGCACTCTATCGTGATAAAGTATTAACATGATACCACACCAGATCGGAATTGCAAGCCCTCTCTGGTCATTTTTCTCCCCTTCTCACATTTTTGTCGCTTTTGCACAAATCTTTGGGGATTCCTTTGGAGACAAAACACGCTCGTAAGCCACGCGCAAATCCCCATCCTCCGGCCCGCCCACCAAGTGGATCTGGCCGCAACGGCGAAATCCGGCCTTCTCCAGGGCCCGGTTCATCGGTCCGTTGTTTGGGTGGGTGTCCACCCGCAGGGAGGCGTCCCCTGCCTGGGCTGCCTGCTCCAGAGCAAACGCCAGGCAAAGGCCCGCCACCCCCTGTCCCAACCAGGCATCCCCCACACAGAGGCGGTGGAGGCTGGTATAGCGTTCTCCTGCCGCGCCCCACCAAGCGCCTTGAATCCGCTGGTAGGAGGGCTCTGGCTCATGGGTCAGGGTAAAAGCTGCAATCACTGCGCCCTCACTTGTGGCCACCCAGGCCCGTTCCAAATCCAGGTCTTCTTCCCACACGGCCCGGGAGGGATATCCCTTTTGCCACTGATCTAAACCCAGTGCTTTCAGGCGCCGCTTCGCCTGCTCCATCACCTGGCAAATTTCCTCCAGGTGGAAAGGCTTGCCCTGTTGAATCTTCATAGGGTTTCCTCCTTTGGTTCCACACAGAAAAAGGTGGAGGCAGACAAAACACAGTCTGCCTCCACCGGAAACGTTCTGTTCGTTGTGTCCCATCCAAACAGGGGTTAATACCGGGTCTCCCGGGCCTGCAGGAAGGTGTCCCCATCCTTGGACAGCTGGCCAAGGACCCCGGCCAGCACGCCGCTGGTGGACTGGCTGCTGACCAGTACCCGAAGGGCCGAACCCTGGCTATCGCCGGCCTTGACCACGGTGTTGTAGGTTTTTGTGGCGTCCTGAAGGGCCGTCAGGCGCAGACTGGGGGCCCAGCAGAGGTATCCTGCCTCGGTGAGCTCCTTGTCGCTGGCCAGAACGAACCAAGTCTCCTGCCGGAGGATGCCAGCCAGCTGCTGGCTGCCCTGCTCCACGCTGGCCAGCCGTTCTGTGGCGGTCTCCCCTGCGGGGATCAGCCCCACTTTATGCCCTCGGCCAGCGGCCTGCCGGATCTGGTCGGTGCACTGTCCCAGTTCATCTGCCGGGAAAAAGACCACCGCGCTGCTGCCCACACTGCCCAAGGCATTGAGGGTGGCGGTAATATCCGTTTCCGCCGAGGCCTGGATGCCCATATAAAGGGAGAAGGTCGGGGCCGGCTCAGCATCTTCCGGGATCTCCGGGGTGACCGATGCGTTCGGCTGGGTAGTGGTCGTCGATGTTGTTGTGTTCCCCGGTGTGGTGGGGGTAGTGGTGCCATTGCCCTGAGAGCCGTTGCCGTTGGGACTTTGCTGGTTGTTGCTGTTGGCGCGGTTGCGCATAATGCTGGAAGCAGAGCTAATAAAAAGGGAGTCGCTCAAAACGGCGTTGCTATCTTTGATCCGCAGCAGAGGGCCATAGTCTGTGGTATAAAAGGAATAGCTCAGGCCAAAATACCGGCAGATGGCATAGGCCGGGACATAGTAAATCCCGTTCTGACGCAGAACATTGCCCGGCACCGGAGTTTCTCCGCTGGACGCCGTAGCCGTGCCGTTTTTCAGGTCAAAGGTCAGGGTTTTCCCCGACAGGTTATAGAACACCAAGTTCGCGTCATTGTCTGTCAGACCATAATAGACGCCAAAGTTGATCCCCGTCACCCGGCTGCTAAAAATGTTGGCAGGCACGTAAATCCAGCCGCTGTACTGAATCGGCGTGGTTTGGGCCGACTGGGCGGGCAGTGTGTCGTTCAGGGAGAGGAAAAACAGATTCCCTGAGGCAGAGGAGGGGATCACCAGCATAGAAAGCGACACTGCCACTGCACAAAGCAGCGCCACCGCAGACTTTATTTTTTTCATTCTGTCCCCTCCTTCTAACCGCAGAATATTCCATATTTTGAGGAGATCATTTTATCATAAAACCCAGTGTTTTGCAAGGGTAAGCCAGCCTTCTGAGTCAAAACGCAAAGCGCGCCCATGCCATCGGTTGGCACGGGCGCGCTTTGTCTTGAAACGATCAGCCGGGAGGCCAGGTCATATCCCGTCCTGCCAGCACGTGGAAGTGCAGGTGGAACACACTCTGCCCTGCCTGGGCGCCACAGTTAGAAACCACTCGGAAGTCGGTCAGCCCCAGCTCCTTGGTCACCTTGGTGATGACCTCAAAGCAGTGGGCCACCACGGCGGAGTTCTCCGGGGTAATCTCCCCGCAGGACTTCACGTGGGCCTTAGGGATCACCAGGAAATGGGTGGGTGCCTGGGGATCAATGTCATAAAAGGCATACACCTGGTCGTCCTCATAGACCTTCTTGGAGGGAATTTCCCCCGCTATGATCTTGCAGAATAAACAGTCGCTCATAGAAACCTCCCTTTCTCAGTGTGATGGATTTGAATTAGAAAATAGATACCGGTTTTTGCCAGAACAGCCCGCTCGCCAGATTCCTCCACGGGTTAACCAGCGGGAGACCCCCGTCAAGTCCTCCCATGTCACAGGCTCTCTCTTCATTGTTCCGGGATGACAGCCAGAAAGCACAGCTCCTCCGTGCCATCGTTCATCAGACTGTGGCCGTGGCCCTTGGGGCAATAGTGGCAGGCACCGGGGAGCAGCGGCTCATAGACCCCGTCACACAGGACCTTGCCCTTGCCGGATAGGATATAGATGACCTCGCTGTTGGTCTCGTGGGTGTGCAGGCCGATGGTGGCGCCGGCGGGGAGGGTCCCTTTCATCACCTTCACCTGGCCGTCACTGGATTTCTGGAGGAAGACAGTTCCCTCCCCGTCCCGCATATGGGGGACGGCTTCCACTGGGATCTTGTCAAATTCAATCAGCATGGTCTCACCCTCACAGGCCCAGTTTCACGGCCACAAAGTCATCCACGGAGGCCAAGGCGTCGTCCAGCTTCAGCATGTCCTTGCCGCCGCCCATGGCGCTGTCGGGCTTGCCGCCCCCCTTGCCGCCGCAGATGCCGCAGACATTCTTCACCAGGTCACCGGCCTTGATCCCCTTGGCGATGGCCTCCTTGCCGCAGATGGCCAGGAAGGAGATCTTCTCCCCGTTGGTGGAGGCCAGCACGGCCACCACGTTGGGCTCCTTATCCCGGAGGAAGTCGCCCATTTGCCGCAGGCCACCGGCGTCCACGCCGGGGCGGTGAGCGGTAATGACCTTCAGGCCGCCCACTTCTTTGGCCGCCATAAGCACCTGCCGGGCCTCGCCCAGGGAGGCCTCTTCCTTGAACTTCTCCAGGGACTGGTGGAGCTGCTTGACCTCCCCCATAACGGCCTTGGCCTTCTCCCGGAGCTCACCGGGCTTGGCCTTCAGGGCGGCGGCAGCCTCAAAGATCAGCTGCTCGTTCTGGTTCATAATCTCCAGGGATGCCTTGCCGGTGGTGGCCTCGATGCGGCGCACGCCGGAGGCCACGGAGAACTCGCTGCTCACATGGAACACGCCCACCTTGGCGGTGTTGGACAGGTGGGTGCCGCCGCAGAACTCCACGGAGTACCCCTCTCCCATGTCCACCACGCGGACCACATCGCCATACTTCTCGCCGAAGAGGGCGATGGCCCCTCTCTGCTTGGCCTCCTCAATGGGAAGCTCCTCGGTGACCACATCATAGCCGGACAGGATGGCCTCATTGACCATGGCACTGACCTGGGCCAGCTCCTCGGCGGTCATGGCAGAGAAGTGAGTGAAGTCAAAGCGCAGCCGGTCGGGCTCCACCAGAGAGCCGGCCTGGTGGACATGGTCCCCCAGCACGGTGCGCAGGGCCTTATCCAGCAGGTGGGTGGCGGTGTGGGCTCGCATAATGGCGGCCCGGCGGACGGGATCCACCACGGTGGTGACGGTGTCGCCCACCTTCAGACTGCCCTGGGTGAGCTTGCCATAGTGCATATACTTGCCGCCCTTGTTCTTCTGAACGTCGGTCACCTGGAAGCAGACGCCGTCCCCCTCCAAAGTGCCGTGGTCGGCCACCTGGCCGCCCATTTCGGCATAGAAAGAGGTGGTGTCCAGGACCACAATGGCCTCCACGCCGGAGATGATCTCATCCACCAGCTGGTCCTCGGCCACAATGGCCATCACCTTGGCGCCGGAGAGGGTGGTCTGGGCGTAGCCGTCAAAGTGGGTGGCGGGGATCTCCTTGCCAAACTCCACGCCGGACCAGCCCAGGTCGCCCAGGGCCTCCCGGGCCTTCCGGGCCCGAACTCTCTGGGCCTCCATCTCGGCGTCAAAGCCAGCCCGGTCCAGGGTCATGCCCTCGTCCTGGACCATTTCCTCGGTCAGGTCCACGGGGAAGCCATAGGTGTCGTAAAGCTTAAAGGCATCGCTGCCGGAGAACTGGTTCTCTCCCTTGGCCTTGTGATCGGCCAGGAACTCGGCAAAGATCTTCATGCCGCCGTCGATGGTCTTGGCAAAGTTCTCCTCCTCGGTGCGGATGACCTTGGTGATATAGTCCTGCTTCTGGCGCAGGTCCTTGTACTCGCCCTCGTTTTCGTGGATGACGGTGTCGATGATCTCATACAGGAAGGGCTCGTTGACCCCCAGAAGCTTTCCGTGGCGGGCTGCCCGGCGGAGGAGCCGGCGCAGGACATAGCCCCGGCCCTCGTTAGAGGGAAGGACGCCGTCGCAAATCATAAAGGTAGCCGAGCGAATGTGGTCGGTGATGATCCGCAGGGACACGTCGCTGGCCTGGCTGTCCCCGTAGTGGGCGCCAGTGATCTCAGAGACCTTGTTGGTGATGTTCATGACGGTGTCCACATCGAAGAGGGAGTTTACGTTCTGGCAGACCACGGCCAGGCGCTCCAGGCCCATGCCGGTGTCGATGTTCTTCTGGGCCAGCTCTGTGTAGTTGCCCTCGCCGTCGTTGTCAAACTGGGTGAAGACGTTGTTCCAGACCTCCATATACCGGTCGCAGTCGCAGCCGGGTTTGCAGTCGGGGCTGCCGCAGCCGAATTCCTCGCCCCGGTCGTAATAGACCTCCGAGCAGGGGCCGCAGGGGCCGGAGCCGTGCTCCCAGAAGTTGTCCTCCTTGCCCATGCGGTAGATCCGGTCTTCGGGGATGCCCACCACATCTCTCCAGATGCCAAAGGCCTCGTCGTCGTCCTGGTAGACCGAGGGATACAGCCGGTCCTTCTCCAGGCCCACCCACTTTTCATCGGTGAGGAACTCCCAGGTCCACTGGATGGCGTCGTGCTTAAAGTAGTCGCCAAAGGAGAAGTTGCCCAGCATCTCAAAATAGGTGCCGTGGCGGGCGGTGTGGCCGATGTTTTCAATATCGCCAGTGCGGATACATTTCTGGCAGGTGCACACCCGCTTCCGGGGGGGCTCTTCCTCTCCCTTGAACCAGGGCTTCATGGGAGCCATGCCGGCGTTGATCAGCAGCAGAGACGGATCGTTCTCCGGCACCAGGGGAAAGCTGGGCAGGCGGAGATGGCCCTTGGACTCAAAGAAGGTCAGAAACATCTCCCGCAGTTCATTCAAACCATAATACTTATGCATAAACATACCTCCGATGTAAATTGACAGATTTTCTCCTCCGGGTTCTCCCCGGACGGCAAAAAACTCCGCCCCTGAATGGCTCAGGGGCGGAGTGAATGCACAACTACGCGGTACCACCCTGATTATAGGATGTACCGCCAGACAGCCGCCAAACTAGGGGCAGGCTCGGGGCCGATCCTATCTCTCAGTTCATCCGATAACGGGGATGGTCCGTCTCGGTCTTCCCGAGCGGCTCGGAAGTGGCTTTGTGCCGGGCTGGGCCAAGGGGCTTTCACCATCTCCCCTCTCGCTTGGGCGGCCGTGACACATGGGCTTCCTCATTGCCAGATAACAATTTTATTGTATCACGGATTTGCCCCTTGTCAAGGGCCGAATTTCCAAAGGAAGTCCGCTCAGTCTTGCAGCGTTTCCTGGATATCTGCCAGGGCCTCGTCCATTCTGGTGATTACATCCTGGATATCCTGCTGGGAAATAGCCGCTGTGGGCTCAAAGCGGATGGTCTTCGCATTGACCAGGGTTCCTGCCGTCATCACGCCCCGGGCGAACAGGCCCTTGGCGCACGCATAGCCCAGCTGGCTGGTGTGAAACTCCACGGCCAGCATCAGCCCCAAGCCCCGGACCTCTTGGATAATCTGGGGATACTTCTGGGCCAGGCGCTCCAGGCCGGCCTTCAGCACCTCGCCCTTTTCCTGACAAACCCGGGGAATGTCATGCTGGAGCATATACCGGATGGTAGCCAGGGCAGCCGCGCAGCAAACTGGGTTGCCGCCAAAGGTGGGCGAGCCCAGCAGCCAGGGGTTATCCACAAGCTCCTGGGTCCACATCTTGGGCTTGCAGATGATGCCCGTAATGGGCATGATGCCGCCGCCAAAGGCCTTGCCAAAGGTCATAATATCGGGGGTGACCCCCTCTGCCTCGCAGCGCCACATGGTGCCTGTCCGGCCCATGCCGGTTTGGATCTCGTCAAAGATCAGCGCTACGCCGGTCTCATCGCAGATCTCCCGCACCCGCCGGAGATAGCCTTCTGGGGGAACAATCACCCCAGCCTCTCCCTGGATGGGCTCCAGAATCACGGCAGCCACCTTTTCTCCCACGGCCTGCAGGTTGCGGATGGCCTTTTCCACATCCTCTGCCACCCCATACTCCACATGCTGGACCTGCTGGACCATCGGCGTATAGGGCACCCGATAGGTCCCCTTTCCCCCCATGGAGACCGCACCCATGGACTTGCCATGGAAGGCCCCCACCGTGGAGATATACCATCTGCCCCCAGTGGCAATCCGGGCCAGTTTCAGGGCCATTTCCACTGCCTCCGCTCCGCCGTTGGTGAAGAAGCAGTACTGCAGGTCCCCGGGGGTGATGTCTGCCACGGTTCTTGCCAGGTAACCCCGCAGGGGATCCAGCAGCTCCTGAGAGTGGAGGGCCTGGTGCTCCAGTTGGGCCTTTACCACCGCCAGGATCTCCGGGTTTCTATGGCCGCAGGTGTAAATGCCAAACCCGCCCAGGCAGTCAATAAACCGCTCTCCATTCAGGCCATAGCAATAGGCGCCCTCGTCCTGCCACTCCAGCACCGCGCCCATCTCAGAGTCAGAGGAGACCGACTTCCGATAGGCCAGCCAGCCAGGACTGACATAGTGGTTAAAGTGTTCCACCGTCTCTTTTACCATCTGCTCTTTCTCTCGGGCAGGAATGTCGTGCATATCGGTATGAATAAAAGAAATCACACGGTCCAATCGTTCCAGAATCTGTTGTTTTTTATTCATCAGGCGTTGCCTCCCTTTCTGTGATACAGAGGGGCGTCCATTGGAGCCCCGCTCTTTATTTCCATCATAAACTCTGGTATAATACCAGAGTCAAGGGAAACTTTTTTACACTTTCTATAAAACAGCGGGGGCATATATGAAAGATTCCTACAAAATTAGCGAAATCGCCCGTCTTTATGACATTGGCGTGGATTCCCTGCGCTACTATGAGCGCCTAGGGATCCTGCAGCCTCGCCGGGACAGCAACGGCTACCGTCTATATAACCTGACGGACATGTACAAGCTGAACATGATCCGAGACCTGCGCCGGCTGGACTTTTCCATGGCGCAGATCAAAAGCTATTTGGAGGGGCAAACGGTAGCACACACCCTGGATCTGCTCTGCCAAGAGCAGGCTCTGGTCCACACCCAAATGCAAGAGCTGGAAACCAAAGCTCACCTGCTGCAAAAGCGGATCACCACCCTGCAAAATGCTCTGACCATTCAGCCTGGGGTAATGACCACAAAAACCCTCCCTGCCCGCCCCTGTGTCCAGCTTAGCCAGCACATTACCCGGGACGAGGAGATGGATTTCGTGATGAAAAAGCTCCATCGCAAGCACGAGGACAAGCTCCGGGATTTTGGCAACCAAATTTTTGGCGCTTTCCTTTCCATGGAGGAGCTCATGGCCGGCACCCCTAACGTCTATGACGGGGTGTTTTCCGTTCTGGAAGAGGACCCCTCCAATCCTGACTTTGTCCTCCCTGCAGGCGTCTATCTCTCTTACTTTTATCGCGGCAGCTATGAACAAAATCGAGCCCGGGTTCAGGAGCTTCTCTCCTATGCCGGCGCCCACGGGTTCCACCTGACCGGCACGCCCTTTGAGCTCTATGAAATTGACAACCGGGATACCGTTCAGGAAGAGGAGTTCTTAACCGAGATTCAGGTGGCCATCACTGCCCCGGCAGAGCGCACCACGCCCCAGTGGAGCGGCGTCCCTTGAAAACTGGGGCAACGCCGCGGCTCCCTCTGATCCTTGCTCCAAAAAGGGGAGGCTGCCTTTGGCAGCCTCCCCTTTTTCTTCCATCACCAGGGTTCCTTTCCCTCAATGGGATACCGTTTCCCGTCCTTGAGCACCAGGGCCATGTTTTCCACTGTAATATTGCGGATATCCGCCAGAGGGTCGGCCTCCAGCACCAGCAGGTCAGCCCGTTTGCCCGCTTCCAGGGTGCCGGTCAGGTGGTCCACCCGGAGCATTTCTGCCCCGTATTTGGTCGCCGCCATGAGGATCTCCCCCTCGCTGAGACCTGCAGTTTTCAGGTTGTACATCTCCTCCAGGGCCGCCAGGCCATAGGGGAGTTCTTTTTCGCAGTAGGAATCCGAGCCCACGGTGATCTTAATCCCCTTGTCAATGGCCTTGCGCAGGTTGCCATAGACCCGGGCCAGCTCCCGCTGAGCCACGGTGTCCCCGGGGTAATTTTTCTGCTCGGGCTTTTCCGCCGGGGGATGGACCTGGAACCACTCCTCCAAAAACTGAATGGTGGGGCAGAAAAAGATCCCCTTTTCCGCCATGATGTCTAAGCACTGGTCATCCAGCTCCTGGCCGTGGATGATGGCCCACACCCCGGCCTTGCAGGAGAGAAGGGCCCCTTCCAGGCCCTCTGCATGGCTCCACACAGGCAGGCCCACCATATTGGACTCCTCCACCGCCGCCAGGATCTCCTCCCAGGTGTAGTGGGTGTGCTCCTTCTGGTCCAGCTCCCAGATGCCACCGCCGGTGGCCCAGATCTTGATGGCGTCAGGCTTTTCCCGCAGGCGCATGCGGATGGCGGTGCGGATGCCCCAGGGGCTGTCTGCCTCATCGGCCCAGGGGTGGCGGGCGCGGCTGAGGTCATCGGGAAGGTACCGGGAAATGCTATGGCCCGTGGTCCGGCAAAAGCCGTTTCCGGTGGTGACCACCCGGGGGCCCTCCAGGAACCCCGCCTCGATCATATCCCGGATGGAGATGCCGTTGCGGGAGATATCCCCCACAGTGGTAAAGCCCCGCCCCAGCATCCGCCGGGCATCGGCCGCCGCCACGATGGCTTTCTGGATTTCAGGCTCCAGCACAAAGCCCTCTACCCCGTATTGGGTCACGCCACTGAGATGGATGTGGGTGTCAATGAGGCCGGGGATGAGATACTTACCCTGGACATCCACCACCTCGTAGCCTGCATGGTCTCCATGGTCAGGGCCTGCGTACAGGATGGTTTTGTCCTCCACCAGGACTAAACTGTTGGGGATGGGGGCGCCGCCATTGCCGTCAATGAGTACGCCGCCTGTCAGTGCGAGCTTCTTCATTTTCTTGTCTCCTTTTCCATTTTTTGACCGCAGGGGACGGCTCTTGTGCTCCGCCGGACCCCATGGGCTGCGCAGTAACCTTCTTTTTCAAAAATCCGGCTACTCAAACCGGATTTCTGTGACAAACTTTAGCTTTCGGTGGTAGTCCAGCTCCACCAGGTCCGTGGGCTTCACATGGCCCGCCTTGTCCTGAAAGTAGGCCAGGCCGGCCAGCTCCAGCATCCGGTAGACAAACTGGGAGCAGAACATGATGTTGGGCTTGTGGGAGTATTTCAGCACCAACCCCAGCATGTTATAGGCGCTCCCCTCCCGGTTGATCTCCGCCACCTGGTCCAGGACCTGCTCCTTCTGCGCCCGGGTGCAGGGCAGGGCATAGACCAGGATGGAAGCGTCGGCCTTTTTGTGGAAAAAGTCCAGCATCTCCTGGTTCAGCCCCGGGGGATAGGCCCGCTCGCCGCCGTTGTAACTGAGGATGGTGTTCAGCTCCCGGTCAAAGGACAGGGAGGCGTGGTTGTATTGCTTCTGGGTAAAGACGGAAATGATCTCACTGGCCGGGCTGCCGGTGCAGGAGATGACAATGTACAGGTTGGGGTCGTCCAAATGACGGCGGGCCTCTGCAAAGTATGCCTCGGTGAGGCTGCCGTCGTTAATATAGCGGAAGGAATTGTGCCGGGGCAGATCCTCTACTACGTCCTTTAGATTCTCCGCCGATAGGCTCTCCCCAGCTTTTTTCAGGGTTTCCGCCGACCGGGTGGTCCGCTCTCTCCCCCGTTGGAGCTCCGCAAAGCTGATGGTGGACAGATCCTGGAGAGAGGGCAGATAAAACTGGGCGTACTTCCCCACGCTGACATACCGGCTCACCACCAAGGGAACCAGGACCAGCAACACCCCGAACAGCCGCCGGAAGGGCTGGTCGTAAAAGGTCCCCTTTTCCACAAAGAGCACCTGGATGCACAGCACCACCTGCGCGGCCAGCACCCCGGCATAGGCCACCACCAGGTAGCCTTTGATCCGCTTTTTGGTCTGCATGGATAGGGTCCTGGCCAGGGTACACAGGAAAACCGCTCCATAGGTCAGCAGAAAAGCCAGCTGGTTGCCAAAAACCAGCAGTCCCACCAGCAGCGCCCCAAAGAGGATATAAACCCCAATAAGATAACCTTTCAGATCCATGGGTCCCCTCCTTCTTCCTCCAATGCCAGCTCCGCCCGGTGGTCCCGGAAAAAAGCATACCACGCCTGCACCGCCGGCAGCTTCTGCCAGGGCCGCTGGGCAAGCGGAGATTGGTCCAGATCGTAAACCGCTGCCCCCTTCATGGCCAGCAGAAAGGGGGAGTGGGTAGCCACAACAAACTGACAACGATAGAACCGGGCCGAATCCTCTAAAAACTTGGCCAGTTCCCGCTGATAGGACACCGACAAGCTGTTTTCCGGCTCATCCAGCAGGTAGAGCCGGCTTTCGGTAATCCGGTTGGTAAAATAACGAAAGGCAGTCTCTCCGTTGGATTTTCCCCGGACATTGACCCCCACCTCTTGCCGGACAAAGGCCGATCCACTTTTCCGTTTGGCCGCCACCACCCGCTTGAGCTGGTCATAATCGTCCAGGGATTTCATCTGGAAGTTCCCCTCTCGCAGGGCTCGATACTCCCGCAGCAGCTCCCCCCGGGCCAGGTCAATGCCATCGTTGAGGCAGCGCAGGTCTAGCAGGTCGTCAAAAACGTCATCACTGGTGAGGACCTCGCTGCCCAAGGGCACCCGCTGGGCCCCTTCACACTGGCACAGCTTCACAAAGTCCCGGAAAAAGGCCGCCCGGTTGTAAGGGCTCCGCCGCTCCAGGTCCAGTTTGTCCCCGATGAGGTTGAGCAGGGTGCTCTTGCCCGAGCCGTTGCTGCCATAGAGAAGGGTGATGGGCGCAAAGGTCAGTTTTTCCTTCTCCTGGCTCTGAAAGATTTGAAAGGGATAGTAATTGCTATAGCAGGTGCGGCGGTTCACGGCCTGGGCTAAGGCGTCCTCCTGTTCCCCCTGGGAGGGGAGGGTGAAGCTGGTAAGGTAGACGTTCATAGGCTCTCTCCTTTCTGTCGCCAGGGTTGCAGCCGCGCGCTAACCGCCTCGGCGCGGTGTCCCGCTCTCATCTGTTCATCCGTGTCAGCCGTTCCCCCGGACAACGAGCCCTTTCCCTCGCTCCAACAGAAAAAGGCCCACCGCCGGCGCGGATCCCTGATCCGCCCCACGCGGTGGGCTCCCATTTCCTATTTCCTATTTTTGATGGTGTGTGTTCCTAGGAATTCTCCCGGCAAGCCCGCAAAAAGGACAGGCGGGGGGCATAGCAGGGCAGCTGAATTTTGAAGGTCATCTGAGGGTGCCGGGGCTCCCGCAGGGGGAAGCCCTCTCCATCCTCCATCATGGGGGCTTGGAAGGCCACGGGCTTCACGTCCGGGCCCACCAACTCGATCTCGTCCCCAGCGGCAAACTTATTCCGCAGGGAGGCGGTGGCCAGGCCGTTTTCGTCGCAGTCCTCCACCACGGCCACCACCTGCCAGTCCCGGATATACCGGGCGTCCGAGGTAAACTGGCCGGGTTGGCCGTAGAAAAAGCCGGTGGAATAGTGCCGGTGGCTGACCTTCTCCACCTCATCCCGCCAGGTGGGGTCCAGGGGGCGGCCGGACAGCACGTCGTCAATACAGTGGCGATAGGCCCCGGTGACAATGGCCGCGTAATAGGCCGACTTGGCCCGGCCCTCGATCTTCAGGGAATCCACCCCGGCGGCCATCAAGTCAGGCAGGTGGTCGATCATGCACATATCCCGGGAGTTCATAATGTAAGTGCCCTTTTCGTCTTCATACACCGGGAAGTACTCTCCCGGCCGTTTCTCCTCCACCAGGGCGTACTGGTAGCGGCAGGGCTGGGCGCAGGCTCCCCGGTTGGAGTCCCGCCCAGTCATGTAGTTGGACAGCAGGCACCGGCCCGAATAGGACACGCACATGGCCCCATGGGCAAAGGTCTCGATCTCCAGGCTCTTAGGCGTCTTGGCCCGGATTTCGGCAATCTCCTCCAGGGTCAGCTCCCGGGCCAGGATCACCCGGTCTGCCCCCAGGTCGTGCCAGGCTCGGGCGGCCTGGTAGTTCACAATGCTGGCCTGGGTGCTGATGTGGATCTTCACCGAGGGGGCATACTTCTTGGCCAGAGCCAGCACCCCCACGTCGGCCAGGATCACGGCGGTGACCCCCGCCTCCTCCAGCAGCTCCAGCCACTGGGGCAGCCGGGCCACCTCGTCGTTCCGAGGCATGGTGTTGCAGGTTACGTGGAGGGCCACCCCCTTCTGCCGGCACAGCGCCGCTGCCCGGCCCAGCTCCTCCGCCGAGAAATTCCCCGCGAAGGAGCGCATGCCGAAGGTATCCCCCGCCAGATAGACCGCGTCAGCCCCATAGGCCAGGGCCATCTCTAGCCGTTCCCAGTCCCCTGCCGGGGACAGCAGTTCCAGTTTCTTCTCCATGGTCACCCTTAGCTGTTCAGGAAGGCCTGCTGCTCACTGAGGGTGGCGAAGAAATGATGGACCCCGTCGTCGCCCAGAGCGTAGTAATAGTAATTGGTGCTTTCTGGGTTCAGGGCCGCCATGATGGACTCCATACCAGGGTTGGCAACGGGTCCGGGAGGCAGTCCCTTGTTCTCATAGGTGTTGTAGGGGCTATCCACCGTGTGGTAATCTTCCTCGCTGACGATCTGCCCCTCAGGCAGCACGTACTGGATGGTGGCGTCGATGTTCAGATAGCCCGCCGTGCCGGCGCTGGGGTTGTTCAGACGGTTATAGATCACCGAGGCGATCTTGGCCCGGTCGGTACCATCGGTCTCCTTTTCGATCATGGAAGCAATGTTGAGGATATCCTGAATGGAATACCCCTTGTCCCAGATCTTCTGGCGGACGGAGTCATCCACCTTGCTGTCGAAGTTCACCAGCATTTTGTTGATCACGGTTTTGGCGTCTTCCCCCATGTAGAAATCATAGGTATCGGGGAAGAGGTATCCCTCCAGCCGGGTGTGATCCCCCAGGGGGATATCCTGGAGGAAGGAGAAGGCATAGTCGTGGTTGGCGGCCATATCCTCCAGCTTTTCCACAGTGGAGACCCCTTCCTCTTCCAGCAGCTTAAAGATCTGATTGACGGTCATACCCTCGGTGATGGTCACCGAGACCTCCTTCCGGTTGGAGGAGCTAGAGCCCAAGCTGTTGAGGATAGCCCGGTAGTCCATGTCTGTGTCGATCATATAGGTGCCCTGGATGATCTTATCACTGCCATTGGAGAAAGCAGAAAACAGACGGAACAAGCCCTTATACTTGATGATCCCATACTCCTTAAGCTGCTTCACCGCGCTGCTCAGGTCATGGTCCTCCTCGATCACAATGGTGGCGGTGGTCTTTTCCTTGTTTAGGGCCAGCATATCGTTGGCCAGAGACCAGCCCACAGCGGCCAGGACGATGGAGACGGCGCAGACCATCACAATGTAGAGCATGGAGCTGGACAAAGCAGAGCGCTTTTTCTTCCTCCGCCGGGGCTGCTGGGCACGGGGCCGGCGCTCCGGCTCCTCCGGGCGGCGTCTTCTGGTATCGCGTTCCATATACTACCTCCTTCACGGGACTTTGCGCAAATCCCGCAGGTTTTTTTCTTGGAAATGTTAGTCAGTGGGGTCCTTCATGGGCCAAACCTGACCCTCTTCAGTGAGGACAATGCGGACCCAGGCATCCAGCGGCTCCCGGGGCAGGTTCACCTGGAAAAAATCCTCCCGGCACAGGCCAAGGGTCATTCCATCATGGTCCTCCAGATAGCGGTCGTAATAGCCCCCTCCCTGGCCCAGGCGGTTGCCCCGGCTGTCAAAGCACAGGCCGGGCACCAGAATCAGGTCCAGCTTTTCCCGCGCCAGCACCGGGCAGGTGTCCTTGGGGGCGGGAATGCCATACTTATCCGGCTCCAGGTCGTCCAGGCTGGTGATAACCCGAGCCTCCATCTGGTGCTCGGGCAGGCACTTGGGCAGGCAGACCGTCTTACCCTGGTCCAGCAGGGTCTGGAGCAGGGGTTCGGTGTGGATCTCATTTCCCACACCATAATAGGCCAGAATGGTTTGTGCCTCGGCCAGCTTGGGGTGCTCTAAAAAGCGGGCGATGAGTTCCCCGTCGGACCAGGCTTTTTCCTGGTCTGTAAGCTCGTCCATTGCCTCTCGGATCTGCTGCCGGAGGATCTTTTTCACTTCAGAAACTTCCGTTCCCATGGTTCACTTCTCCTTTGCTTCCAGCAGGGGGGCTGCCGCCTGCCAGATATCCTGGTGGATCTCATCAATCCGCCGTAACTGGCCTGCCTGGTTTAGGCAGGATATCTTCTTCCAGCCGTAAAGCGCTGCTGCCTCCAGGGCCGCCTGCCGGCAGGCGGCCAGGTAAGCGCTGTCGGTCTCGTGGATGTCCCCCTGGGTGTGGGTGTCCGCCTCTCGCTGGCGGAGCATTTCCACGGCCTTTTCTGTGGGCATGTCCAGGTAGATCACCAGATCGGGCTCAGGCAGCCCCAACCGGTGATACTCGAAGTCAAAGAGCCACTGAAAAAATTCTCTCCGCCCCTCCGGGGCCACCTTGCTGGACTGATGGACCGCATTGGAGGTGGTGTACCGGTCCGCCAGGACCAGGCCGCCGCCCTCATAGTGGCCCTGCCACACCTTTTTCCAGGAGGCATATCGGTCCACTGCATAAAAGCTGGAGGCAGCGTAGGCGTTTACATCTCCCGGCTTTTTGCCAAACTCCCCATTCAGGTACATCCGCAGCAGGGCAGAGGATTCCTCCTGATACTGGGGAAAGACCAGGCGCTGGAAAGGGATTCCCTCATGCTCAGCCCGCCGGCACAGCCGGGCGAACTGGGTGGATTTTCCCGAGCCGTCGGTTCCCTCGATGACGATCAGGCGTCCTTTTTTCATGGTCATCCTCTCTTTCCCTTTTCCTTGGCCGCTGCCACCAAAAACAGGGGGAGCTTAGCCATCCGCCCCAGGCGGCTGGGCTGGTGGAGCAGGCGGTAACACCACTCCAGGCCCAGCTTTTGCCAGATCTCTGGGGCTCGCTTCACATTGCCGGCGTAGACATCCAGCACGCCCCCCAGGCCCACCATGAGATGGGCGCCGGTCTTCGGGCCGTACTGGGCCATCCACCTCTCCTGCTTCGGGGCCCCAAGGCAGACAAAGACCACGTCGGCCTGGGCCTTTTGGATGGCCTCCACCACAGGGCCGCTGTCTTGAAAGTAGCCGTCGTGGGTGCCGCAGATGATCAGGGCGGGATGGCGCTGCTTTAGGTTGGCCGCCGCCTGCTCCGCCACGCCGGGCTTGGCCCCCAGCAGGAAGAGCTTGCCGCCGGTCTCTGCCAGCCGGGCCACCAGGCCCGAGGCAAAGTCAATGCCCGGTACCCGCCCCTTCAAGGGTGTGCCCAGGATCTTGGCTGCGTGGACCACCCCAATGCCGTCGGGAAGGACCAGCCCGGCCTCGTTGAGGATCTTTCCATAGTCCTCCGCCTGGCGGGCCATATTTACAATTTCAGGGTTGGGCGTCACCACATAGGAAAAGCCCGGCCCCGCCGCCAGCTTCTCCCCAGCGGCCACCGCCTCTTCCAGGGTGACATCGTCAAAGGATACCCCCATAATTTCTTTTCGCACGGTCTCGCATCTCCATTGTTCCATCCCATAAAACCGGGGATGACAGATAAACAGCATATAATCTGTAGTATTGTAACACGAATCCCTTCATTTGTCCATCATTAGGAAAAAGACGCCGCCGCGCACCCCGGCGCGCCGCTTCTGCCCGCCTCACATAGAGGTGATAAGCCAGAGCAGCCCAACATACAGCACCGCCACAACCCCGCAAAAAGCCACCGCCGACAGAATGGCTTTTTTCCTATTTTTCTCCCGCACGCCGTCCAGAAAAAACTTCACCGTGACCCCGAACAGGGCCACAACCAGCAGCGCCAATAGGCCGGTCAGTCCCATGGAATTCCTCCTTTCCTTTGTTATGAAAGCTTCTTGCCACAAAAGGGACAGCTCTGCAAGGCCCTAATCGAAAAGGGCAGCCCCTTGCCGCAGTTCGGGCACCGCCCAAACAGCAGGCGAACCACCCCGACGCCTCCTGCCAAAAGGAGGAGCATCAGGGGAATGGTCTCCGCCTCCGCCACGCTGCCGATGACCAGCAGGATCCCCGCCACACCGGCCAAAACACCTGTCAGCAGGTTGACATCCCCCACAGTAAAAATCCGGCGGCGCTCCAAGCCGGCGGAATAGGCAATGACCTGATGGATCACATCCTCGGTCTCCCGTTCCTTCTCGTGCTTCTCTCCGTCCAGCAGCTCTGAAACCGAAACCTGCAGCTCTGCGGCCAGAGGCTGCAGCAGCGACAGATCCGGCATATTTCTCCCCGTTTCCCAGCGGGAAATGCTTCTTTGGGTCACACCGAGCTTTTCCGCCAGAACCGTCTGTGTAATTCCCCGTTCCTTGCGGCACTGTGCCAAAAACATGCCGATCTTTCTTTGATCCATGCCTTCCTCCTTTTTATGATAGGAAAGGGCGGCAGCACGTTAGGCTGGCGCTCCTTGTCTGCTGGGCTGCAAAATCAGGCGGGGCCGCAGGTAGCGGGCGCAGGCCATCCCTCCCATTGTTGACAGGCTCAGCTGGTCTCGCGAGTTTATCGCATGATTTGCAGCACGGTTTCCAGGGCAGTATACCACCTCTGCGCCCCAAATGACAGGACACAGACCGGGTATCCCGGGGCAGGCGCGGGTTATCCTCAAATCTCTAATCCCGCCTTGCAATCTGTTCTCCCATAGATTAAAATTAAATGTAAAAACAGGATCCCCCATCTCAAAAAAGCAAGGTGATATCATGGCAAACACGGTGCGGACCATCGCCGCTCTATGCTGTCTGGCGACCCTGGTGTCGGTCCTCTGTTACCAGCGGTGGGAGACCGGGCTTCTGCTGTCCCTATCCATTACCTTCGGGACCACTGCCTATCACTTTGTCATGCGGCTGTTGGTGGGCTGGGCGGTCAACGCTACGCTAAAAAACCGCGTGAACTACCACCGGGCCTGGTTTCAGCCCCACGCCTTTGAAAAAAAGCTATACCGGTTTCTTAACGTAAAGTCTTGGAAAGGGAAACTCCCCTCCTACGACCCCTCCCTTTTCTCCGTCCGGGAGCACACGCTGGAGGAAATCGCCCAAGCCATGAGCCTGGCAGAGATTGTCCACGAGGGAATTATCGTTCTCAGCTTTCTCCCTTTGGCCATGGTGCCGGTCTTCGGCTCTTTGCCTGTGTTTTTGATTACCTCCCTGGCTGCCGCCTGCTTCGATCTGCTCTTTGTGATCCTGCAGCGGTATAACCGCCCCCGGGTTATCGCCCTTTCCAACCGCCAGAAGGCGCGGAGGACCCATTGAAAAACCGCCTGCGGGATGGTACAATCAAAGACAAATGACCAGAGAGAAAGGAAGCCTTTCCCATGTTTCGACAAGCCACCCTGGAAGATTTGGACCAGATCACCGCCATCTATGACCGCATTCACACCGAAGAGGAGGCCGGCCGGGCCACCATCGGCTGGATCCGCGGCATCTATCCCACCCGGCAAACCGCCCTAGACGCCATCCAGGCCAGCGATATGTTCGTGGCAGAGGACAATGGCCAGATCGTAGCCACCGCCAAAATTAACCAAGAGCAGGTCCCCGTTTACGCCGACGCCGCCTGGACCCAGGACGCCCCACCAGATCAGGTGATGGTCCTCCACACCCTGGTAGTAGACCCCCAGGTCAAAGGCAAGGGATACGGCTCCCGCTTCGTAGCCTTTTATGAGGACTATGCCCAGGCCCACAACTGCCCCTATCTCCGCATGGATACCAACGAGCGCAATGCCAGCGCCCGGTCTTTGTACCGCAACCTGGGATATCAAGAGGTTTCCATCGTCCCCTGCCAGTTCAATGGCATTCCTGGCGTGCATCTGGTCTGCTTGGAAAAGACCCTGTGACCAGCTCGCCCTATTTTTGAGAAAGAGAGAATACAACCATGAAAAACCGACTTTCCCTGCCCCGGCTAGCCGGTCTGCTCCTGTGTCTCGTGCTGGTCACCGGCCTGCTCCCCACCGCTTTGGCTGCTCCTGTCACAGCAAACTATGACATCTCCGTTCAGGCAAAGGACGGCCTGGGGCTGAACCTGCGCTCTGGCCCCGGCACCGAGTACCCCGCCGTCCGCAGCTCCCTCATCCCCATGAACACACGGCTTCACATTTCGCAAACGGACACCTCTTCCACTGGCGCGCTGTGGGGCTACACCACCTATGACGGCACCAGCGGCTGGGTCTGTCTGGTGGAAACCCAAGTGGTCACCTCCTCCGGAAGTGTGACTTCTGCGAACTACTCCGTTTACGTCAACGCCAAAGACGGCCAAGGCCTGAACATGCGCACCCAGGCGGGCACGGAGTATCCTATCCTTCGCAGTTCCCTCATCCCCATGTATACCCGCCTTTACATCACCAAAACCACCACCTCCTCCACCGGGGCCTTGTGGGGGTACACTACTTACGAGGGTGTCAGCGGCTGGGTCTGCCTAGTGGAGACTACCACGTATGATCCCCGCCCTGCCCAGGAACCGACAGCGTCCTCCCCTGCCGCCCAGCCAGCGGACGAGCCGGCAGAAACTGCCGCCTCCCAAAGCCAGGCAGAGCAAGCCCAAAGCCAGCAAACACCCCAGACCAGCTCTATCCTGATTGGCGTTGTCATCGGTCTGCTGGTCGCCATTCTGCTGGTCCTGCTGGCAGTGCTTCTTCGCAAGCGGTAATCTTTCCGTGCAGCCCCACCATAGCACATGCAAAATTCCCCCTGGATCCTATGGATCCAGGGGGAATTCTTCATTCCGGTGCACTCAAAATATCCTGCGCTACGGGGGTATAGAAAAGCTTTGCCACTTCCTGCCGGTCCTGGGTCTGGGCCAGAGCCCACATGAGCTTGGCCACGGCGGCCTCAATGGTCATATCGTAGGACTCCAGCACCCCCAGGTCGGTTTTCAGCCGATGGCCTACGTTGTAAACTGCCAGGTCGCTGCCCTCATTTTGAACTTGGGTGGAGACCACCACCGTCTTCCCCGCCTCTTCTGCCTGGCGAATCAGGTCATAAAAGCTGCCCTGATCTCCGGCGGGGACGCCGCCCACGCCAAAGCTTTCCACCAGCACCGCGTCGCTCTCCTGCAGAGCAAAGGCCAGATACGCCGAGGAAAGGCCAGGAATGAGCTTGACCAAGGAGACCTTTTCATTCAGATGGTGATAAAACCGGGGTGCTGCTCCAGCCGGCAGCGAAATGTACGGTACCAGCCGCCCCTCTTGAATCACGCCCAGGACAGGGTAATTGATGCTGGAAAAGGCCCCATAGCTCTTAGAATAGGTCTTTCTGGCCCGGGTGCCCAGGATGACGGCGCCGCCGAAAACAATGGTCACCCCTGGCAGCCGCCCGTCGCAGGCCACAGCGAAGCTGTCCAGCAGGTTTGTTTTGGAATCGGTAATGTCCATGTGGATGGGTTTCTGGCTGCCGGTGAGGACAATGGGCTTGGGGCTATCCTGGATGAGATAGCTCAGCGCCGCAGCCGTATAAGCCATGGTGTCCGTGCCATGGCAGATGACAAAGCCGTCGTAGGCGTCATAGTGCGTCTCCACCGCCTGGGCAATGGCCAGCCAGTGGCTGGGTGTCATATTGGTGGAGTCAATGTTGCAGACCTGGAGACAATCCACCTGGCAGAGCTTTTCCACCGAAGGCACGTACCGCAGGAACTCTGCCCCGGTCATGCCGGGCACCAGGCCGGCCTCAGTCATCTCTGAGGCAATGGTTCCGCCGGTGCCGATCATCAGGATCTGTTTCATGGTCTCCCCTCCTTCTTTCTATCGGTTCAGTACGTGAGAACCTCTACTGCAGTGAGGATCTTATAAAGGATCTGGGCAGTCTCCCCCCGGGTGGCAGGAGCCTTGGGGTTGAGCTGGTCCGAAGGCGTGCAAAGCATGGACAAAGGCTTGCCCAGAAGATTTGTCTGGCTCTTCTCCAGCAGCCACACCCAGGGCTGGGCCCAGTCGCTGTATTTCGCATCGATGCCCGTGTCCGACGGCACCTGCTTCGAGGCCTCCCGGAAGTTTAGATTCAGGTTGGCCGCCAGCCGGCCCAGAACCGTTATCATCTGCTCCTGGGTGACCTTGCCTTCCGGGTCAAATTGTCCATTGCCAACTCCATTGACATAGCCGGCATTCTGGGCCGCCCGGATATAAGGGGCGTACCAGCTGTCGTCGGCCACATCGGCAAAGGACTGGCCCCCCAGGGGGACAGACAGCCCCATGGCCTGGGTAAGCAGCGCGCACAGCTCCGCCCGGGTCAGGCCGCTGTTGGGGCGGAAGGTGCCATCTTCATAGCCTCGGAGCATGCCATACGTGCACAGGGTGTTGGCCGCCCGCTCACAGTCCAGCCCGGCCACGTCGGTAAAGACCCGGGGAGCGTAGCCCGCCACCCCGGTCTTCTCTGCCACCTGAGCGGGTGTGGTCTGTGCCCACCCATCGTCAGTTCCCAGGAAGATCTTCACCGCTGGGGGCAGGGCCGAGAGCATTTCCGCAAAGTAAGGGGCGTTCTCCTGGTTCGTGGCCCTGGACAGATCCACATACCACCGCCAGCCCCCCAGATGGACGCGGAGCCAGCCCGTGCTCTGGCTGGGTTCTTGCCCGGAGAAGAGGGCAGCGATCTCATCGGCATGGTTGGTGTCCACCAGCAGATCGGGAATTACCCCGATGTTTTGCGCGGTGTTGCCATTCACACCATAATATTGATAGGCTGTAATCCGCAGCGCATCGCCGTCTTTCAGCGCCTCAGGCTGCTGCTCCTGGGTGAGAATGACTTGGGCCACCCCCTTGCCATAGGTGTTGGAGCCAATGATCATCCCGCCCCCTCTGTCTTTCATGGCCAGAGCAAAAATCTCCGCCGAAGAGGCTGTCTGACCGCTGGTCAGGACAATGGCGGGATAGGTCGTGGTCTGCTCCTGCTGGGAAACATAGCGATAGTAATCCCCCTGGCCGTCCCGAAGGTAGACCATAGTGCCATTCCCCAAAAAGACCCCTAGGGTCTGGGTGACGGCGTATACATCCCCGCCGCCATTCTGGCGCAGATCCACCACCCAAAGGTTTGCATCGTCATAGGCCTGGATCCCCTCGGTAAAGTGACCCAGGGTCTCCTCTCCAAAGGTATTGCAGACAATATAGCCGGTGGTGCCATCCTCCAGAAGCTCCGTGGTGGTGGCTGGAATGACCACCTTGGTCCGGGTGGCGGTGTAGGTCTGCTCTTTGCCGTCGGCATGGCGGACGGTAAAGGTGACCTTTGTCCCCTCGTCCCCCTTGAGCCAACCGGAGATCACCTCTGGGGGTTGGCCGGCGGCAACCTGACCTTCAACCCGGATAATCACATCTCCAGGAAGAAGACCCAGCTTCTGAGCAGATGAGCCCTCATAAACCCCCACAATGGCCAGGCCCGCCTCATCCCCCACAGCGCTGATGCCAATCCCCGTCACAACCCCATCCTTCATAGAGTCCTGGAGATTGGCAAATTCCTCCGGGGTTAAGTACATTGTGTAGGGATCTTCCAGAGCCTGAATGACCTCCTCCACTGTCTCGGCATCCAGTGCCGCCTGGGGAAGATCCTCCAGGTAGTACTCCCCCAGGATCTCTTTGAGCTGGTCCGAGGTCAGCGCCTGGGCAGCTGGGGCCAAGCAAAAGGCCGCCGCCAAGGCAGCAGCCAAGTATCGTTTCCAACGGGCTTTCAAAACGGTGCCTCCTTCTTTCGGGCAACGCCGGGCCGCCCGTGGAAGCGGACGGCCCGGCAAAAACTTGTAACTTGAGGTTAATCTTTCCACTTGGCGGCCACTGCCCGCAGCTGGGCAGCCATCTTCTTCAGATCCTTGTTGGCGCCGCCCTTGCTGGCCCGGATGATGGACATAATATCCATGGCGGCCAACTCCAGCTCGTGATAAGCAGCAGAGGGACGGCCTGTGGACTCGAAGCTGGTCTTCTTGGGGGCGATCTCCACCCCGGCGGCCAGCATCACGTTCTTGGCCAGGTCGAAGACCTCTTCATACAGCGGCGCGTGGGCGGGCAGCCCCTTTTCCCGCAGGGTGTTGGCAAAGATTTCCGTCACCTGGGCGTCTCCGTGGACCACGAAGATCTGCTGGGGTGCCGGGTCCTGGACCTGGTCGATCCACTGGAGCAGATGATCCCGGTCGGCGTGAGACGACAGGCCCTTAAAGTTATGGATGGAAGCATTGACCGCAATGTCCTCTCCGAAGAGGCGGACCTGCTTGGCCCCCTCCAACAGATGGCGGCCCAGGGTGCCCTCCCCCTGGTAGCCCACGAAGACAATGGCACATTCCTCCCGCCACAGGTTGTGCTTCAGATGGTGGCGGATTCGTCCGGCGTCGCACATGCCCGAGGCGGAGATAATCACCTTGGAGCCCTTCTCCATGTTGAGCATTTTGGACTCCTCACTGCTCTCTGTCATCATAAGGCCCGGGAAGGTAAAGAGCTTCTCCCCGTCCCGCACCAGCTCAATGGCCTCCTCGTCCAGGTAACCCCGCAGGTCCCCGGCGAAAATCTTGGTGGCCTCGTTGGCCAGAGGGGAGTCCACGCAGACAGTGAAGTTGGGGTCGGATTTTACCAGGCCCTCCTTCTTCATCTCCCGCATGAAATACAGCAGCTCCTGGGTGCGGCCCACGGCGAAGGAGGGGATGATGACGTTGCCCCCCTTGGCAAAGGTGTCGTCGATGATCTTAGCCAGCTCCGCCGTGTAGGAGGCCACGGGCTCGTGGTTGCGGTCGCCATAGGTACTTTCCATGACCACGTAGTCGGCCCCCTGCACAAAGGCCGGGTCACGAATGACGGGCTGGTTGATGTTGCCGATGTCTCCGGAGAAGAGAATTTTTTTCTCCACCCCGTCCTCGTTCAGCCACATCTCCACGCTGGCCGAGCCCAGCAGGTGGCCGGCGTCTACAAAGCGGATCTTGACCCCTTCAAAGAGTTCAATGATCTGGCCGTATTCTGCCAGCACCAGGTGGTCGGCCACCTGGGCTGCGTCGGCCACAGTGTACAGAGGTTCCACCGGAGGACGGCCAGCCCGCTTGCCCTTTTGGTTTTTCCACTGGGCGTCCATTTCCTGAATGTGGGCCGAGTCCTGCAGCATCACCGACAGCAGCTGGCCGGTGAGGCGGGTGGTGAAGATCTGCCCCTGGAACCCCTCCTTAATCAGCAGGGGAATCCGGCCGGAGTGGTCGATGTGGGCATGGGTCACGATCACATAGTCAATATAGTTGGGGGCGAAGTCCAGCACGGAGTTGTCCCGCTCGTCTCGGCCCTGCTGAAGGCCGCAGTCGATGAGGATTTTCTTTCCGCGCACCTCCACACAGTGGCAGCTGCCGGTGACGGCCTTGGCCGCGCCGAAAAAGGTCAGTTTCATGGGGTTACCCTCCCTTTGTTATGGTCTCTATGTTTTTCCTCCGGTGGGGTCCCGGAGGGCTTTCTTTGTTTTGCAGCATAGAGATATCATACCCCATTTCCCCCCGTTTGCATAGAGGCTTTTTCCCTTTTTCCGAAATTTTGCCCAGCCATTGCTTGGGTTTTCTCCCTGTGCTACAATAAGCCCAGAGAAACCAAGAAGGAGGCATTTTCCCATGACCACACTCAAGCATGTCTGCGTGCGGGTTCTGGATCTGGACCGCAGCGTGGCCTTTTATCAAGAAGCTTTGGGCCTAACCCCCCAGCGGGAAGTCACCATGGCCGACCGGGGCTGGCACCTGATTTTCCTGGGTGACGGCACCACGGAATTTCAGCTGGAGCTGTGCAAGGAGCTCGGCCGCACCCAGCCCTACCAGCTGGGAGACGACACCCCCCATGTGGCCCTGGTCTCCCAGGATTTTGAGGGGCTAAAGGCCAAGCACAAAGCCGCCGGACTTATTTTTGACGAGCTGGCCAGCGGCATCTATTTTATCCAGGACCCTGACGGACATATTTTGGAAATCCTGCCCCCAAAATGAGGCGGGCCCTGCCTCCCTTCCCCATAGAAGGGAGGTTTTTTCCTGTCTTCCTGCCAAATTTTCTCCCCCTCCCTGCAACCACCCCTCCCGTTTTGACGAGATATTAGATAGAAGCCCCACGGAAAGGAGGTACCTGACATGGAGGACCATACCATCGTCGCCCTATACTGGCAGCGGGAGGAGGCCGCCATTGAGGCCACCCAGGCCAAATACGGCGCCTATCTGACCAAAATCGCCCACAATATCCTGGCCAATGACCAGGACAGCCAGGAGTGCGTCAACGACACCTACTGGAACGCCTGGCGCTCCATCCCGCCTCACCGGCCCCAGGTCCTGTCCACCTACCTGGCCAAGCTCACCCGCCGGGGCGCCATTGACCAACTCCGGCGGCGGAACCGGGCAAAGCGGCGGGCCTCAGAGTATACCCTGTCCCTATCTGAGCTCTCCAGGGACCTTTCCACCGGGGACACCACCAGCCAGGCGGCCGAAGCCCAGGCCTTGGCCCGGGCCATTGGGGACTATTTGCGCACCCTCTCTCCCGAGGCCCGCACGGTTTTCCTCTGCCGGTACTACTTTCTGGACCCCATCCGGGAGGTGGCCGCCCACCACGGCATGACCCAGGCCAAGGTGAAAAGCCTTCTCCACCGCACCCGTCAGGGGCTGAAAGCCCATTTGGAACAGGAGGGATTTGATCTATGAACCCAGAACACATTCACGACGCCCTGAACCACCTGGATGACGACCTGATCCAGCAGGCCGATGCCGTCCGCAGCCGCCCCAGTTCGCCCCGCCGGCCCTGGCGGCGGTGGGCCGCCCTGGCCGCCTGCCTCTGTGTGGTGGTGGCAGCGATCCTCTGGTTCCAGGAGCCGGGGGATGGAACCCAGCAGTGGCACACCGGGTTTGACCCGGAGGACTATTTCGCCGGCAGCCATTCCCTCCCAAGTCAGGTTGACCGGTTCCTTCATCGGCACGGGCCAGCCACTTCCTCAGAGTCCTCTCTGGCAGAAAGCGCCATTCCCTACGCCGAGGAGCGGTACTTCTTCGATCAGGCCGCTCTGGAGGCCGAGGCGGTCATTCCCAGTCTGCCGGACTACCCTCTATTCCACTGCGCCGCCCAGTATCTCGAGGATGGCAGCCTGTACAGCCTGGTCTTCAGCTGGCAGCGCTATGACGACCCGGACACCGCCCAGGAGGAGGACGGCCTTCTCACCGTCACCGTGGCTCCCCAGCCCATTCAGCAGCCCCAGGATGCCCTCTCTGTAACAGTGGACGAAGAGGGCAACGAGATCCCTCCCACGCAAACCGTCACCCTGCGGGAGGGCATCCAGATTTTCGGTCAGGGCGGCAGCCGGCAGGAGAAAACCCTCACCTATGAGACCGACCAAGACTGGTATCAGATCACCGGCTCCTGGAACGACACCCCCCAGGATATGGCCATGCTGCTGGACTGGTTCTGGGACCACCCTGTGGACCTGACCCAGTTTCCCATGGAGGAAGGCAGTACGTTCGCCTACACCCACGATCTGGCGGAAGTGCCGGAGGTCTTCCAGCCTTGCTGCCCGGATTTTGCCTCCTTTGGCTACTACATCGTTTCAGAGTGGATGACGCTGAAAGACAACGTCCCCTACAGCTTCGATGGCATCTACGCCGCCCATGTCTCCCAGGAGGACACCAAAAACAGCACCTATCAGAGCACCCCTGGCTACGCTGAAATCCAGCTGTATCTCTCCACCGAACCCAATGCCTACGAGAAGGCGGCCGCCATTGGAACCCTGGAGACCCTGACCCAGGAGGATTTCCTGGCCGCTCTGGACACCGATTCCACCGTGGCCTTTTTTCACCAGGGAGTCTACTGCTCCCTCTCTCTGTCTGGCACCGCCACCGGCCAGGAAGTCTGGCGCATGCTCTCTCCCCGTTAACCCAGCCTAAAAAGCAAGCCCCCCGGAGGCCTCCGGGGGGCTTGCTGCATTTCGTTATGAATTTGTTATCTTTTGTAACTTTTTAGCCGTAGCAGAAATAGCTGGTGCTGGAGTAATAGCCGCTGCTAAACTGAACGGCCTGCCACACGCCCTTCCCCTGGGTAAAGTTGGCCTGGAAGAGGACGTTGCTGGGCATATTCACCTGGCCCATCATGGCGGTCTTTACCGCCGTTTCACAGGTGGCATAGTAGTAGGTGCCGTTCTTGCTGTCGGCGGCCTTAATGGCGTTGGCGGCCTCCACGGTGGCATACTTGGTGGAGTACTGACCCCGCTGGGTGATAACCCCTTCCACCGTGTTGGGGAAGCGGCTATCCGCCACCCGGTTCAGCGCCACCTGCGCCACGTACTGGCGCAGCTGGTCAGTGGTGTGGCCGGCCTCGTAGAACACCGTGGTTGTAAGGATCCGAATGTCCTCATCGCTGTACTTAGCCAGCTTCTGATAGCCGATAATCATGGTCTGAGCGTCATTCCATGTGCTTTTTGCTGCCTGGATATAGGCACTGCTGTCGGAATAACCTTTTGCCCGCAGGGCTTCGGCCGTTTGATGGGCCTGCTCCTGAACGGTGCGTTGCTCCTGAATCGCAGCCATGCATTGGGTATAGTTGCTGCTGTCTGCGGCAAAAGCCACAGGGACCATGGTCACCGTCAGCGCCATACATAGTAGGGTTGCAATCAAAAACTTTTTCATTATAAACTCCTGTCGTCGCGGAGCACTCCCCCGCCGCGGTCCTCCAAGCGCCCGTACCTGGCGGCGTTGCGGAAAGCCCTCCTGGCCTTTGCTTGGTGCTGGGGACAGTCTCTCTCTCCGCCCCAGCGGCGCTTGCAGGGGGCATTATACACGAAGGTCACCCCTTTTGGCAAATTTCCTGTGGAGCGCAAAAAATGGGAGAATTTCTTGGTGACTTTGTCTGGTTTGTCTAAAATTTCGTTTCTAATTGTTACCCTATTTTATTCATTTTGTCACTATTTTGTTTTGTATTGTAACCAAATTGTTAATTTTTTGATCCAATTTCGTTACCATTCACAAAAATACAGGCCGATCTTCTCCAGATCGGCCTGCAAAAAAGCAAAAAGTCCTTGTGTTTCAAGGGGTTTCAAATTGGGCAACTTTTTTCTTGCCCCTTAAAAATCTTTGAAATCTGGGGGCCGACGGGCCAAAAAGGCCTCCATCCCCTCCTGTTTATCATGGGTGGCAAAGGCCAGGCCCAAGAGATCCTTCTCCCGCTCAGCCCCGTTTTTCAAATCAATGTCCAGGCTGGAGTTCACCGCCGTCTTTGCCAGGAAGACGGCATAGCTGGCCCGGGAGGCAATCTTTTTGCCCAAAGCCCGGCAGGTGTCCAGCAGCTGATCCTGGGGAACCACGTGGTTGGCCAGCCCAATACGATAGGCCTCCTGGGCATCAATCTGGTCCCCGGTGAAGATCAGCTCCTTGGCCCGCCCCACGCCGATGATTCGGCTCAGCCGCTGGGTGCCGCCGCCCCCGGGAATGATCCCCAGGGTGACCTCCGGCAGGGCAAAGTGGGCGTTTTCCGCGGCAATGCGCATATCGCAGGCCAGGGTCAGCTCGCAGCCGCCTCCCAGCGCAAAGCCATTGACCGCAGCGATGGTCACCTGGCGCATATTTTCCAGCAGGTTGGCCGCATCATGGCACAGGGCAGACAGGCGGCGGCCGCCCATGGCATCCTCGTGAACCATCTGGGCGATGTCTGCCCCGGCTGCAAAGGCCTTTTGACCTGCTCCGGTGAGGATGACAACCTTAATCTCGTCCATTTCCTCTACCTGGCGCAGGGTGGCGATGATCTCCCGGTACACCTGGCTGTTCAGGGCATTCAGGCTTTTGGGCCGGTCCAGGGTCACCACAGCCAGCTCTTCTTCCAGTGTCAGCTTCACAAACTCCATGACAATACCTCCTGTCTGTGCATCACACATTATAATATCAATGAGATTTTCTTTCCTTACCCCCGGAAGGCCTCATAAACCTGCCGGCGGGTAAAGTCCTGAACAGAACCAAAAAATTCCGGGGGCAGGCTGTTTACTGCTCCGTCGGGGTCCATGGCATACTTCAGGATGCCTTTCTCTGCGCACCAGTCCATGGCCCCCCAGTTGGCGTGCTGGTAGGTACCAGTCTCCTGAATCCGCTGGATCCGGCGGCCGATGGCCTCCTGGCGAGGGGCGATCAGCATGGCCAGCTCGCCCCAGGTCATGGGGTTATCCAGGCGCAAGCGGTTATCGGAATAGACAATCCCCCGGGTTTTCTGAAGAGCGGCCAGCTTTTCAAACCCAGGTTCCTCCACCCCCACATCTGCAAAGGGACTGTACTCCATCAGCTGCTCCACTGTGACCACCCGGTATCCATATTCCTTCAGCAGCTCCAGCTGCTTTTTCAGGCCGAAGGCCACAGGGGTCCGGCGGCTCATATTGTAGCCGTCCTTCTGGAAGATGATCTGACCGGCCAGGGCGTTGGGATCTACCTCCAGAACCTTTCGCATAGGCTCCACCATAGCATCTATCTCAGCCTGAAGGCTCTCCTTGGCCGATCCATGGTGGATGGGCAGCCAACCTGCCCCGTCAAAGGCGGCGGCCATATAAAGGTATCCCATCTGGTCGTAGGCGTCGTAGCTGCTAAAGCCCCCCTCAATCTTATCCACGTAATGGGGCGGGCGGCTCATGGTCATCTCATAGTGGTACTCATTTTTCATCAGGCGGTGCAGCCGGTTGAGATCCTCCAGCACCTGGTCCAGGCTGTCGAAATGGTTCCGTTTTCCATAGACAAAGGGCTTCTTGCCAAAAAGGACGTGGCGGTAGCCATGGTTGGTCACCTGGTGGCCCTCGTCAAGAATGCGGCGGATCAGCCGGGGATTATGGACCACCCCTCCCCGCTCGTCCTGGTTGATATCGGGATAATGGTCATACCGCACCCCGCCCCAGTCAGCCTGGCCGCTCTTGCCCGCCACATCTGGGTAATTCTCGCTGGTGTCTCCCACCACGTCAAAGGTGCCAAGGGCGCCATACTCCTGCAAGGTATCCAGCAGAATATCGGTCAGGGATTTTCCGCTAAACTTATCGGGGCTGGAGGGCAGGTCCATGGGGCCGTCGTCAAAGGTCATGGCCACCACTCGCTCCCCGGTTTTCACCCGCTCAATCCGCCGGGTGTAGCTGACATGATGTTTTTCCTCAGGCATGAATCTTTTCAGCACTTTCTTGCCCGCTTTTCCTGCTTTTACAATCAAGGACATGAATCCTGGTCTCCTTCCTCATAGCCTATTGCGCGTTTGAATATTTCGATTTCTTTTTCCTCTGAAAGCAGGCCTTCCTTTTCCCACGCTTTCCTCTGTTCATCGTCCCGCTTTTCTTCCGCCCGCTTCGCCCTGGCCAGGCTCCAGTCCTGCCAAAGGCACTTGAGTACAAAGGCGCTCCACCTTCCATAGTGCCAAAGGGGCGCGTGGGTCTTTCTCAGCTTGGTGTACTGGCTCTGCGCCACATACAGGGCGGAGCTTTCCTCCCCATGCCAGCGCCCCTTCCCCGCTGCCAGCGCCTCGCGAATGGCAGGCAGGGAAACTTCCTCCACTTCCACTGCCGTATAGCCGTTGCCCACTTCTTGTCTCACGTGGGCGTCGCTGCCCGCCGTATAGGGCATACCACGGAAGGCAGCAAAGTAGAAGGCGCGCTGATTGGCCTTAGCATTCTTCCGGTTTGCCCGGCTGTTCCAGGCCTCCATGCCGTCCAGGTCTTTGACCAGCGGCCGAAGGGAGCTTTCATCCCTGCTGTGCTGAAAGGGATGGGCCAGCACCGCCAAGCCCCCCACCCGGTGGATGGCATGGATCGTCTCTTCCCAGGTGGTGTGGACCATGGGGCGGTCCACAAATAACCCCAGCAGGTGGCCGTGCTCAGTGGAAAACTCCACTCCCGGGATAATCAGCATCCCGTCCACTTCCGTGGGTCCGGTGTAAACAACATCGTGGTCACAAATGGCAACCCCATCCAGCCCTTTTGCCCGGGCAGCGGCAACGATTTCCTCTACCGTCATCCGTCCATCAAAGGAGGCCTGGGAGTGCACGTGCAAATCCAATCTTAACCGCATTCTCATCTGCCTTTCCAACTGTTGCGCAGATAGGTTTGATATGCCTTTTTATCGTCCTTACGATACAGCGCCTCCCGGGTGAAAAAGAAATCCACCACGCCGCCCAGGGCCTGTTTCAGGTTCCCCTGCCTCAGGTACCCCAGGGTAGCCGCGCCGTCGTTCAAAAGGTAGCGCATCTTCACCCCCTGGCGGTAGTTGCACGGGGTGTAGTCCACCCTCTCTCCCTGGGCCGCTTGGGCATAGAGGGCGGTAAATGGACTCTCACAACAGGCCGTCATGGGAAAGCTCCCCCACACCCGGGGGTTGACCTCCAGCACCCGGCCGCCCTTAAACTCCACCATGGCCATGCCCACAAAGCCGAAGGACGCCAGCAGGTCGTGGGCCTGGCGAATCATATTCTCATCGTAAAAGCTCACGCAGCAGGTGGAGGGGCCCCCGGTAACAGGATACTCCCGCAGCCGCCGGTGGCACAAGGCACAGACCAGGCGGCTGTTGGCATCCAGCAGCAAGTTGGCCCCTTCTCCGGGGCCCTCTACCTTCTCCTGAACGATGGGGCTGGCATCATAGCGGCGCATCGCTGCGTAATGGGTTTCATAGTCTTCCCGGCTGCGGGCAATGACATAGCGGTCCTTGGCCTTCAGGCCAAATTTTTCCCCGCAGTGGGGCTTGATCACCACCGGGAATCGGTCCGGCAGGCCCGTGTATTCCTCTGGCACGGGAATTCCCAGGGCTAGGCAGCGCTGGTGGACCTGTTCCTTGTCGTTGAGCGCATCCAGCACCTGGGGCGGGGCCACCAGGAAGTCCGCCACTTGGGCGAATTCCTCCCGCTGGCGGCTGATGAGATGTAAGGTATCCGCCCCGGTGCAAAAGAGCACCGGGTGGTCGTATTCTTTCAGCAGGTCCATCAGGCGCTGGCCATAGGCCGCCTCTTGGCAGGACCCCTCAATCCACCGAGTTTCCCCGGCAAAGCGTGAGGCAAAGGAGGCCGGCTCCATGGCGGCCTCCCCTTTGGTTTGCGTCACAATCACCCGAAAGCCCGCCTCTCCCAGGGCCCGGACGGCGGCAATGGACGCGCGGTATCTTCCGTCAGTGACGACTGCGGTTTTCAAAGTATCTTCTCCTTTGGGGGCCGGTCGAATCCAAACATCAGCCAAAGCCCCGGTCATATTGGGCAAAGGTTTCTTTGAGCAGATAGCTGTATCCGCTGACTAGGGTCTCCTCCCTGGGATACCCCAGAGGCAAGGAGGCCTCCCGGCAATATCGGGAGACGAGGCAGTCCAGAAGCTCCTCAAAAAATTCTCCCTGACACAGGTGGGCCACGCCCACCGAAACATGCTCCAGCCAAAATAGGCCCGTCACATCCAGCCCTGTCTGGTCCTCAAACCGGGACAGAATATAAACCCCTCTGGGCAGGTCCTTGGTCAAAGGCCGGCGCAAGACGGTATAGTAGATTTCCCCCTGCCAGCGGTGGAACACATCCCACACGTTTCTGGGGGCGCAGCGGCTGTAAAGGGCCCGGACAAGCCGCCGGCTGCCAAGTCCACTCAAGCGAAGCCAGCGGAGCTCTCCCGTTTCGGTCATATCCCACAGAACGCGGCCGGCTCCCCGGCTGAGATACGGAGTGCGAAGGGGTTCGTAGAAAAAGCCGTCGGCCAGTTCCTGGAACAGGTCCACCAGCTCTGGCAGGCGTTTCTCATCTACCTTGGCAGAGATGGGGGCCAAAATCCCCAGCAAGTCGTCGGTGCGCATGTGGCGGCTCCCCTCTGCTGCCCGGCCATCGGTGACCACCAGGCTGTAGATAATTTCCCGAATGGACTGAATCCCGCGGAAATAGGCAGAAATTGTAGCACATAGCAAAGACTTCTCCCCGTCGCTGCGGCGGCCGAAGTACCAATCGAAGCAGTCCAGCTCCCGGCCGGGGTTGTTATCCAGCAGGCGGAGGATTCGCTCCACAGGGCTGGCCTCGAAATCGCTCTCCCCGAAGAAGTAGCTGGCATTTTCGCTGACCCGGCTGAGGAAACTTTCAAACCAAGCCCGGCCGCGCTGGTCCAGTTTGCTCTGAAAATCCCGGTTCAAAAACCGCACCCGGACCCCTCCGTCAGGGCCCTGCTCCTGCTCAACAAAATAGAGGTCGCTGCGCTGGGGCGGGCCGTAAAAGTCTTCATACCATTTGAAGAGCAAATAAAAGCTGTTCTCCTGGTGACCGGCGGCTACCCAGGCCATAGTTGTCCATGCTTCGCGAATGGGTGTCCCTTTTCCGGCATATTTGTCGAACATCCAGGCAATCCTGGGGTGGGACAGTATGTCGTGGTACATCCAACAAATCCTGTGCTGATCAGTATCGACCATCAGGTCTTCAAAAGAACCTCGGTCCAAATAGATCGGATCGTCAAAGCACATGTGCAACCTCATCTTCGCAGTTGTGGAAGGATATATAGTTTCATTATACCAGTTGTTGCCGTTTTTTCAATCGCCCAAGACTCTTTTCTCCAGAAATTTATTGACTTTTCCCGGCATAGCGCCAAAAAGACACCTCGCAGATGGCTCCACGAGGTGTCCTTTCTTATTCCAAATAGGTCTGGGGAACTGGGTCAAAGGAAAGCAGTTCCTCCTCCACAGGGCCGGCATCTTCCTCCAAGGGAGCGCCCCCCTGCATTTGTATCCACTGGTCCTTGGTGATGAGGATCTGCCGGGGCTTGGAGCCCTCCGACGGGCCCACAATGCCCTTTTCCTCCATCTGGTCCATCAGGCGGGCGGCCCGTGCATAGCCCAGCTTCAGCCGCCGCTGAAGGAGGGAGACCGAAGCCTGGCCCAGCTCCAAAATGACATCCACCCCGGCGGGGAACAGCTCGTCCTGGTCCTCGCCGCCGGTGTCCCCGGCGGGGAAAGCGCCCCCAGAAGAGGACGATTTTCCCTTTTTCTCCGACTCACTGACATGGTGCTCAATTTGCTCCATGACCTCACTGTCATACTCTGCCGTGGCGTTTTGCTTCACGCAGTCCACCACAGCGGCCACTTCCTCATCGGAGATAAAGCAGCCCTGCACACGCAAAGGCTTGCCAGACCCTAAGGGGAACCAGAGCATGTCGCCCTTGCCCACCAGCTTCTCTGCCCCGGTGGTATCCAGGATAATCCGGGACTCCAGGGAGGAGGCCACGGCGAAGGCAATGCGGGAGGGAATGTTGGCCTTCATAAGGCCTGTGATCACGTCTGCCGAAGGCCGCTGGGTGGCAATGACCAGGTGCATGCCCGAGGCACGACCCATCTGGGCCACCCGGCAGATGGACTCCTCCACCTCTTTGGCGGCCACCAGCATCAGGTCGGCCAGCTCGTCGATGACAATGACCACCTTAGGCATGGGATCCACGCCCTCCTGGCCTTTGGCCCATTGGTTGTAGGAGGACAGCTCCCGAACCCCTGCCTCGGCAAACATCCGGTAGCGTTTCATCATCTCCGTCACCGCCCACTGGAGGGCGCCGGCGGCCTTCTTAGGGTCAGTGACCACGGGAATCAGCAGGTGGGGGATGCCATTGTAGCCCCCCAGCTCCACCATTTTGGGGTCCACCATAATGAGGCGGAGCTCCTCTGGGGTGGATTTATAAAGCATGCTGATGAGCAGAGAGTTAATACACACAGACTTACCAGAGCCCGTGGTACCGGCGATGAGCATGTGGGGCAGCTTGGAGCAGTCCCCCACGATATAGTTGCCGCCGATGTCCTTGCCCACGGAGAAGGCCACGCTGGACTTGTGCCGGCGGAAAGCCGGGGAGTCCAGTACCTCCCGAATGGGCACAGGGCTGACCACCTTATTGGGCACCTCGATGCCCACCACAGAGATCTTCCCAGGCACTGGGGCGATGCGGACGCTGGCCACGCCCAGAGCCAGCGCCACGTCGTCGGAGAGGTTGGTGAGCTTATTGAGCCGCACGCCCTGCTCCAGGGCCACTTCATAACGGGTCACTGAGGGGCCTTGGACCGCTCCGGTTACGTGGCCGTCGATGCCAAAAGAGGTCAAAACACTTGCCAGGCGCTCCAGGGTGCCCTCCAGTTCCTCATGGGCTGCTCGGGCGGTCTCCCCGCTGGGCTGGGTGAGCAGCTCCAAGGGGGGATAGACGTAAGCCTTAGGCTGGTCCTCCCCCAGGTTTTTCTCGATGGTCTGGGTGACCTCCTGGGCTTCCTTTTGAATGGCTGCCTGCCGCTGGGCCTTGGTCGGCGCCTTTGGGTCCTCTGGCGGCTGCCACAAGGGAGTCTCTTGATCCTGGCCAAAGGCCTCCCCTTGGGCGCTCCCCAAAGGTGCTTTTTCCTGAGGCGCCGCCCCCTTAGATGCCGCCGGCCCAGCAGAGTCCGCCGGTTCCTTGCCGCCTGGGGTGCCGGCGTCCGGTTTCCCTTGGTCTTGGGCGGGCACGTCGTCCAGAGGCAGGTCTGGAGCCCGTTTCCGGCGGCTCAGCGGCCAGAACGACGTCTTCCGCGGGGGGGTAAGGTCTTCCCGCTCGTCGTAGCCGGCGTAGTTCTCGTAATCGTCATAGTCGTCATAATACTCGTCGTAGTCGTCATCTTCATATTCCTCAGCCCGCTCTTTTCGCCGCTGGCGCATTTGGCCCAGGCTGGCAAACAGCTTGGCCGGGGTCACATGCCCCGCCCCGGCCAAAAGGGCCAAAAAGAGCAGCGCAAAGATCACGCCGGCGCCAATGCGGCTAAAGCCCATGGCGCACAGCACCGCCAGGCCGCCGCTGATGACGCCGCCTCCCTCGCCATGCAGGCCGTCGGTCCACAGCCGGGTGAGAATGCCAAAGGACAAATCATACTCCTTGGTCCACAGCAGCACATGGAGAAAGGCCCCTCCCAGCACAGGCAGCAGCCCCAGGCACCACAGGCGCAGGGTCACCTTTCGGTCCCGCCGGAACACCAGCAGGCCTGCCGCCCACAGAAGGGCCGCCGCAGTAATCCAGAAACCGCCGCCAATGAGCCCCCGGATCCCGCCGCACAGCAGGTCGGGGATAACAGCGTGGACCCCAAACATTCCTAGGGCCACCAGCAGGGCCAAAAAGACGCACACAGCCGCAGCGATGCCCCGGGCCAACAGGTTGGGAACATAGACCGGCTTTTTATTGGCAGCAGGCTTCTTGCTGGTGCCCGGCTTCTTCGTGGCGGTGGTTGCAGACCCTTTGGACGTTTTTTTCGTCGTACTCGTAGTATCGGTTTTCTTTTGTGTGGAAGCCATACTTCCCTCCTTGCTTGTGAGTGAGGCTCAGCGGAAGATCAAGCTGGCCACCACCGCTGCGGCGCCGATGCCCCAGCAGTAGTAGGCAAAGTTGCCAAACTTCCCTTTGCTGGTCAGAAGGTTTACCAGGCGGATGGCGAAATAGCCCGACACCGCCGCCACGATGGTGCCCACAATATAGGCCGGCAGCTGGGTGGTATCGATTCCCTGCTGAACGGCCTCCCCAATGCTGAGGATATTGGCCCCCAGCACCGCAGGAATGGACATCAGGAAGGAGAAGCGCACGGCAAATTTCCGGTGGAACCCCCGCATCATGCCGGCGGCGATGCTGGTGCCAGACCGGGACAGACCGGGCACCACAGCCACCGCCTGGCCCACGCCCACCAGCAGGGCATCCAGCATCGTGGCCGACCGGGGGCCTTTCTTGCCCCGGGCCATCCGGTCTGAGAAGAAGAGGATACAGCCGGTAACCACCAGGGCAAAGCCCACAAAAATCGTGTTGCTATACAGCCCCTCCACCTTGCTCTTAATGGGCAGAACCACAAACAGGGGCAAGGTCGCCACGATAATCAGCAAGACCATCCGCCCGTTGGGGGGCAGGCGTTTCATCTTCCGCCGTTTTTCCTTGGAGGCCAGCGCCCCCAGCATCTGAAAGAACTCCTTGACCATGGAGACAATGTCCTTCCAGTAGTAGACAAAGATGGCGATGAGGGTGCCCAGATGGAGCAGCACGTCAAAAAACAGGCTCTCCTCGGCGCTCACCAGCCCAAAGAAGTGCTGGAATAAGGACAGATGCCCAGAGCTGGAAATGGGGAGAAACTCTGCAATCCCCTGGACCAGCCCCAGAAAAATGGATGAAAAGACGCTCAAATCAATTCCCTCTTTCTCTCTCAGTGGGTATACAGGGCCTTCATGGCCTTGTAGGTCATGTAGCAGTCCAGCTTGGACGTGGTCTCAAAGGGGGCATGCATGGAGAGCACAGGGACCCCGGCGTCGATGGTGTCGATGTTGCGGTTTGCCATATAGCAGGCCACGGTGCCGCCGCCGCCCTGGTCAGTCTTGCCCAGCTCAGCCAGCTGCCAGATGACCTGGTTTTCCGCAAAAATCCGGCGGACCTTCCCCACCACCTCGGCAGAGGCGTCGGATGCCCCGGATTTGCCCCGGGCCCCGGTATACTTGCTGATGGCCACGCCGTAGTTGAAAAACGCGCTGTTGCGGACCTCATAGGCCTCTGCAAAGTTGGGGTCATAGGCAGCCGTCACATCGGCGGAGAGGCAGAAGGAGGTTTCATAGCAGGCCTTCAGGGCTGCCCCCTGGCTGTCGCACAAATCGCTCATAAAGATGTCAAAGGCCGCCGACTGCATGCCCGTCACCCCCAAAGAGCCAATCTCTTCCTTGTCCGCCAGCACGCACACAGCCGTGCGGCGGGGGGCGTCGGTCAGCTCCAGCAAGGCCTTCAGGCAGGCATAGGAGCACACCCGGTCGTCCTGGCCGTAAGCTCCGATGACCGACCGGTCCAGGCCAATGTCCACCGCCTTGGCAGCGGGAACGGCCATAAGCTCAGCAGAGAGGAAGTCCTCTTCCACCATGCCATATTTCTCGTGGAGAATGGATAGGATGCCCAGCTTCACCCGGTCGCTGCCCTCCTCCTTATCAAAGGGACGGCTGCCCACAAAGAGGTTCAGCTGCTCGGCAGAGACAATGGACCCCATGGTCTTCTTGGCCTGGTCCCCTGCCAAGTGGGGCAGCAGATCCCCCACGGTAAACTGGGGGTCACCGGGTTCCTCCCCAATGCGCACGGTGATCGCCGTGCCATCCCGGCGCACCACCACACCGTGCAGGGCCAGGGGGATGGTAGTCCACTGATACTTTTTGATGCCACCGTAATAGTGGGTCTTGCAGTAAGCCAGCTCCTTTTCCTCATACAGGGGATTCTGCTTCAGATCTAGCCGAGGGGAGTCGATATGGGCCGCCCCGATGACCGCCCCCTGATTTAGGCTCTCTTGGCCGATGACTGCCAGCAGAAGGGATTTGCCCCGGTTGTTGCGGTACACTTTATCGCCGGGCTGGAGCTTCTCCCCCCGGACCAAAGGCCGGAAACCGGCGGCCTGGGCCAGCCCAATGGCGTAGTCCACGCACTCCCGCTCGGTTTTGCCCTCGTTTAGGAAGGTTTTATAGCCCTCGCAGTAGGTCTGGATCTTCTCTTCCTCCCCCTCTGCCAGGCGGTCATAGCCGTTGGTGGGGGCAAAGAAGAGTTCCTTCTTTTTCTGCTGGGCTAGGGTCTGTTCTTTTTTCTGTTCCACAGTTATCTCTCCTCTAGGATTTGCTGGAAAAGTTCCCGGGCCCGCTGGGCAAAGGTCTCCACCGTGTCGGCCTCGGTGCTCTCCAGGGTATAGTCGCAGTGCTCCTGGAACCAGGAGCTGGGTTTTTGGGCCGCCACCCGCATCCGGGCATAGTCCTCGGAAATGCCTTCCCGGGCCATGATCCGCTTGATCCTGAGTTCTTCCGGGGCGGTGATGGCCAGGGTACAGTCGCAGTAGTCCACCAGGGCGCTTTCCAGCAGGGCGATGGCGTCGATGCCCACGGCAGGGGCGCCTGCCGCCCGGGCCTGGAAAATACGCCGCTGGGTCTCCTGGGCCACATATTTGTGGGTGATGGCGTTCAGATCAGCCAGGGCAGCCTCGTTCTGAAAGACCACCGCCCCCAGCTTCTTCCGGTCCAAGGTATTCCCGTCATAGACCGGCCCAAATCGGGAGATCAGCTCTTCCCGCATCAGCCGGGAGGACACCGTCAGATCATGGTAGACGGCATCCGCGTCGATGAGCACACCCCCCAGGGCAGTAAGGGCGCCCAAGGCGGTGGTTTTCCCAGCGCCCGTGGGGCCGGTGATCCCAATTACTTTCATGGCTCAGCCCTGGCCTTTCAAAAAGTCTAAGATCTCCTGGCCGGGGATGCCCCCCTCCCGGAGGATTTTGGGTTCTTCTCCCGTCAGGTCCACGATGGTGGACTCTACCCCCATGGCGCAGGGGCCGCCGTCCAGAACCCCTTCGATATGTCCTTCAAAGTAGTCCAGCACTTCCTGGGCGGTTTTGGCGCTGGGCTGGCCCGCAGGGTTGGCCGAGGGAGCCGCCAGGGCAAAGCCCGCCTGCCGGATGATTTCCAGGGTCATGGGGTGATCCGGGCAGCGGACGCCCAGGGTGTCTGTCTCCGCTGTGACCAGTGTCGAAACCACGCCTTTGTCCTCCAGAATCATGGTCAGGGGACCAGGCCAGTATTTCTCCGCCAGCCGGTAAGCCTCCTGGGGAATGTTCTGGCAGTATTTCTCCACCATCTCCATGCCGCTTACCAGCACGGAGATCGCTTTGTCCCGAGGCCGTCTCTTCACATCGATCAGCCAAAACATGGCTGCGTTGTTTTCTCCGTCCACTGCCAGGCCATACACGGTCTCCGTGGGCACGGCCACACCGCCGCCCTTTTTCAGCATCGTCACGATGTCGGGCAGATCTTCCATAGTGTATCGAATGGTTTTTCTCATGTTTCCTCGCTCCTTGTCGCCCCCTCCTGCCGGGCGGCCAGGATGAGACCCTGGATGATCTCATCCAGCTCCCCGTCCATGACGGCGTCCAACTTATAGAGGGTCAGGCCAATCCGGTGGTCGGTGACCCGCCCCTGGGGGAAGTTATAGGTCCGAATCCGCTCGTTGCGCATGCCGGAGCCCACCTGGCTCCGGCGTTGGCCCGCGATGGCCTCTGCCTGCTCCTGCACTGCCCGCTCATAGAGCCGGGAGCGGAGGATTGAAAGGGCTCGGTCCTTGTTTTTATACTGGCTGCGTTGGTCCTGGCACTCCACCACTGTCCCTGTGGGCAGGTGAGTCACCCGGATGGCAGACTCGGTTTTGTTGATGTGCTGTCCTCCCGCGCCAGAGGCCCGGAAGGTGTCAATGCGCAGGTCGGCGGGGTCTAAGTGAAACTCTGCTTCCTCCACCTGGGGCAGCACGGCCACCGTGCAGGTGGAGGTGTGAATGCGCCCGCCAGACTCCGTCTCAGGCACCCGCTGGACCCGGTGGACGCCGCTTTCCTGTTTCAGGTGGGAGTAGGCGCTGGCCCCCTGGATGAGACAGGAGAGTTCCTTAATCCCCCCCAGCTCGGTCTCGCTGACGTTGGTCAGCTCCAGCTTCCAGCCCTGTTTCTCCCCGTACATAGCGTACATTCGGTACAGGTCAGCCGCAAAAAGCGCAGCCTCCTCGCCCCCCACCCCGGCCCGGATCTCCAGGAAGACGTTCTTACCGTCCATGGGATCCTTGGGGGTCAAGAGCAGGCGGAGCTCCTCCTCCAGCCGGGCGACGGTCTCCTTTGTTTCGTCGTACTCTGCCCGGGCCAGCTCCCGGCACTCGGGGTCTGAGAGAAGCTCTGCCAGCCCCTCCAAATCCCTCTGGGCCTTTTGGAGCCGGTGAAATGTTTCCACCACTGGAACCAGTTCCTTTTGCTCCCGGTTGAGTTGGGCCACCAGGTTGGGGTCGGCGTAGGTTTCCGGCTGGGCCAGCTGGGCTTCCAGCTCCTCCAGGCGGAGGGCCGCCCGGTTCAGCTGCTCCAGCATTACTGGTCCTTCTCCTCCTGGTCCTTCTCTTCTTCTGCCTTTTTCTGGGCCTGCTCCTCGGCCTCTCGGCGCTGCCAGTCTAGAAGCATGGCCTCGTATTGCTGCATCATCATGTTGTACTCAAAGGCAGCTGTCTCCGACTCAGACATGGGGGAGGTATCCACCTCAGGCTGCTTGGTGGATACGTCTTCCTCGGTCTCTACCAGCTCCCCGCTGGCGGCCTTCTCGTTGAGCAGGTCGAAAAGTTCCTGCATCTTTTCCTCCGTGGACTGGGCGGGATTCTGGTTCTTTTCCTGTTCAGACATGGTTGATTTCTCCTCTGTAATTCGATAAATTTTTTCGGTTTTACGGGGCTGGTGCGTTCTAAGCCTCCTCCGCCGCAATGGCCTCGGAGAGGGTTTCCCAGGTTTCCATCAGCTGGTCATACTCGGCGGTGTAGTCCGCCTCTTGCTGGGCCAGCTCTTGGAGCTTTTGGTAGTCAGAGGCCGCGGCCTCTTTTTGCCGGTTCAATTCCTCCAGCAGCTGGTCCAGCTTTTCCATCCGCTTTTCTGCCGTGGCCAGGTCCTTTTTCAGCTGCTTGGTGCCGCCGGGGCGTTTGGGCTTTTCCTTTTTGACCTTCTCCTCCTTTTTGGGGGGCGGGGTCAGGGCCTTTTGGCGCTCCCGGTGGGCCTGGTAGGCGGTATAGTCCCCCCGGAAGTCCGAGATGGCGCCCCCCTCCAGGGTCCAGATCCGGGTGGCGAACTTGTCGATAAAATACCGGTCGTGGGAGACGAAGAGCAGGGTACCCTCATAGTCCTCCACAGCCTCCTCGATCCACTCCCGGGAGTCCAGGTCCAGGTGGTTGGTGGGCTCGTCCAGGATGAGGAAGTTGACCTTCTCATCCATGAGCATGCACAGCCGCAGGCGGCTCTGCTCTCCGCCGGAAAGGACAGAGACAGGCTTAAACACATCCTCCCCCTGAA
>DBEYYM010000071.1:0-9875 GCA_048184675.1 Evtepia sp. | reverse complement strand
TCCCCGGCCCTTCCACAAAAGAACCCAGAAAAGAAAGCAGGCAAATCAAATGGAACACAAAGAACCTACCTCTCCTTCCAGCAGAGACCCCATTCCCCTGCTGGTTTCTCTGGACGCAGGATATCTTCCGCAGCTGCGCGTGCTGCTGACCTCCCTCGCTCTCAACAACCCCGGGGAGCAGTTCACCCTCTATTTTCTGCACAATCACCTTCCGGCGGCCTGTCTGGACCACATCTCCCAGTGCACCGGCAAACTGGGCTATGATTTTCTGCCCATTTCTGTGGATGACGAACTCTTTCAAGAGGCCCCCGTCACCGACCGCTACCCCAAGGAGATGTATTACCGCCTCCTGGCCCCCCAGCTGCTGCCGGAAGGGGTTCAGCAGGTCCTCTATCTGGACCCTGACATTTTGGTCATCAATCCCCTGCGCCCTCTGTGGGAAACTGACTTGCGGGGCCATCTCTTTGCCGCCGCCGCCCACACCGGGAAAACGGAACTGGCCAACAATGTGAACAAGCTCCGCCTGAAAACCGACCACGATTACTATAACTCCGGGGTGCTGCTCATGGACCTGGCTGCAGGCAGGCGGGAAATTCTCCCTGAGGAACTCTTTGCCTATGTAGCCCGGCACAAAAGCGAGCTTCTTTTGCCCGATCAGGATCTGCTCAATGCCCGCTATGGAGACCGGGTGCTCCCCATTGACGACGTCCTTTGGAACTATGACGCCCGCAACTACAACAATTACCTGCTGCGCAGCTCCGGCGTCTGCGACGTCCGCTGGGTCATGCAGAACACCGCCATTCTCCACTTCTGCGGCAGCGCCAAGCCCTGGAAGCCGCGATACCATTATCGCTTCGGCCTGCTCTACCGGCACTACATGCAGCTGACACAGCGGATCCTCCCGCCCTTTTAACCAACAAAAAACGCCCCCGTGGGATGGTTCCCACGGGGGCGTTACGCTTGCTGGCTCAGCCCTGACAACGGGTCAGGAGCTTTTCCCAGTTTTCATCTACATTTTTCTGGACATCTTCGATCATCCACTCGTTGCCGGGCTTAAACATGTGGCGGAACCGGCCCTGGAGGCGGAGGTACTCCTCCACCGGGCGCTTGTTGGCGGGCATGTAGCTCAGGTGCCACACCCCATCGATGACCTCAAAGAGGGGCCAGACGCAGGTCTCCACCGCCAGCTTGCAGATCTCGGGGAGCTTCTCTGTGGGATACTCCCAGCCTCGGGGACAGGGAGCCATGACGTTCAGGAAGCTGGGGCCGGGGGTGTAGATGGCCTTCTGGGCCTTGGTATACAGATCCCGGAAATTCCCGATGAAGGTGGTCTGGGCCACATAGGGCACATTGTGGGCGGCAATGATGTCGGTGAGGTTTTTCTTGTTCTGCTTCTTGCCGGGGATCACAGAGCCCACAGGGGAGGTGGTGGCGTTGGCAAAGCGGGGGGTGGAGGAGGAGCGCTGGATGCCGGTGTTCATATAGGCCTCGTTGTCGTAGCAGACGTAGGTCAGGTCATGGCCGCGCTCCATGGCGCCGGACAGGGACTGGAAGCCGATGTCATAGGTGCCGCCGTCGCCGCCGAAGGTGATAAACTTCACATCCCCCTGGATCTTACCCTTGCGCTTGAGGGCGTTGTAAGCGGCCTCCACTCCAGACAGGGAGGCGCCGGCGCTTTCAAAGGCCGTATGGATGTAGCTGTCTTCATAGGCGGTATAGGGGTAGAGGAAGGAGCTAACCTCCAGGCAGCCGGTGGCGTTGCCCACCACGGCCCGGTCCTCTTCCTTCAGGGCCCGCAGAACCCCGCGAACAGCAATGCCCGCCCCGCAGCCGGCACACAGGCGGTGGCCGCCGGCAAAGCGTTCTTTTTTCTCCAGTGTTTTCTTAAAGTGATAGGTTCTTTCCATCTTCTCTTACCCCCTTTGTCCCAGGTGTGTATAGACGGGGCCCAGCTCACCGCCGGCGGCGATGGCCTCCAGGCGGGCAAAAACCCCTTGGAAATGCTCCGGTGTGATGTCACGGCCGCCCAGGCCGTAGACATAACCCACGGTGCGGGGGCGGTTTTCCAAATCATAGAGCGCGCCGCGAACCTCGGAGAACAGCGGCCCGCCGTTGGCAGAAAAGCTCTCAGATTTATCCATGATAGCCAGAGCCTTCACATGCTGAAGGGCCTGGGCCAGTTCCTCTGCCGGGAAGGGGCGGAAGACCCGAATCTTTACAAGGCCGGCCTTGACGCCTTGCTTCCGCAGGATATCCACGGCAGCCTTGGCCGTGCCGGCGGAGGAGCCAATGAGGACCAGCGCCACCTCGGCGTCCTCCATGCGGTATTCCTCAAAGAAGCCATATTTACGTCCGGTGACCTTTTCAAACTGGGCAGCCACCTCCAGGATGCGCTTTTTGGCGTTCTTCATGGCCTCGGCCTGCTGGATTTTATGCTCCATGTAGTGGCAGCCCAAGTCATAGGGGCCAATGGCCAGGGGATTTTCCTTTTTCAGCAGATAGTGCTCGGGGTGATACTCTCCTACAAAAGCCTTCACCGAGTCGTCATCCAGCAGAACGATGTTCTCCAGGGCGTGGCTGGTGATGAAGCCATCCTGGCAGATCATCACCGGCAGGCGGACGGCGGGGTCCTCCCCGATGGGCATGGCCTGGAGGAAGTTGTCATAGGCCTCCTGGTTGTTCTCGGCGTAAATCTGAATCCACCCGGCATCCCGAATGCCCATGGAGTCGGAGTGGTCGTTGTTGATATTGATGGGGCCGGTGAGCGCACGGTTGACACAGGCCAGGGTGATGGGCAGGCGGCTGGAGGCCGCCACATACATCATCTCATACATCAGGGCCAGGCCTGCCGAGGAGGTGGCCGTAATGGCCCGGCCGCCGGCGGCCTGGGCGCCGATGCAGGCGGACATGGAGCTGTGCTCAGACTCCACGGGAACAAACTCGGTGTTGACCTCCCCGTTGGCCACATACTGGGCGAAATACTGGGGAATCTCCGTGGAGGGGGTGATGGGGAAGGCCGCCATCACATCGGGGTCAATCTGCTTCATGGCAAAGGCGATGGCCTCGTTGCCCGAAAGACGTTCGCTATAATTCATGGCTGTCCACCCTCCTTCACCGTGATGGCACCGAAGGGACAGACCTGGGCACAGATGCCGCAACCCTTGCAGTGCATATAGTCGATGCCGGCCAGTTTGCCCTCTTCTACCGGCAGGGAGCTGTCAGGGCAGAAGGGCACACACAGCAGGCAGTTTCGACATTTCTCGGCGTCCAGCACCGGGGTGTCGGTCCGCCAGGCCCCGGTATTTACGTAGCGGGACGTGGCCGGTTCATAGATCTCCCCGCCCAGGGTCATCTCCTGCCAGGGGGTAAACTCATCAATTTCTTTTGCAGAGCGAATCATCCTGCCTGCACCTCCTCCCATGCTTTGACCAGGGCAGCCATGTTGCCGGCCACCACCTGGGGTTTCGAGGCAAATTTATGGTGGAAGCTTTCCTCCATATCCTGCTTAAACTTTCCCTCTTCCAGCACACCGCTGACCTTCACCGCCGCGCTGAGCATGGGGGTGTTGGGGAAGTTTTTCCCCAGGGTCTCTTCCGAGATCCGACGGGCGTCGATGGTGCACACCTTGCCCTGCCAGCCCCGGAGCTTTTCCCGGATCTCGGCGGGGGTTTTGGCGGTGTTGATGATCACCGCCCCCTGGGGAGACAGCCCCCGGGTCACGTCCACCGTGTCCAGCAGGGTCTCGTCCACCACCACCACATAGTCGGGATTATCGATGTTGCAGTGGATGCTGCACCGGGCATCGCTGATGCGGTTGTAGGCCGTAATGGGGGCGCCCATCCGCTCGGGGCCGTACTCCGGGAATCCCTGGACAAATTTGCCTGAGCTAAAGGCAGCATCTGCCAGAAGCAGACAGGCCGTTTTGGCTCCCTGGCCGCCTCGCCCGTGCCAGCGGAACTCTACCAAACCGTTTTCTTTCATCGTATTCTTGACCTCCCTGTGGGAACTATTTCATTGGCAACTAAAAAGCCTCCGTCCTCGTAAAAGGACGAAGGCTTGAAAAAGCTTCGCATACCACCCGTTACCTGCGTACCAACATACGCGCTCCCTGTAACGGGGGATTCCGGCAGGGCCTACTTTTCGCTTGCGGGGTTCGGCCTGCAGCTCAGGAGGGATTTTCAGACTTCCGCGCTACTTCCTTCGGGCTCTCACCATCTCCGAATCGCTGGGGGGTTCCGCGGATCCTACTGTCTCCATCATTGCCATTCTGAATTGGATGTTTAATTGAAGTTATTATACGCACTGGCTGCAGCCTTGTCAAGAAGCAAAAGTTCCTGTTTTTTCACAAAAATACCAGGAATTTTTGACTTTACTCTCTCCCCGCCTGACCCGAGAAGATCCAGGGGGCGGGCTGGACTTCAATTTCGTCCTTCCGGCCCACCTTGGCCACCTCCAGCTGCATGACCTCTGTGGGCTCGATGCCGGTCTCCCACAGCATGCCGGGGATGCGGCTCATCAGGCTAAACTCCAAGGTGTAAATCACCACCCGGATCTTGGGGTTTACCCGGACCAGGGTTTTCAGCTCCAGCTCCAGCTTGGGAGAGGCCACCAGGAAGGCGACATCGGGCACCGGCCAGCGGTGAGAATAGCTCTCCATATCGTCCACAATCAGCACGTTATTCAGGCCAAATCGGACCACATTTTCCTCCATGGTCTGGCGGTCCCCGGGCTTATATTCCACAGCCACCACGTTTCCCCGGCGGGCGGCAATGGCGGCCTCCACAGCGATGCTCTCCCCGGAAACGCAGCAGATGGTTTCCTTTTCGTCCAGGTTGAGCTTTTTCAGGATCACCGCCCGGATCTCCGGAGCCACATAGCGGATGGTGCCAGGCGAAAACGAACTGTTATCGAGCCCGATGCGATAGCCCGAGTGGGCATGGGGATTGTTAATAAGCATGGCAGCAGAGACGTTCACCCCCCGGTCAATCATCTCCGACAGGTGGTTGTGCTTCATGGGCCCTTCGGGCTCAGAACCCTCGTTGTACCAGATCTCACAGTCGCCCATGCCGCCATCCCACATGCTGTAAAAGATCTCGGGATGGTTGCCATCGGTAAAGACCAGCACAGAGGGGTTTGCCTGCACAGCAGGCAAAAGATTCCGGCTCTCCCCAGTGACATCCAGAATGTGCACAGAGGTCAGGTCGATCTCTGTATGGTCAGAAAAATATTTCAGCCAAGCCAAAACGCTCTCATTGTTAAAAATACTCATATTGATACTCCTTTTCTTCCACCCTAGGGCAATGGCAGGGTTATTCCACCGGGTCTGTGGTCACCGCCGCCTTTTTCCGCAGAAACGCCGGGAACGTGCTGGGGTCGCCACAGACGAAGCTGTCCTTCCGCAGCATGTGGGCAGCGTTGTTTCCTGTAAACAGGAAGAAGTGTCCCTCGTCCTCGTTGGCGCTTTTGATGCTGAGGTACTGGAATTTGTTCTTGCCCGAGACCTCGTCCTCTTCCTCGAAATGGTCCCCGAAAAAGGTATATGTGATGGTCACGCCTTTATTGGGATATTTGGCCCAGGAGCGCCGCTCCATTCCCTTGGTATCTGACCGGCGCAGCAGCGCAATGCCCCCTAGGAAGCAGGCCACAGAGATCAAAATGGTAATAATGGTAGCCGGTGCAAAGTAGCCCAGGGATACAATGCCCACGATGACGCTAATCCCCACCACAATGAGCAAGATGCCGAAGATCGGATAGCCAATCTTGGTGGCCCGGCGAATGTTTTTCTCTGGCCTCCGCCGAAAATCTAGGGTCCGCACCAAGGCCCCCACGTCCTCCTGCTCGTAGACCATCTGTATCTGATATTCCATGGTCCTCTCTCCCTTCGCCCGGGTTGGGGCTGATTTGATACGGTTCTATCGTATTTTATTATTGTAAAGCCACCGGCCCGCTCTGTCAAGGGCAGGCACTCTTTTTGAATTTTTGTTTCTGGGATTCGGTTGCGCCCGGCAAAAACAAACCGTCCGCCACCTTGACAAACCATTGGGGGCGTCCTATGATACCATTATATTAACAGAAAGCAGTGCAGAGCACACTGCGCAAGGAGGCTGCTATGCGTAAGATTTATACCTCTGTGGAAGAGCTCATTGGCGGAACGCCTCTGCTAGAGCTGCGTCAGATCCAACAGGCTGAGGGGCTGGAGGCCACCATTCTGGCCAAGCTAGAGTATCTCAACCCCGCCGGCTCCGCCAAAGACCGGGTAGCCAAAGCCATGCTTGACGACGCCGAGGCCAAGGGGCTGTTAAAACCCGGCTCTGTCATCATCGAGCCCACCTCTGGCAACACGGGCATCGGCTTGGCTGTGGTGGCCGCCACCAGAGGCTACCGCGCCATCATCGTCATGCCCGACACCATGAGCATGGAGCGCCGGCTACTTATGACCGCCTATGGCGCTGAGCTGGTCCTGACCCCCGGAGCCAAAGGCATGGCAGGCTCCATCGAAAAGGCCGAAGAGCTGGCCCGGGAGATCCCCAATTCCTTCATCCCCAGCCAGTTTGATAACCCGGCCAACGCCGATGCCCACCGGTCCACCACCGGCCCAGAAATCTGGGAGGATACCCAGGGAAAGGTGGATATCTTTGTGGCCGGCATTGGCACCGGCGGCACCATCACCGGGGTCGGTGAGTACTTAAAGGCCCAAAACCCCAACGTGAAAGTGGTGGCAGTGGAACCCGCCTCCTCTCCCCTGCTGAGCAAAGGCACGGCCGGCCCTCACGGCCTGCAGGGCATCGGGGCAAACTTCGTGCCGAAGGTTCTCAACACAGATATTTACGACGAGATTCTTCCCGTTACCGAAGAGGACGCCTATGACGCCGGCCGCCAGATTGGCCGCAGCGAAGGGGTCCTGGTCGGGATCTCCTCCGGCGCCGCCCTGTGGGCTGCCATTCAGGTGGCAAAACGGCCGGAGAACCGCGGAAAGACCATCGTGGTTCTTTTGCCCGACACAGGGGATCGCTATCTCTCCACCCCCATGTTCCGTGAGTGAGCGCGGGATTTTTCCCGCAGAAAAGGCGCAAGAAAAAACATCCCCCACGCTCGTCAGATCTCTCCGACGGAGCGTGGGGGTTGCTCATTCCTCCACAAGGATGACACTGACCGGGCAATCCTCTGCAGCCTGCTGGGCCGATGCTTCTTGGCCAGCGGGCACCTGGCCCACGGCCTCGGCAAGGCCTTCGTCGTTCATGTGGAACAGCTCCGGGTGCTCCTCTGTGCACAGGCCACAGCTGATGCAGCCATCAATCACTTTCACGTTCATGGGGCATAGACTCCTTCCCAGCGCAAGTGGCGCTCTATTGGGATAGTGTGCCTAACTCCCCAAGAAATCATACATCTCCAGTGCTCTTTCTCGCCTCCTCCTGCTCCAAGCCCCGCAGCTCTCGGAAGCTCCTCCGAACCAGGGTCACCGCCAGCAGGCACGAACCGCACTCGGCAATGGGACCCGCGAACAGGATGCCGTTCATCCCCCAGATCAGGGGCAGAATCACCAGCAGAGGCAGCAGGAAAAAGCCCTGACGGGCCACCGAGAGGAACGTCCCCTGGCGCACATTGCCCACACTGGTGAAATAGTTCACCGACAAGGGCTGGACGCCGGTGACACAGATCATAAAGAGGTAGATTCGGAAATATTTTTCCGCAAATTCATAGTATAGGGGGTCCCCCGACCCGAAAATCCCAGCGATCTGCCGGGGGAACAGTTGGAAGAGGGCAAAGGCCACCAGGCTCATCGCCATGGCCACCACAATGGCCTTGTGGTAGGTCTCCCGGACCCTTCCATAGTTTTTTGCGCCCATATTAAAGCTGAAAATAGGCTGACAGCCGTGGGCCAGACCCACGGTAAAGGCCACCACAATGGTCTGCACCTTGGCAATGACCCCGGAAACCGCCAGGGGGATATCGCTGCCGTAAATGGACAGGGCGCCATAATGGGTCAGCATGTTGTTTAGGACGATGTTGATGGTCATCATCACAATGTGGTTGAGGAAATTGGCCACACCCAGCTTGCAGATGTTGACGGTATAAGACTTTCGCAGTCGCAGCATAGACCGGGTGATTTTGGCCCCCTTAAACCGAGGCAGGTACCCGACACACAGCAGGAAGGAGACCAGCTGGCTGATGACCGTAGCCCAAGCCGCCCCTTGGATGCCCCAGTGGAAAACCACCATGAATAACCAATCCAAAAAGACATTCAGCCCAGCGCCCGATACGGCACAGGCCATGGAGTACTTGGGGCTGCCGTCGGCCCGGATCAGAATGGTGCCGCTGGTGCCCATCAGGTGGAAGGGCAGGCCCAGGGCCGTGATCCCTAAGTAGGTCTGTCCATAGGGAAGCACCGTCTCCGTGGCGCCGCACAGGATTAGAATGGGGGTCTTAAAAATCAGAACCAGCCCACCCAGCAGAATGCCCAGAAGAAGCATCAGCACCAGGCCGGTGCCCAAGTAGTTCTCTGCCTCTTCCCGTTTCTTCCGGCCCAGGTTCAGGTTGAAGTTGGCCGATGTGCCCACCCCGGCCAGCTGAGCCAGGGCCACACCCAGGGAGACCACTGGGAAGGCCACGTTGGTGGCCGCATTGCCCAGCATGCCCACGATGTTGCCGATAAAAATCTGGTCCGTAATATTGTAAGCCGCCGACACCAGCAGACTGATGATGGACGGGATGGCAAACTGCCGGATGAGCCCCCCAATGGGGGCCTGCCCCAGGGGATTGGGCCCCCGGGCGACATTAGGCTTTGCTTCCATGGCCCTCTCCCTTCTGCTCTGTCAGCGCTTCGTTCATATTCTTTTGCATGGCGCGAAGGGAGCGGTCCAAACTCTGCCGGTCCTCCTCAGACAAGCTTTCCACCAAGCGCTGGTTGAAGTCCAGCAGCGTCTCGTGGACCGCCTCATACTGCTCTTTGGCCGCCTGAGTCGGGTAGATCCGGTTGCACCGCTGGTCGGCCTGATCCCGCACCCGGAACAACAGGCCCTTGGCCTCCAGGCTCTTCACCACCCGGGTGGTCACCGCCTTGTCCACAAAGACCAGACCGGTCAGCTCCTCCTGGGTGACGCCCTCGTGGTGATACAGAGCCATAAAAAAGGGCTCTTCCGCCGCCGTCAGTCCAAACTTTGCCAGGGCGCCGCTTAAATAGATCTGATTCTTGCGGGCCAACAGGGTGATCAGCCGCATGATGCTCGGTTCCATGCGCAGGCTGTTTTGTTCCATATGACATCCCTCCTCAAACAGGATATCAGAATTTAGTTGATAAGTCAACTGTTGATATTTCAACTAAATACAAAAAAAGAAGCCGGTTTACCGGCTTCTTTCCTTGCGCTTGCCTTCCAGCGTGTCCAGCAGGGCCTCACAGCCCTCCACGATGTCCTCATAAGTCACATCGAAGTTGCCGGTGTACCAAGGATCGGCAATGTCCCGGGGCCTGTTCCCATAGTCCAGCAGCCGCCGGATCTTCCCCTGGGGATCTCCCCCGGCAATGGCCTTCATGTTCCGCACATTGGCGCTGTCCATGGCCAGCAGTAGGTCATATTTTTCATAGTCACCCTTGGTCATCTGCACCGCTCGGTGATCTCCAAAGGGAACCTCCATCTCCCGAAGCTTCCGCCGGGCCGGCGGATACACTGGGTTTCCAATCTCCTCCCGACTGGTGGCCGCCGACTCCGCCGCCACCTCTATCCCCCGGGCCGCCGCCCGCTGGGCGAAAATATACTGAGCCATGGGAGAACGGCAAATATTGCCGTGGCACAGGAAAAGTATCTTTATCATAATCTCTATAACCCTCCATAAGTCTGAAAAACGTTGATATTACAGGCTTTTTCGGACTTTCGGTT
>DBEYYM010000070.1:0-6756 GCA_048184675.1 Evtepia sp. | reverse complement strand
GAGACAGGACAAAAGGCCTATTTTGTCCAAAAGAAAATGAGGAAAACAGAGATGAAGAAAAAATTGTTGGCAACCTTTCTTGCGCTTTGTATGGTGACTGGGTTGCTTCCTATATCCGCGTTTGCGGAGGGAGAGGGAACTTTACAAGCGCAGATCAACAGTGCAAGTAACGGCAATGCGGTTACGATTAAGCTTGGAAGTAATTATACCGAAAGCATTACGATTGGCAGCGGTAAGAATATCATTTTGGACCTGAATGGGTATACACTAACCAATGAAAGTGAAAAGGATACGATCACGGTTGCATTGGGCGGCACGCTGACCATCCAAGGCAGTGGTACGGTGGATAATGTGAGCCATCAGTGTGCGGCCATTTACAATAACGGCACTGTTATTCTGGATGGCGGCAGCTATACCCGTAGCGCAGAAGCGAGCAAAACGACAGAAGATGCAAATGGAAATAGCTATTACAACATTTTGAACCACGGCGTGATGACAATTAACGAGGGTGTGAGCGTGACATCTTCCGGTTCGTTCTCTAGCCTGATCGATAATGGCTACTATAGTTATAATAATGATTCGAATGCAAGAGTTGGCTATGTAAATGGCACGGGCCAAGAGAAGCCCAGCCTGGTCATCAATGGCGGCACCTTCTCCGGCGGCATCAACACGATTAAGAATGACGACAATGCGACTTTGGAAATCAATGGAGGTATCTTCAGCAACACTTCACAGGCAGCGGTTTTGAACTGGAATGAAGCGACGATTAACGGCGGCGAATTCTCCGTTACAACCGATTACGCTGTCGTTTTGAACGGCAGGTCTAATTCTACTGCAACAGACAGCGAAGAGCTTATCAACCAGGGTATATTGACGATCACCAACGGTAGCTTTACCACCACTGGTTCTGTCGCGATTGGAACAATGAATGGTGCTTCCGGAGACATGGGTGAAGTTGAAATTTCCGGCGGTAATTATACTGTGGCCACGAATGGGACGCCAATTCAAAAGTATGGCACGAAGGCAACTGTGACAGTTTCCGGCGGTACGTTCTCTGAGGAAATTAATGAAGATTATCTGGCTGATACAGTGACAACAACGACCGATAATGGCAAAACTGTAGTCATTAATCTCACCGAAAAAGATGCAGTTGCCAAGATCGGCGGTACTTGTTACAAGACTTTGGCCGGCGCCATCGCCGCCGCTCAGGCTGGCGACACTGTGACACTGCTAGAAGATGTTGATGTTACTGCGAAATATCTGGTGATCAATAAAGCTATAACACTTGATCTCAACGATAAAACGATAAAGATCAATAACGCGGATAAGGCGACTGAAAAGAAAAACGGTTATGGTATCTTGATTGCAGCATCCGTGACCTTGAAGAACGGTTCCATTGTTGATACGTCCAGTCAATCCGTAAGCAGCAATATCAGCATTTATGTGTATGGTTCGGCCGCTTTAACAACAGAAGACTTGACGGTTTCCGCATATAATCCGCCGGCTATGGGTTACTACAATTATCTGATTTATGTGACTGGCGGCGGAGCTTTGACGCTGGGTTCAGGCACTGAGTTGAAAGAACTTGAGAACGGTACTACAGTAGTTAATCATGAGAACGGTTATTACGGCGTGGTTGGCGCTGCGGTTTTTGGTTACTATCAAACAGCAGCCTACAACGCTCTGGATGCAAGTGCTAATGTGAAAACAACCAGCGCGGTTATTAACGAAGGCGTTACCATCGAAACTTCTGAATACGCTGTTTCAACGAATGGTTCGTACCACCCAGTCGATCTTACCATAAATGGCGGTGCACTGACCTCATCTGAATCGACGGGTATCTATTTCCCGGGCTATGGCACATTGACGATTGATGACGGTGAAATTACTGGTGTCACTGGCATTGAAATCCGCGCGGGTGAACTGAACATGTCCGGCGGTACAGTGACCGGAACGGGTTCACCGATTGCTACTGCGCCCAACGGCAACGGCACGACCAGCCTCGGCGCTGGCATTGCCGTAGCACAGCACACTACAAAGCTTTCCATTACCGTGAATATCACTGGCGGCAGTGTGAATGGCCATTCCGCTCTGTATGAGAGCAATCCGCAGAAGAATGGGCCTGAGGATATTGGGAAAGTCAACGTCACCATTTCTGGCGGTGAATTTAAGGCCATCAACGGCGGCACAAATGCGGTATATAGCGAAGACTGCAAAGGATTCATCTCCGGCGGTATCTTCTCGTCCAATCCCAGCGCCTATTGTGCTAAGGATCTGACCGGCGTGGCGAATACCAACAACGTCACCAACAGCGCCTATCCCTTCATGGTCGGAGCGGCTGGTGAGACTGCTGCTCAGGTGGTTGCTGGTTCTCCTGTGGCAGTGAGCACAGTGACTGGCAATGACGATAATACAAAACTTGCTTCCGCTGCGGTCAATGCGCTTGCCCCTAAAAGCGGCACCCCTGCCAGTATCGAGGGCGCGAGTGTGGAGGCTGCTGCAGCCACTGTGGCAAATGAAAACACTGAAAGCGGCGAGAAGTACAAAAATCAACTGGACGACGCTGAAACTGTCTACATCGTTGTTGAGCGCTACATGGATATTCAGGTGACGGGTGCAGATGCGACTGATGACCAAAAGTCCCTGACGCTGGATATCACCCCCATGTATCGAAAGGTAGCTACAACGGTGAATACCACAAAAGAAGGTGCGGACAGTATCAAGACAGATGGCGATAACCCGAATGCAGTTTCGATTGAAACTGGCAAGCTGGACATTACTGGCCCTGTGACAGTTACCTTGCCTTTGCCCAGCGACTTTGTGGGTAGTGCAGAGACAGCTTATGTCCAGCACAAGGGCTATGAGTATACGGCAACGATTGAAAATAATGTGGCCACCTTCACGAACCCCCACGGTTTCAGTGAGTTCACAATCACTCTGAATTCTGAGGCGGTAGCCAGCATTGGCGAAGAGAGCTATACTTCGCTCCAAGCCGCTGTAGACGCCGTGCAGAACGGCCAGACCATTACCCTGAAGCAGGACGGCCTGTCCGCGACCGTAAAGGGGAATAAGACCTTTGCGGTTAAGAGCGAAGAGGGGAAAACGTACACCGCTAATCTGACCGCTGCGCCTGGGTATACCCTGAAAGACAACGAAAACGGCAGCTACACCATTACTAAAAAGGCCTCTTCCTCCAGCGGCTCCGGTACCACGACCTACGCCGTCAACCTGCCCTCTGACGTGACCAACGGGACCCTTGCCGCGTCGCCTAAGAGCGCAGCTAAGGGCGCCACCGTGACCCTCACCGTCACCCCGGCCGAGGGCTATCAGCTGGCCACCCTCACTGTCACCGATGCCAACGGTAACAAGATCGCCCTGACCCAGAAGAGCGACACCCAGTACACCTTCACCATGCCCGCCTCCAAGGTGAGCGTGCAGGCCACCTTTGAGGAGATCCCCCAGGTCCACGTGTGCCCCGCCGAGAAGTTCACCGACGTGGACACCACCCAGTGGTACCATGAGGCCATCGACTATGTCATCGAGTCCGGCATGATGAACGGGGTTGCCGCCGACAAGTTTGCCCCCAACAGCACCACCACCCGGGGCATGATCGTCACCATCCTGTACCGGCTGGAGGGCGAGCCCGCCGTGTCCGGCAGCTCCGTCTTCACCGATGTGTCCGACGGCACCTGGTACACCGACGCCGTGGCCTGGGCTGCAGCCAAGGGCGTGGTGAACGGCACCAGCCCCACCACCTTCGACCCCAACGACCCCATCACCCGGGAACAGATGGCGGCCATTCTGTACCGCTACGCCTCCTACAAGGGCTATGACGTGGCCGAGAAGGCTGACCTGAGCAGCTACACCGACGCTGGCCAGATCAGCGCCTACGCCGCCGACCCCATGGCCTGGGCCAACGCCCAGGGTCTCATCACCGGCGTGACCCCCACCACCCTGGTCCCCCAAGGCAACGCCACCCGGGCCCAGGTGGCCACCATCCTTATGCGTTTCTGTGAAACCGTGGCGAAGTAACGATCCCCAGCACCAGCGGGGCGGCAATCTGCCGCCCCGCTTTTCTGCTGCCTGCTTTGGGGCAGGGAAACCTGCCCTCCGGAGCGGGCCCCTGCCAAAACCGCTGGAAGCAAAAAGGCGGAGCCCTTTTAGGGCTCCGCCTTGGTCGTATAAAGGGGTGGGGGAAAGGCCTCACGCCTTCTCCCGCATGACGCTCATGTAAGCCGGGCGAATGATCTTGTTCATGCAGACCAGCTCCTCGATCCGGTGGGCGCTCCACCCCACGATCCGCGCGATGGCGAAGAGGGGGGTGTAGAGCTCCATGGGGATGCCCAGCAGGTCGTAGAGGAAGCCGCTGTACAGGTCGATGTTGGGGCTGACCCCCTTGTAAATGGGCCGGTTCTTGGAGATGAGCTTGGGGGCCTCCTCCTCGATGTTCCGGTAGAGGGCCAGGTCGTCCTGGCGGCCCTTTTCCAGGGCCAGCTGGTTGACGAAGGAGCGGAGGATCTGCTCCCGGGGGTCGGAGATGGAGTAGACCGCGTGGCCCATGCCGTAGATGAGGCCGCTGCGGTCAAAGGCCTCCTTGTTCAGGAGCTTTGCCAGGTAGTCGCGGGTCTCGTCGGGGTCGGTCCAGTCGGTCAGGTGGGCCTTGATGTCCTGGATCATCTCGATGACCTTGATGTTGGCGCCCCCGTGGCGGGGGCCCTTCAGAGAGGACAGGGCGGCGGCCATGGTGGAGTAGGTGTCCGACCCCGAGGAGGTCACCACCCGGGTGGTGAAGGTGGAGTTGTTGCCGCCTCCGTGCTCCATGTGGAGGATGAGGGCGATGTCCAGGGCCTTGGCCTCCAGCTGGGTGTAAGACATGTCCCGGCGGAGCATCCGCAGGATATTCTCGGCGGTGGACAGGTTGGGGTCGGGCCGGTGGATGTACATGCTGTCGTTGTTCTCATAGTGGTTGTAGGCGTGGTAGGCGTAGACGGCCAGCATGGGGAACTCCGAGATCAGCCGGATGCACTGGCGGATGGAGTTGCCCAGGTCCCCGGTGACCTGGTCGTCGTAGCTGGCCAGGGTCAGCACGCTGCGGGTCATGGAGTTCATGATGTCCTTGGAGGGGGCCTTCATGATGACGTCCCGGGTGAAGTTGGTGGGCAGGGTGCGGCAGTCGCTGAGGATTTGGGTGAACTCCGCCAGCTCTTCCCCCGTGGGCATCTGGCCGAAGAGGAGGAGGTAGGCGATCTTCTCAAAGCCCAGGTCCTGGGGGCCCAGGCCGTCGATGAGGGTTTTCACGTTGTAGCCCCGGTACCACAGCTGGCCCTGGCAGGGCACCCGCTGGCCGTTTTCCGTGCGGAAGGAGACGATTTTGGAGATGTTGGTCAGGCCCGTGAGGACCCCTACGCCGTTCACGTCCCGCAGGCCCCGGTTCACGCCGTACTCCTGGAACAGGGACTCGGAAATGGTGTCGTTCTCCCGGCACAGGGGGGCCAGGTCGGCGGCATAGGTTTCCACGTTACGCTTCGTCATGGGTCGCCTCCAACTTCTCGGCTTCCTGCCGCAAGATCTCCTCCAGCTGGGTGATCTCCCCCAGCAGGTGGAGGAACTTCTCCTCTCCATAGGCGGCCACCACCCGCTGGTGATAGGCCCGCATGGCCTGGCGGTGGCTCTGGGCAGAGGCCAGGGCGGTGTCGGTGAGGAGAATGTAGGTGCCCTCCTCCCCGTTGCCGTCGTGGGTCCACTGGACCAGGCCCTTGTCCTGAAGGGAGCGGGCGATGGCCGAGACCCGGTGCATGGGCAGGCCCAGCTCCCCGACCATGTCTTTCAGGTAGATTTTTTCGCTGCCGGTGTCCTTGGTGTGCTTGGATAGCAGCCAGATTAGGGCGTATTCGTCAGAGGCGTTGGCCTGGAACAGCCGCCGCAGGGCGGGGCTGTGGAAGAGCTGGTCAATCCGCTCTGGGGACAGGGTGCGGAAGACGCCTCCTTGGTTCATGTCGTTCATTTGGGGTCACCTCGGTATTTGCAGGATAGGCAAAGTTAGCCGGTGGGCCGGCGGGCGGCCAAACTGGTCAGGAGCTTTTTGTGCAGGCGGATGTATTCCCTGGCGTCCTCCGGCCCCAGGCCGGCCAGCATCTGGGCCGCGCAGGAGAGAACCTGGCTGCGAAAGGCCTGGATGGCCTGCAGCCCTTGGGCGGAGAGGGTGACATTCACCCGGCGGTTGTTCAGGGGGTCGGGCACCCGGGAGATGAGGCCTTTGGCCTCCATCCGCCCCAGCAGGGCGGCGATGCGGGCGGTGCTCACCACCATGTGGCGGCTCAGCTCCACCGGGTGGGCCTGGTGGTGATGGGTGAGAAGGTAGTTCAAAACAAAATGCTCCCCCCGGGTCAGCTGGGTGATCAGCCGCGGGGCGGGGTCCTGGAGGAGGGCTTCGTTTACTTGGAGCAGCTCGTTGGCCAGCCCCTCATAGTCGTCGGTCATAAGGTTGACACTCCTGTATAAGCTAACTTTGTTAGTGATTATACCAGAAAACGGAAGCCTCGTCAACGGGGATGGTGTCGGGGGGAGCCCCGCCGCGTGGGGACGTGCCCTGGCACGGGGTGAGCCGGCCCTGCGGGCCGGGAACGGGGGGCGGCGCCGGCCTGCGACGTGGGGGGCTGACCCTCTTGGCTTGGGGGCGGCCCCAGGGCCGGTACGGGGCGTCGGCGCACACTGCGCCGTGGGTTTTTGCGCCGCCCGGCGCGGGGGCCCCATTTC
>DBEYYM010000069.1:0-5967 GCA_048184675.1 Evtepia sp. | reverse complement strand
GGAATCTTCCAGTGACTTTTTGTTAGCTTAGGCTAACGCCTCAAGATTTTCCCTCTTTTTTCCAGCCACATTTCCTCAATCATTGACATCCCCGGCAGCCTGTGATAGAGTAAAATTATTGAACACACTGTGATGGAGGGATCCCCGTGCGCAAGGTTTTTCTGTCTGGCTACGCTAAGCTGCCTGACAACACCACCGCCCAAAAGCTCTATAACCACCTGGTTCTGGTGGTCACAGCAGAGCTTCCCGGGGGGACCATTCTAGACGCCGACTGCACCATGGCCACAGAACTGGCCCGCCGGTTTATCCGGGAGCTGCTGGTGGGATATGATCTCCACCGGGGACCTGACCCCCTCATCGAGCTTTTGAGCCAGAGCTATTACGGCCACCTGCGAAAGGCCCTGCAGACCTGCATCAAGGGGATCTGCCTCCAATTTGGGGAGCTATCCCGGAGCGCGCAAGGCCAATAGGCCGCCGGCTGCCGGCGCTTTCTGGCATTCCATATAAATAGAGAGAGTAAGGAGGGACCTTCCATGCTGCTGTCCGGCGAGGAAATCAAGAAAAATTTGGGCGGAAATATCATCATCGAGCCCTATCGCCCATCCCAGCTCAACCCCAATAGCTACAACCTGCGCCTGTCCAACGAGCTGCTGGTCTATGATACCGACACCCTGGATATGAAGGCCAACAACCCCGTCAAGCGCCTGGTCATCCCGGAGACCGGCCTGCTGCTGGAGGCCAACAAGCTCTATCTGGGCCGCACCCTGGAATACACCAAAACCGAAGAATTCGTCCCCATGCTGGAGGGGCGCTCCTCTGTGGGCCGGCTGGGCCTCTTTATCCACGTGACCGCCGGCTTTGGAGACGTGGGCTTTGCCGGGTACTGGACCCTGGAGATGTTCTGCATCCACCCCATCGTGATCTATCCCAATGTGGAGATCTGCCAGATTTACTACCACACCATCCAGGGGGATTATGAGAAGTACACCTCCGGGAAATACCAAAACAACACCGGCGTGCAGCCCAGCATGCTGTATCAGGACTTTTTGAAGGAGCAGCAGGAGAACAAATAACCTGCCCTTCCCCAAATAGCATCGCCGCCCCCGTGCTGTGCACGGGGGCGGTGTTTCTTTACCAGTTTTTGGTCTCTTTGGTGCTGTCCTGCTGGCGCTTCCGCTCCTCCACCATCTGCACAAACCACTCCACCATGGCCGGGTCTTGGTGGGAGAAAAAGGCACTTTTTCCCTGGTCCAGGGTTCCGATTTCCGCCATCTCCTCTGGGGTCAGGGAGAAATCGAAGACTTGGAAATTTTCCTCCATCCGCGCCCGGTGGACCGATTTGGGGATGACCACCACCCCCCGCTGAAGCTGCCAGCGCAGCATCACCTGGGCCGGGGTCTTCCCGTGGCGGGTGGCGATGGCGGCCACGGTGGGCTCGGTGAAGGTTCCCCCTCTCCCCTCTCCAAAGGGCGCCCAGGCCTCCATTTGCACGCCGTACTTGTCCATCCATTCCTTGGCCCCCTGCTGCTGGTGGAAAACATGGCTCTCCACCTGGTTGACCATGGGGCGGATCCGCTGGAAGGACAGGAAGTCTACCAGGCGGTCAGGGGAAAAGTTTGAGACGCCAATGGCCCGAATCCTCCCCTGCTCATACAGCTCCTCCAGGGCCCGCCAGGCGCCGTAGGCATCTGCAAAGGGCTGGTGGAGGAGCACCAGGTCCAGGTAATCGGTCTGCAGCTTCTCCAGGGAGGCCAGCACAGAGGCTTTGGCCGGTTCATAACCATAGTGCTCCAGCCAGACCTTGGTGGTCAGGAAAATCTCCTCCCGGGGCACGCCGGACTTGGCAACGGCGCTGCCCACCTGGGCCTCGTTGAAATAGCTCTGGGCGGTGTCGATGGCCCGATAGCCCACGTCCAGGGCCTCCAGCACGCAGGCCTCGCACTGGTCCTGGGGCACCTGATAGACGCCAAAGCCCAGCATGGGCATGGAAACCCCGTTGGATAAGGTAACAAATTCCATATTGCATAACCTCCTGTTTTCGGGCTCCTCGATTTGCCTTTGCCAGCCCGTCCCCTTGACAAGGCCGGCGCCAGGCGGTATTCTGCTGAGGAGCTACAAACCCATGATACAAGTGAAACCCAACTTTAAGTCAAGAGAAACTTTTCAAAGGAGGCGGTGTTTCGTGACCTACACGGTGGGTGAAATGGCCAAGCTGCTGGGGCTGCCCCCCTCCACCCTGCGCTATTACGACAAAGAGGGGCTGCTCCCCTTTGTTGCGCGGTCGTCCGGTGGCATGCGGATTTTCCACGACAAGGACTATGCATGGCTGCAGACCATCGGCTGCCTGAAAAAAACCGGCATGCCTCTCAAAGAGATCCGAACCTATCTCCACCTGGCCCTGGAGGGGGACGGCACCATGGACGCCCGCCTGGAGATGCTCCAGCGGCAGCGCCAGGCCGTGCTGGCCCAGGTGGCCCAGCTCCAGCAGACCCTGGCCACCCTGGACGCCAAGTGCTGGTACTATACGGCCGCCAAGGAGGCCGGCACCCCAGCCCGGGACCTCCCCCTGGAGGCAATCCCTCCGCAGCATCGCCAGGCCTGGCTGGCTCTGTTCCAGCCGCCGGAGGCGTCAGCACCCTAAGAACAGAAAAACCCCGGCTCTCTGCTTGCACAGAGAGCCGGGGTTTGCTGCATCCGAAAAGAAACTGATTGGTTTGATTCAGGAAAAGTTAAAATCTAATTGCTTCGAAAAGTTTACTAGATGAATAAGGCGTAAAATTCGCTTAGTGCTTCTTGGCAACCTTTGCTGCCTCCTTGGCATCCAGCTCAGCCAGCAGGTCGTTACAAGAGTTGACATAGATGTCGATGCCCTCTTCCACCAGAGCGCGGCGCTCTTTCTTGGTGGTGCCCAGGATCTCGATGAAGATAGCCAGGGCGATGCCGACGAACAGACCATAAGAGGGGTTGGCGCAGGTGGCGATAGCACCGGCGGTGATACCAGCGCAGCCACGCTCCACGTTGGTGCGGCACATGTTAATGCCCACGTAGAAGGAGCCAAAGGCCTGAATGATCAGGGTCTGTGCCATTGCCAGAGGCAGGATGGGCTTAATCAGAGCCATCAGAGGCACGATCAGCTGGCAGATCCACTTGGTGGTGTTGAAGGTACAAGAGCCGCCGAAGATGGAGTACATGTTGTCCTTACCGGTCTTATAACGCTCGGCCACAGACACGGTCATAGCGGACCACAGAGGACCAGACATGGTGCAGGTGGGGCTGAAGAAAGCCTCGATCAGGTTACGGAAGCCGCAGCACATGTTGGTACGGTCGGGGTTCACATCGATGTACTCGTCGTCACGATAGCGCTTGGTATCCTCCATGAAGGCAGTACCACCGACGATATCGCCGAATGCGATAACGTAGCACATGATGGCCATGGGGATGGTCTGGACCAGGATCTGAGGATTGATACCGATGCCGACGATGGAGAAGTTCTTCCAAACCCAGGTCAGGCCGGGGATGGGGTTGAACCAGAAGCTGGTAACGGTGGAGAAATCAGGCAGTTCGCACTCGCCGATGATCCAGGCAATGATACCGCCCAGGATGATGGAAGGCACGAAGCCGGCCTTGGTAATCAGCTTGATAATGGGGTTCTTGCTGTTGAACTTCACCTTGCCGAAGCCCTGGGAGAACAGCAGGAAGATGCCCAGGCAGCAGCCGATGGACCAGGAGACAGGATACATAAAGAAGCCTTTGCCGCCGGCCTCGACTGCTTTGAAGCCGTAGGCGCCGCAACAGGCTGCGAATCCTGAGCCGATCAGAATACCGCCTTTCAAGCTCTGAGGACAGATGTCGATCAGCTTGGTTGCAATGCCGGTGACGCCCAGGATGACGTACATCAGGCCAAGGATCAGTTCCATGCCTGTCAGTGCGTACATTCTGTCGACGCCCTCGAAGTTCAACAAGAATGCGGTAATCAGCGGCACTGCGGGGGTAATCCAGCCACCGATCAGGGGGTCGCCCAGGGTGTTATTGACCATGTACAGCAGCTCATGGACAAACACGATGGACAGTGCCATTTCAAAGGTGAAGCCAAACAGATCCTGCAGGTATGCAGTGGCTGCGGAGCCAGTCATGAAGACGACACAGGCCTGAACCATTTCCGGGATTTCCCATTCATAATGGACGAAGGGGATTCGAAGGTCGAATTTCCAGATCTTGATGCAGGGCTGCTTCTCACCATCTTTACGCCGCGCGGTAGGAAGCATGAGATTCATTACGGTCCCTCCTAACAAAAATACACATTTGCTTTGACTTGCAATTTTCCCGTCGGCAAAATTGTCGGGGGAATTCCTTTCTCTTTTTCCACGTCTTTTCATCGATGCAAGCTCATTATAACACCAATTTTTCAAAACGCAACGGCAAACTCTTCGTTATTTTTTACAAATATACATTATTTGCACAAGAAACGATTTCATTTTTTGTTGGTATTGCTCGTTTTTTTCGAAAAATTTGACGTAAATTGGAATTTTTCATTTCTTTTTTGTAAACTCCCATAAATTTTCCTTCTTGGTGTTTACTCTGCATTTTACTTGAAAAACCGTTTCACTTTTTCATACTTACATATCTTTTTGTAAGAACTTCCAATCCATTTTTGCAAGTTATGTTACTTTCACTTTCATTTTTTGGCCGTTTTCGTCCCAAAAAAACGGGAGAGACACTGTGGTCTCTCCCGTGGGGTAAGCCAATGGTTGGAAGGTTAATCATATTCCGGGGTTTGCGCGGCAGTCCCGGTGTTGCTGCCGTCGGTATCGTCCTGGGTCTCAAACATGCTGGCGTCCGCTTGGGTCAGCCTGCCGTTGGACTTGTTCAGGTAGCAGAAATTCACGTCTTCCGCTGTCAGGTCCCCCGTGTAGGGGTTCACCAGCTGGTTGATGAGGGCCAAGCTCTCGGTGGGCTCCAGCTCATAGCAGTAGGTAACTCCCTTGGCGGTGACGTTGCCGTCGCCGGGCAGAGAGTTGCCCGAGACACCGGTGCTCAGGTTCAGGCTGATGGCCTTGGTGGCAAACCAAGCCAGGTCGGTGCCCGAGAGGTTGGTCTCCACATTGCGCTGGAGGATATCCATAAACTGGTCCAGCTTACCGATGTTGGCCACCAGCTTTTTGGCCACGGTAATCATCAGGTTCCGGACGGTTTCGCTGCGCTGGATATCCCCCAAGGGATAGCCGGTGCCGTCGCCGTTTTTCCGGAAGCGGCAGACCTCCATGGCCGACTGGCCGTCCAGGTGCTGCATGCCGGGCTGGTAGAAGATGTTCAGGTCCTGGGTGGGGTCGTTATAATACATCTCCACGGGAACGTCAAACTCCACGCCGCCCACGGCGTCCACCAGCTCCACAAAGCCGTCTAGGTCGATGCTGATATAGAAGTCGATGGGGTACCCCACCAGGTCGGAGACCACCTCTTGGAGGTTCTCCACGCCGGCGTGAAGGGAGGCGTTAATCTTGGGATAAGATTCGTTAACCAACGTGTCTCTGGGAATGGAGAGCATGCCCACCTTTTGGTTGGGCACATCATAAGTCACCAGCATGATGGCGTCGGCGTTGCCGCTGCTCTGGTCGGGGCAGACCAGCATGAAGGTGTAGGTCTGTTCCTTTCGGACATGGCTGCCCTTGGTCATGCCGGGGGCAGTGTCCTCCTCTGCCGTCTGGTTTGTCTCCGCCGGTGCCATGCTAGGGGTAGGCACTGCAACTTTATAAACACCATATCCAATGACAATCACCGCAGCAATGGCAACCACTGCCACATAGACGCCCCGCAGGACACGGTACTTCTTTTTCAATCTGCGTTTCTTCTTTCGGGCCAAGGTCCTGGCCTCCTTTGCTTATGGATTCGAACGCAAAAAAGCGTGTAATCGAATATAGTATACATAACTTCTTGTTTTCCGGCAAGTCTTTGTCACTATTTTTTATA
>DBEYYM010000068.1:0-3450 GCA_048184675.1 Evtepia sp. | reverse complement strand
TGCTCCATATCAGAAGAGAGTGAGCGTTGTGGTTTTCATAATTATGGGGAAAGATGCACTATCCCCTTCCCGAAGGGCCACACCCACACCCCCTGCGCGCCGAGCCGGCAGGCGCGCACGCATCCCACCTGCCGCGCTTGGGCCGCAGGCCTGCTACCAACCCACGGTACAGCCCGAAGGGTTACACCCACTAGAGAAGAGGGGTCCAGGGGGGAGGAAACTCCTTCCCCCTGGTCTTCTTTCCCCCATTTCTTCGAAAGAAATGGGGCCCCAGCCGGGTAGGCTGCCCGCCCGGCGAGGGCATCCAGCGGTGCGGTTCGCACCACGGCAGGTTCCCGGCCTTCCGGGCCGGACCCCCGCGCCGGGCGGCGCAAAAACCCACGGCGCAGTGTGCGCCGACACCCCGTACCGGCCCTGGGGCCGCCCCCAATCCCCAAGGGCAAGCCCCCCACGTGGCAGGGCTGCGACCACTTCTCGTACCCGGCCCAAAGGGCCGGACCCTCCAGCCAAAGGGCCGGCCCCCCAGCACCCAAAGGCAAAAAAACAGCAGGCCTCCCAAAGGGAAACCCGCCGTTTCAAAAGGCAAGGAAAGGAAACCCCCTTTACGCGTTCTTCAAAAAGGTTTCCAACCGATCCAGCCCTTCCTTGATGTTCTCCATGGACACCGCAAAGGACCACCGCACATAGTTGGGGGCCCCAAAGCCCGTGCAGGGGACCACCGCCACCAGGCCTTCCTTCAGGAAGACGTTGGCGAAGTCGTCGGCGTCGTGGATCTCCACCCCGTACAGGGTCTTGCCGATGAGCTGCTCCAGGTTCATAAGCATATAGAAGGTGGCCTCCGACCGGACGGGGTGGACCCCGGGGATCTGAGACATTCTCTCGTAGAGGTAGTTCCGGCGGACCTCAAACTCCTGGCGCATGGCCTCGATCTCCGCCTGGGAGCCCCCGAAGGCCTCCTCTGCGGCGGCCTGGGCGATGGAGCAGGTGCCCGAGGCGCTGTGGCTGAGGTAGTTGCTCATGACCTGGATGATCTCCTTGCTGGCGGCGGCAAAGCCGATGCGCCAGCCGGTCATGGCGTAGGTTTTGGAGGCGCCGTTGACCAGGATGGTCCGGGCCTTGGCGTCCTGAGACAGGGTGGGGAAGGAGACGAACTCCTTGCCGTCGAAGATGAGCTTGCTGTACATCTCGTCGGCGATAACGTACAGGTCGGCCTGCTGGCAGACCTGGGCCAGGGCCTCCAGGTGCTCCCGGCTGTAGATCATGCCGGTGGGGTTGGAGGGGCTGTTGAGGATGAGGGCCTTGGTCTTGGGGGTGATGGCCCCTTTCAGCTGGTCGGGGGTCAGGTTAAAGCCGCTCTCCTCGGTGGTCTCCACCACCACGGGCACGCCGCCCACCATTTTGATGAGCTCGTAGTAGCTCACCCAGTAGGGGGCGGGGAGGATGACCTCGTCGCCGGGGTCAACCAGGGCTTTCAGGGCGGTGTAGAGAATGGGTTTGCCGCCGCCGCTGACCACGATCTCCTCGGGGGAGTAGGTCAGGTCCCAGTCCTCTTTCAGCCGCTTGGACACGGCCTGGCGCAGGGACAGGGTGCCGGGGGTGGGGGTGTATTTGGTCTGGTTATTCTCAATGGCGCGGATCCCAGCCTGCTTGATGTGCTCAGGGGTGAAGAAATCAGGTTCTCCCACGCTGAAGCCGATGACGTCAATGCCGTCAGCCCGCATCTTTTTGAACTGGGTGTCGATGGCCATGGTGGTGGATGCCCGAACGGAACGGGCCAGTGTGGACAGTGCTTTCATAAAGAAGGCCTCCCATATCATTCTTTTCTCGGTGACACATTATAGTGAGAAACTTGCATATTTGCAATAGGGAAAGGCGAAATTTTTCGAAATTTGAAAAATTTTTCTTGTCCACTTTCATAAAAACCGAAAAAATGCCCCCTGCCATGGGCTGGCGGGGGGCGGTGGGGCGCTTAATCGCTCTTTTTGCGGCGGCGGTCCTGGTTTTTCTGGTAGAGGTAATACAGGCCGTCCAGCAGGAGGTTTTCGTCAATGAGGATCTCCCGCTGGCAGTATTTCTGGATCATGGCGGCGTGGCTGCCGGTCATCACCACGGTGGCAGCGGGCTTGGCGGCCTCTTCCATCCGCTGGATCATGCTGTCGATCATGCCGGCGTTGCCATAGAGGATGCCGGAGCGCATGGCGTCGATGGTGGAGCGGCCGAACACGGAGGGGGGCGCTTCGATGGAAATGTGGGGCAGCTCGGCGGCCCGGCCGGACAGGGCCTCCACAGCGATGCGCACCCCGGGGAAGATGGCGCAGCCCTTGTAGGTGTTTTCCCACAGGTAGGACAGGGTGGTGGCGGTGCCCATGTCGATGACGATGATGGGCTGGGGATATTTCTGCAGCGCCGCCACGGAGGAGGCCACAATGTCGGACCCCAGTTGGTTGGGGACGTCGGAGAGGATGTTCATCCCTGTTTTCACCCCTGGTCCCACGATCATGGGGGCTACCCCGCTCAGCTGCCGGATGGCCGCCGCCATGGCCGCTGTCATGGGTGGCACCACGCTGGAGACCACTGCCCCGGTGACGGTTTCCATCTCCGCCCGGTACAGGTGGAACATGTCCAGCAGGTCGATGGCGATCTGGTCCCGGGTTTTGTTCTTATCGGTTTTAATGGCCCCCCGGAACTGAAGGGCCCCCTGGGGGGTGAACAGGCCCATGGTGGTGGTGGTGTTGCCGATGTCGACGGTTAGGATCATCTTGGTTTCCCCCTGCTAACATTCTTGTTGCTTTTATTATAGTGGGGGTGGGGAGAAAATGCAACGGCAAATTATTGGGGGGCAAGGGCAGGGCCCTTGGGGGGGCGTGCCCTGGCACTGGGTGGTCCGGCCCGGAGGGCCGGGCACCGGCGATGGTCGCAATCCTGCGACGTGGGGGACGTACCCTTTGGGATTGGGGTCGGCCCCAGGGCCGGTACGGGGTGTCGGCGCACACTGCGCCGTGGGGGTTTGCGCCGCCCGGCGCGGGGGCCCTCTTTATTTCAAGAAAGAGGGGAAATAAGACCAGGGGGAAAGAGGTTCTTTCCCCCTGGACCCCCAATCTCTGGGTATTACGACCCTTTGGGTCGGGGGTCCTAACGGGTTTCACTGGCCTGCGGCCCTGACCCTCTAGGCTCTACGGGCCCGCCCACCAGCTAGGCGGGCTGGGGCAGTTTTTGGAAGACTGCTAGGAGAGGGTGGAAAGCGGCAATGATATTTTTCTACCTGTCGATACTTTGCATCGAACGAGCACGAGCGTTAAGAATTTTGCAGTGTGGACAGTAGACATACTATCGCACTCCCGAAGTGCCACACCAACAACCCCTGCGCGCCGAGCCGGCAGGCGCGCACGCTTCCCACCTATCAGATAATGGGCCGCAGGCCTGCTACCAACCCACGGTACAGCCCGAAGG
>DBEYYM010000067.1:0-2585 GCA_048184675.1 Evtepia sp. | reverse complement strand
AGTTACATAACCGTCGTTTTGACAAAAAGAACCGAAAAGAACAGGGGATAATGGCAAAAAAACCTGCCAAAACGGGTTCATTTGGCAGGGGAGCGGGGCGAAAAGAAAAGGCAGAGGGAAAATCAGAAAGCCCCGCTCTGGCCGTGGGGGCCCAATTAAAACCTGCACGTAATGGCAGGTGGGTTGCCTCCGGCGTGCTTCACTGCTTCCAACTTCCGACCAAAGGTCAGGAGGCCTGCAATCCACACGGCGAGCCAGCGTCCCGTTTAAAAAATGTGGGTTTAAAAGGGCCCATTTCCACGCACCGAGCAGGGCGTTTCCATGTGTATTTTATTGTGTGCTATTTTGATGAATCTTTGCCGGGGAGAGGTGCTCCAAATGCTGGAGGTTATTCCTCCTCTTCCTCTGCAAAAAGCTCTTTCATAAATTCGTTGTACACCGCATCAATTTCCTCATCGCTGTCCAAGGTGGAGAGAATTTCCTCGCCATTTTCCTGGATGGCCTTTAGGATCACAAGACCGAGCTCCTCCTCGTCTGCTTCCTCTTCGCCCTCTTGAACGGCGGGGAAAAAGGCCAGGTAGGTCTGCCCGTTGAACTCGATGGTGTCTAGATGTTCCAGCTCGAATTCGTTGCCTTCGTCGTCGGTCACGGTGATGAAATTTGCGCCGTATTCTTCGCTCATATCGTGATCTCCTTTGCTTGTCTGAGTGTATTGTACCCTGTGTCAATGAAAAATGCAAGAGCTAAGAGGAGAAAAGTTTCGGTAATATTTTTCGGTCAAAGGCCCTGTTTATCGTTGATGCTTTTCTCTCGATGACCCAATAATCTCCAAATGATAGGGCCGCCCCGCCTGGAATCGATTCAGCTCTGGCAGGCAGCGCTCCCGGGCGGAAAGGGCGTGGTAGTCCCGCAGATAGGAGAAGTAGGCCTGACAGAGGGGGCTCAAAGGGCGTTTTTTGCTGTAGGTCAAAAAGACCCGCCGGCGGCAAAAGTCGTCTTTGACCAAAATGCCCTGACACCGTTCCAAAATACGACGGGCACGGAAGCAGTGATAGGTGCTCTGGGGCATGAAGATAAAGCCGGTGTTCTGCTGCACCTGGAGCACTGGGTCATAGAGCTGAAGGACCCGGGCAGGCACCGCCCCGCCCTTGGAGAAAAATTCCAAAAACAAAAGCTTCAGGCTTTCTGCGTTTTGGTAGATGGTCAGGGTTTCTCCGTCCAGCTGGGAGATGTGGATTGAGGGCAGGTTCGCCAAATGGGAGTCTTGACTGATCAGAATCACCACCGGCTCGTCAATGAGACATTCCGAATGGAGGTCGGCCTCCTCAATGCGGCGCAGGGTCAGCGCAAAATCAATTTGGCCGCTGCGGAGGAAATCGATGGCATCTCTGGTGGAGCCATAGGACCGCTCAAAACAAATGTCGGGGAAGAAGGATTGGTACTGTAGAAGGGTTTCGTCACAGTTGTCAACTACGTCTGTAAAGTAGTTCAAGATGTGCAGCTGCTGGAGCTTTCGCTGTTCCAGCATTTTTTGAAACTCGTCTGCCAGGCCCAAGAGTTCTCCGCCCTTTTCACAAAAAAATAGGCCGTCGCTGGTTAGTTCCAGCCCGCGCCCATTTTTTTGGAACAGGGTGATACCCAGCTCTTTTTCCAAGCTTCGATAGGCTTGGCTCAGGGCGGATTGGGATATGTGCACCTGCTCAGCGGCTCGGGTCATGTTTCCGGCCTTTGCAATGGCTAATATATAAGAGATTTGCTTTAAGTCCATAGTAGGCTCCTAAAATATAAGTTCGACTTATGAATTTATCAAAATTATATATTAGACAAAATTCGATTTCAAGCCTAAAATAAAGACGCTCAATGCTTTAAACCTATAAACTCAAAAAGCGAGGGAAACAACCATGCCAGAGATTACGTTTTACAAGCACGCTCCTATCCCCATGGAGATGCACAAAGTGAAGATCGTACAGAAGCTGAACCTGCTGCCCACGGATCAGCGCCTGCAGAAAATAAAAGAAGCTGGCTTCAATACCTTCCAGCTTCACAATGGAGATATCTTCCTGGATATGCTGACAGATTCCGGCGTTAACGCCATGAGCGATAACATGCAGTCGGCCATGCTCCGGGCAGATGATGCCTATGCGGGCAGTGAGACCTTCTACCGCATGAACGCCAAACTGACGGAACTTTTCGGGATTGAGCACCTTCTGCCGGCCCACCAGGGGCGGGCTTGTGAAAACATCCTGACTCAGCGGTTTGTGAAGCCGGGCAACTGCGTTATTATGAACTACCACTTCACCACCGCCAAGGCCCACATTACCCGCCTGGGCGGCCGGGTGGAAGAGCTGGTGCGGGACGAGGGCCTGGTGTCCAAAAGCGATCTCCCCTTTAAGGGCAACATCGACCTGGAAAAGCTGGAGGCATGTATCCAGGCAGAGACCCCGGCCAATGTGCCCTACATGCGTTTGGAGGCCGGCACCAACCTGATCGGTGGACAGCCCATCTCTTACGAGAACATGAAAGCGGCCACTGAGATCACCAAAAAATACGGCATTCTGAACGTGCTGGATGCCTCTTTGCTCCAG
>DBEYYM010000066.1:0-8924 GCA_048184675.1 Evtepia sp. | reverse complement strand
TTTTTCTGTCCTTCCGCCCCTGTTTTCGTGCAATCTTTGCACCTCGGCCGGGAGACTGCCAAAAGCCAGCGGCCCCATTCCAAGGAATGGGGCCGCTGGCCGCAAAAGGGGCTTGCGATAAAGTTTTATCCGTCCACTTCCCGCAGCCGTTCCACCACGGAGGCCTTGGCCACCGCCTGGTACACCGCCAGGGGGATTACACACCCCAGCACCACGAAGATAGGCGCCAGGATCAAAATGGGCGAGATGGTAAAGTGATAAGACATAAACCAGAACACATTCTCCACCGCCGAGGACATCACCGGGCTCAGAGCCAGGATGAGGACCAGGGCGAAGGCCACCGCTCCCACGGCATAAAACAGGCCCTCGCAAACCAGCATGGTTTTCAGCTGCTTGCCCGTCATACCGATGGACTGGAGCACCGCGAACTCCCGCCGCCGGGTGAGGATGCCCGTGAGGATGGCGTTAAAGAAGTTCAGCACGCCCACCAGGCCCACAATGAAGCTCAGGGCGCTCCCCAGCATCAGGAACATGGACTGGAAGCTCTCAAACTCCGCCACATAGAGGTCCTTGCTCTCATAGTCGGTATCGGGATTCTGGTTCTCGGTGTAGTCGGCCAGAAAGGCCTCCATGTCCGCCACCTTGTCCGGGTCCACGTTGAAGGCATAGACCATCACGCTGTCGCTGCCGGTGTCCTGCACAAAGGTCTGGTCGTTCATCACAAACTCGTCAGCGCCGTAATACCGGTAGCCCAGGGACGAGGGCACCGTCACCAGGGCCGCCACCTCATACTCCACATCCCGGTATTGAATGGCCCGCTGCCGGTAACCTGCCCCCTCGGGCACGTCTTCCTCTCGAGTCCCATAGACTTCCCCGGTGTCGGGGTCGTAGTACTCGTACTCCTCCACATAGCGCAGGGTGATGGTGTCCCCCAGCCGGGCCCAGTGGGAGTCCGTCCGGGCCGCGCCATAGTCGTCGGTGGAGTAGACCGCCGCCACATACCGGCCGCCGGGTTCGTCCAGCTTGGACAAGTCCCCTTCCAGCACCGTCACCTTGCTCCGGGCAAAGGCCTCCATGCCCAAAAGCTGGGCGGTGTCGCTCACCCGGCCGTCAGAGAGCTTTTCGCTCCACTCCAACGCACTGTCAATATACTCCGGTTCCATCCAGCTTCTGCTGCTGCGGAAGTAATCCTCGGTCACAAACTCCTCCACCGGGGTGGTGCGGCCATAGACCTTGCCCCCTTCGGTGACGCCTCCCTGGGCCGTGATGGCATCGATGGTCTCCTGGGGAAGGCCCATGTCGCTGTTAAAGAGATCTCCGCCGCTCTGGAAATGTCCGGCGTCGCCCACGAGGAAGTCCGCCACCATGTCCTGCAGGTACTTATCCATGTCAAAGGAATTGGTAAGGGTCACCGTCAGGGTCAGCAGCACCACTGCCAGGGACAGGGACACCACCGTCACCACCGTCTTGCCCTTGCTCCGGCCCAGGTTGGCCCGGGCCATGGCCGGCAGGGAGACCCCCTTGCCGGACTTTTTCTCCTTCCGTTTCCCTCCGTCGCCCTCGGTGTACCGCACCGCCTCAATGGGGGAGACCTTGGCCGCCATCCGGCCGGGCTTGGCGCAGGAGAGGAAGACCGTAAACAGGGCGAACAGGGCCGCCCCCACAAAGATCACCGGGTTCAGGGAGACGATGCTGGCCACCCCGTTCAGCTGCGCAATGACAATGGGGGTCAGCTGGCCGCCCACAACCCAGCCCAGCACCAGGCCCACAGGGATGCCAATGCAGCTGAGCAGCAGGGCCTGCTGGCGGAGGATGGCCTTGATCTGCCGCCCAGTGGTGCCGATGGTTTTCAGCAGGCCGTAAAAGCGGATGTCGTTGGTCACCGAAATCTGGAACACATTATAAATAATGAGGTACCCGGTGAAAATGATAATCAGCAGCATGGCCCCAATGGCCAGGATCATGGTGAAGTCCAGGCTCTCAAACACCTGGGTCCCGGTATAGCCCCAGTTGACGCCGATGTTGATGTAGCCCTCCTGGGCCCGGCTTTCCGTTTGATAGCCATGGTTGGCCAGGATCTGGTTCAGGTCGTCCTCGATGTGCAGGCTGCTGCCCAGCATCACATCCAGGTTGTAGCTGCCGGTCATGCCGTCCCCGGCCTGGCCGGGGACAACCCCCACCTCTGCCAGCACGGCGTTCACCCGGCTCTCCGGCAGGAGCACGTGGTTTGCCACGGACACAGGGTCCTTCTCCCACCAGCCGCAGAGGGTAAAGGTCTGGGTGGTGGTCTTGCCGTCCACCTGGAAGGAGATGGTAAACTGGTTGCCCAGCACGGGCTCCACCCCCAACAGCTCCAGCACCTCCAGGTCGGTGGCGGCCTCGTCGGTGCCCTCCTGGGGCAGGCGACCCTCAATGGGGTCGCAGTACATCCAGTGGGCGCTGTTGGCATCGGAGTAGCCCAGCTCCACGTGGTTTTTCTGGAAGGGCGCCTGGCTGGGCATGCCCAAAAACCGCCGCAGGCTCCACTCTTTTATGAGGGGGTCGTCTTTGAGCTCTGTAAACTGCTCCTCGGTTAGGTACTTAAAGCCGCCGTGGACATAGCCGCCCGCCTGGCGGAAGTTGGACTCCTGAAAGCCGTCGTTGATGGACATGGCAATGGTAAACAAAGAGGTAAAGAGCACCGTGGTCAGGGCGATGGCCAGCACGGCGATGAGGTTTCGGGTTTTGGCCGCCTTCATGGACTGCCGCCCCAGGCGGCGGACACATTTTTTATTGGATACACGGATCATCTTCTCACCCCCGGCTGGTAATCTGACCATCCTCAATGCGGATGATCCGGTCGGCCATCTGGGCGATCTCCTCGTTGTGGGTAATCATCACGATGGTCTGGGCGAAGCGCTGGGAGGTGACCTTCAGCAGGCTCATCACGTCCTGACTGGTTTTGGAGTCCAGGTTCCCCGTGGGCTCATCGGCCAGGATAATGGCGGGCTTGGCCGCCAGGGCCCGGGCGATGGCCACCCGCTGCTGCTGGCCGCCGGAGAGGTTGTTGGGCAGGTTCTGCAGCTTTTTCCCCAGGCCCAGGGTCTCAATGATCTGGTCCACATAGGCCTTGTCCTCCCCCTTGCCGTCCAGCTGGATGGGGAGCACAATGTTTTCATACACGTTGAGCACCGGCACCAGGTTGTAGTTCTGGAACACAAAGCCGATCTTCCGCCGGCGGAAAATGGTCAGGGCCTCATCCTTCAGGTCAAAGATGGACCGCCCGTCCACCGTCACCGACCCCGAGGTGGGCCGGTCCAGCCCGCCCAGCATGTGCAGCAGGGTGGATTTCCCCGACCCGGAGGTCCCCACCACCGCCACAAACTCCCCTTTCTCCACCGTCAGGTTCACCCCGTCCAGGGCCCGAACCTCCGTATCTCCTGCGCCGTAGATCTTCCGCAGGTCTTTGGTTTCTAATATCGTCATTTCTATTCCTCCGTTCCCAAGAAAATAGTCTGTACGTCTTTTGGACAATACAGACTATAGCATAGGAATCTTTCCAGGTTCTTTCTGAAATCTAACGGTTTTGAAAGATTTTTGCAGCGGGGGCAGCGGTGTGCGGTTTCCCGGCGCCACTGCCAGGTTGCCCCCTCACCCCCGGGGCAAAAAGAGGGAAAAGGTGCTTCCCTTCCCGGGCGTCGAAACCACCTTCACATAGCCCTCCTGTCCGGCGGCAATCTGCCGCACCAGATACAAGCCAATGCCAACCCCTTCCACATCCCGGGCCTGGGCCGCCCGGTAAAAGCGCTGGAACACCTTGGCCTGCTCCTCCTCAGCTAGGCCAATGCCCGTGTCGGTGACGTCGATCCGGCAGAAGATCTCATAGGACGTCACTTTCACCGTGACCGCCCCGCCAGGCGGGGTATATTTCACGCCGTTGTCCAGCAGGTTGCACAGGGCTTCGGCCGTCCACTTGGGGTCAAACTTGGCCTCGTCCTGGGTGGGCACCAGGGTCAGGGTGACCCCCTTCTCCGCTGCCTTGGGGCGCAGCTGGAGCACCGCCTCCTCCAGCATGGGTTCCAGCGGCCCTTTCACCGGGTGGAAGGTCAGGATTCCGGTCTCCAGCCGGGAGGTCTTCACCAAGGACTCAATGAGGGTTTTCAGTTTCTCTGCCTGAAGCTCCAGCGCCGAAGTCAATGCTTCGGCGCTGGGGGGCAGGGCCTGCTCCCCCAGCAGCTGGGCGTACAGCAAAATATTGGCGATGGGGGTCTTGGTCTGGTGGGAGATATCCCCGATGAGGGTCTTAATCGTATCCTTCTCCGCCTGGAGATTCCGGGTAGACACCGCCGAGGCATCCAGATACTCCGCCAGCCGGGTCTCCACTGCGGACAGGAGGCTCTCATCATAATCCGCCTGGGAGAAGGTCCCCTGGATGGCCTCATCCAGCATCTTATCCATGCTCTCCAAGGTGTTCTTCTCCCGCCGCCGGAACCACAGCCCCCCGGCCAGCGCCCCCAGGGCGGCGGCCAGCAGGCACAAACACACCGTCATTCCCATCTCACTTCACCGCCCAGGTATAGCCCACGCCGTAGACCGTTTTCAAATACTTGGGCTTGGAGGGAGTGTCCTCCAGCTTATCCCGCAGGCGCTTGACGGTGACGGAGAGGGCGTTTTCCTCCACATACTCCGCCCCGTCGGTCCACACCCGGTCCAGCAGGTCTCCCCGGCTGAGGGTGGTGCCCCGGTTCTGCACCAGCAGCTTCAGCAGCTTTTGCTCGGTCTTGCTCAGCTCTATCAGCCGCCCGGCCTTTCGGTACTCCATCCGGGCAAAATCGAAGGTGAACTCCCCTACCTCCACCACACTGCCGGCATCACTTTTCCCCCGGCGCAGCTGGGTGTTCACCCTGGCCCGGAGCACCGCCAGGGAAAAGGGCTTGGTAATATAATCCTCCGCCCCCAGCTCCAGGCCGGCGACGATGTCGGTCTCCATGTCATTGGCGGTGAGCAGGATCACCGGGGCCCGCCCCTTCTCCTCTGTCAGCAGCTGCAGGCCGCTGCCGTCGGGCAGGTTCACATCCAGGATCAGCAGGGCAAAAGGCCCCTCTTCCGCCAGGGCCCGCCGGGCTTCGGCCAGGGTCCGGCACAGGGTCACCGGCCGGTCCTCACTTTGCAGGGCCAGCCGGACCCCCTCTCCCAGGGCCAGGTCATCCTCCAAAAGCAGCAGTCGTTCCAAGGTACCAACTCCTTTTTCGGTCACTTGGGGCTATTATAACACAGCTTTTCTCCGGAGAAAAGGCCAAGCCCCCGGCCGGCATCTCCGCCAGCTGGGGGCTTGGTTATTCTGTCTTTGTCCGGTGACAGGCCACCGTTCTGCGGAAGAGGGGATTCTGCCCCAGGCCCTCCAGCCCCAAGCGGGCGCAGACCCCGGCCACAAGCTGGTCCAGGCCGCCGTGCGCCCCTTCCAGCTCGTCCACCGCCTGCTGGATGCGGCAGATCAGGTCCCGCCCCTGGTCGATCACCGAAAGGCTCTCCGCCTTGGAATAGACCCGGTCCCAGGCCGGGCACACCTGCTTCACCGCCAGGGCTCGCAACTGCTCCAAAGTCTCCAGGCTGGCGGTTTTGTCCACATAAATGGGGATATCCCCCGGCGCCGGAATGGCATCCCCGGTGAAAACCAGCTCCTTTTCCGGCAGGAGAAAGGACAGGCCCTCTGCCGAGTGGCCCGGAGTGCCCAGCACCTCCACCGTCAGGCCGGGCTCCAGGGCCAGCCGGTCCCCCGGAGCCAGGAGGCAGTCCACCGGGACCCCCTCCTCCACCAGCCCATAGAAGTTGGGAATGGGCCGCGCCTGAAACTGCCGGTCGATGTCCTCGATCCAGGGCCGCTCTCCGGCGCTGGCATAGACCTTGCAGCCGGACAGCCGCCGGAGGGCCGCCGCCCCACCGATGTGGTCCGGGTGGGCATGGGTGAGAAAAATTCCCCGCAGCTGGGACACCGGCCGGCCAAGGGCCTCCAGATACCGGGCCACCACCTCTTCACTGCCGGCCACACCGCTGTCGATAAGGTAGCAGCCCTGGCCCAGGATCAGGTAAAGGTAGACATACCGCTTCACCTCCGGCGTCACCTGAAAGTCCACCCGCAGCTGGTGGACCCCCTGTGTCAGCTCCATGGGCCCTCAGTCCTCCCCGACGGGATAGCGTCCCGCCATGTAATTGATAAACTGCTGGGCTGTCCGGCCGGAAACGCCCCCGTGGCGGAGCTCCCACTTGTTGGCCTCAGCCAACAGGGTCTCCTCAGGGATCTCCAGCCCCTGCCGCTGGGCCAGGGAGAGGACGATCTCCTTAAACTGGCTGCGGTTGGGGATGGAGTAATTGATCCGCACCCCGAACCGGGCCGACAGGGAGAGCTTTTCCTCCAGGGTGTCCGAGTGGTGGACGTCGTTTTCGTGCTCCATATCCGCCCGGTCTTTCCAGGTTTCCCGGATGAGGTTGCGGCGGTTGGAGGTGGCATAGAGAAGGATGTTGTCGGGCTTGGTCTCCACGCCCCCCTCGATGACCGCCTTGAGGAACTTGTACTCCACCTCGTTCTCCTCAAAGGACAGGTCGTCGATGAAGATGATGAACCGGTAGTTCCGGTTTTTCACCATGGCGATCACCGCCGACAGGTCCCGGAACTGGTGCTTGTAAATCTCGATCATCCGCAGGCCCTGGTCATAGTACTCGTTGATGAGAGCCTTGACACTGGAGGATTTTCCGGTGCCCGCGTCCCCGTAGAGCAGCACGTTGTTGGTGCTCCGCCCGGCCAAAAAGGCCTCGGTGTTCCCCCGCAGCTGCTCCTTTTGCAGCTCGTAGCCCACCAGGTCAGAGAGCATCACCTTGTCGGTGTTATAAATGGGGATAAGGGTCACCCCATCGGGTCCAGACTTAATGCGGAAGGCCTTGTTCAGGCCGATAAGGCCCACGCCGTACTGGCGGTAATGGCCGGTGACCAGGGTGAAAAATTCCCTCTCGTCCTTGGCCTCCGCCAGCTGCTGGCTCAGGGCCCGGACCTTCTCGCTGACGTTTTTGTTGTATCGCCGCTCGTGCTTGTAAATGGCCTTGTAGTCACACAGGGTGGTGAAGCAGTCGATGCCCAGGTCCCCCTCGATGGCGGAAAAGTCATAGTGAAAGAGCTTTCGGAACACCTGAAAGTCGTTCTGGGCGAAGTGGTTCACCGACCCCTCCAGCTCCCCCACCCGCTCGGTGATAAGGCTGAAGGAGTTTTCGTTGGTCATGAGCAGGAAGGTCAAATAGTTCTGCCACAGGTTGCCGTTAAAGCCATAGTCTGTGGCCAGGTCCAGCAGGCGCTTGACCTGGTCATAGATCCCCCGCACCAAAACCTGCCGGGGGGTAGTGCTGCCCTTCCAATCCTGAAAGACCTCTGCCAGCTTACCTAAGATGCTGTCCTGGCCCAAATCTCCATAGAGCAGCAGCCGGGATACCAGTTGGTCCATTGTGTGATCCCCTTTCTGATGATTCAGCAAACGGCAGGACCCAAAGGCCCTGCCGTTTGACCAGTTGTCTTACAATATGGTTTCTCAGTCCACCACGACGCGCCAGCCGAACTTGTCCTCCAGCTTACCCAGCTGGATGCCGGTGACGGTGTCGTACAGCTTCTGGCTCAGCTCGCCAATCTTGCCGTCGCCGATGATCATCACGTCGTTCTTATAGCGCAGCTTACCCACGGGGGAGATGACAGCGGCGGTGCCGGTGCCGAAGACCTCTTCCAGCTTGCCCTCCTGCTGGGCCTGGATGAGCTCGTCCACGGAGATTCTCCGCTCCTCCACCGGCAGGCCCCAGTCACGGCAGAGCTGGAGCACGGAGTTCCGGGTGATGCCGGGCAGGATGGAGCCGTTGAGCATGGGGGTAACCACCTTGCCGTCGATCTTGAAGAAGATGTTCATGGCGCCCACCTCTTCAATGTACTTCCGCTCCACGCCGTCCAGCCACAGCACCTGGGAATAGCCGTCGTCATGGGCCTTCACCTGGGCAGCCAGGGAGGCGGCGTAGTTGCCGCCGGTCTTGGCAAAGCCCATGCCGCCGCGCACTGCACGGACATAGTCGTCCTCAATCCAGATGCCCACGGGCTCCAGGCCGCTCTCATAGTAAGCGCCGGAGGGGGACAGGATAATCATAAACAGGAAGGTCTCAGAGACATCCACCCCCAGGAAGGGCTCGGTGGCAATGATGAAGGGCCGGATATACAGGGAGGTACCGGGCTCGGTGGGAATCCAATCCTGATCCACCGAGACGATGGCTTTCACTGCCTGGACATAGTCCTCCACAGGCACCCGGGGGATGCACAGACGGTCATTGGTGTCGTTGGTCCGCTTGGCGTTCATATCGGGGCGGAAGAGGTAGTTCACACCGTCCTCTCCCTTATAGGCTTTCAGGCCCTCGAACATCTCCTGGCCATAGTGGAACACCATGGAGGCGGGAGAGAGGGTGATGTCCTGATAGGGGACGATGCGAGGATCGTGCCAGCCCTTGCCCCTGGTATAGTTCATAACGAACATGTGGTCGGTAAAGACCTTGCCGAAGCCCAGCTTACCCTGGGGCTTTTCTTTGGGCGTGGTGGTTTTGGTGATCTTAATGTCCAACATTTTATATACTTCCCTTCTCTGTTAAAATCGCGGTGGGATTCCTATTCAGATAGGTATATGGTAGACCTTGACAGGCGGATTGTCAATGGTGTGAACCATCAGAAATCCAGGATTGCGCCCTTGTCTGCCGATGTGACCATTTTAGCATAACGGGCCAAATACCCAGTCTTGGCCCCACGGAGCAGGCTCCGCGGGGTCCCCCCGAGTGGATTTTACATGCTCGGCGGAAATGAATTCCGCCTGCGCCAAGGTCTTTCTGCGAAAGACGCTTGCACGCCCGCACCGGCGGGCGCGGTCAAGACCTCT
>DBEYYM010000065.1:0-15714 GCA_048184675.1 Evtepia sp. | reverse complement strand
GCGGGGGTCATTTTCTGGGGCTTCATCTCCCACAGGGTCACGGGGATGCCCCGCTGGGCCAGCTGCCAGGCGGCCTCGCAGCCGGCCAGGCCCCCGCCGATGACGGTGACGCGTTCACTCATTGGGCTCCTCCGTCTCCGCTTTTTTGGCGGTCTTCTTGGGGGCGGCTTTCTTTTCGGTGGTCTTGGCCGCCGCCTTCTTGGTGGTGGTCTTTTTGGCGGCGGGTTTCTTGGCCGCCGTCTTTTTCTCGGTGGTCTTCTTTTCCGCGGCGGTCTTTTTGGCCGTCTTCTTGGCGGTCTTCTTTTCCTCCGGGGCTGCCTCCGGGGCTGCGGCCCCCTCGGCTTTGGCCTCCTCGGTCTTCTTCTTCCGATAGCCCCCCCGCTTCTCCTCGGGGACAAAGGCGGGGCAGGCCTCGTTGATGCAGAAGGGCTTCTTAAAGCCCCGGCCAGACTTCTTAAACATGGTCCAGCCGCACTCGGGGCAGTTGTCCTTCACGGGCACGTCCCAGGTCATAAAGTCGCAGACCCGGCCCAGCTTATCCCCAATCCGCTCGCAGCCGTAATAGGTGTAGCCGTTGCGGGAGGTCTTTTTCAGCAGCCGGCTGCCGCACTTGGGGCACTTGCCGGGCATCTGGATGACCAGGGGTTTGGTAAAGGTGCACTCCGGGAACCCCGGGCAGGCCAAAAACCGCCCGAACCGCCCGGACTTCACCACCATCTGCCGGCCGCACAGGTCGCAGATCTCGTCAGAGACCTCGTCGGGGACCTTGATGCGGGTGCCGTCCAGGTCCTTTTCCGCCTGGGTCATCTCCAGGCTAAAGTCCTGGTAGAAGTCCCGCAGGACCTGCTTCCAGTTTTCCTCGCCGCTTTCCACCTTGTCCAGGCGGTTTTCCATGGCGGCGGTGAAGTCATAGTCCACAATGTCGTTGAACTTGTCTTTCATAAGCCCCGTGACCACCTCTCCCAAGGGGGTGGTGTGGAGGTACTTGCCGTCCTTAACCACATACTCCCGGGCCATGATGGTGGAGATGGTGGGGGCATAGGTAGAGGGCCGGCCGATGCCCTTTTCCTCCAGGGCCCGGATGAGGGTGGCCTCGGTGTACCGGGTGGGGGGCTGGGTGAACTTCTGCTCGGGCTTGGTGGCCGCCTTGGTGACGGTCTCCCCCTCCTGCAGGTTGGGCAGGCGGGACTGGAGCTCCTCCCCCTCCTCGTCCCGGCCCTCTTCATAGACGGCCAGGAAGCCGGGGAACTTCACCTCCGACCGGCTGGCCTTAAAGACATAGCCGGCGCTGGTGACCTCAATGCCCACGCTGTCGTAAATGGCCCCGGCCATCTGGCTGGCCAAAAAGCGGCTCCAGATGAGCTTATACAGCCGGAACTGCTCGGCGGTCAGGTCCTTTTTGATGCTCTCCGGGGTGAGCTCCACGTTGGAGGGGCGGATGGCCTCGTGAGCGTCCTGGGCCCCGGCCTTGGTCTTAAACTGCCGGGGGGCCTCTGGCAGATAGTCCTGGCCATACCGGGCCCCGGCAAAGGCCCGGGCGGCGGCCACGGCCTCCTCAGACAGCCGCAGGGAGTCGGTACGCATGTAGGTGATAAGACCCACGGTCCCCTCCCCCTCAATGTCCACGCCCTCATACAGCTGCTGGGCGATGGACATGGTCCGCCGGGGGCTCATGTTCAGCTTCCGGGAGGCCTCCTGCTGCAGGGAGCTGGTGATGAAGGGGGGCGCCGGGGAGCGGTGCTTGTCCTGGCGCTTGATTTTGCTCACCACAAAGGGGGCGTCCTGGATGGCGGAGAGAACCTCGTCCACCTCCTGCTGGGACTTGAGCTCCATCTTCTTCTCCCGGCCGTAAAACTGGGTTTTGAAGCTGCCCTGGTTGGGGGCGATCCGGTCCAGGGTCACCTCCAGGGTCCAGTACTCCTCGGGGACAAAGGCCCGGATCTCCTCCTCCCGCTCGGCCACCAGCCGGGTGGCCACAGACTGGACCCGGCCGGCGGACAGGCCCCGGCGGATCTTCTTCCACAGCAGGGGGGAGAGCTCATAGCCCACAATCCGGTCCAGAATGCGCCGGGCCTGCTGGGCGTCCACCAGGTTCTGGTCGATCTCCCGGGGGGCGGCGATGCTCTCGGTGACCACCTTTTTGGTGATCTCGTTGAAGGTCACCCGGCTGGTCTTGCTGTCGGGGAGCTCCAGCAGCTCCTTCAGGTGCCAGGAAATGGCCTCTCCTTCCCGGTCCGGGTCGGTGGCCAGATACACCTTTTGGCTGCTGTCCGCCGCGCTTTTCAGCTGGGCGATGGTCTCCTCCTTTCCCTTGATGGGCTGATAGTCGGGGGCAAAGTCGCCCCCCTCCAGGTCCACGCCCATTTTGCTCTTGGGCAGGTCCCGGACATGGCCCATAGAGGCCAGCACCTCATAGCTGGGCCCCAGATATTTTCCAATGGTTTTTGCTTTGGCTGGCGACTCCACGATCACCAGATTTGATTTAGCCACGCGATTCCCTCCGAATCTTAGATTCCGCAAAGGGGCCTCCCCCTTCGCGCTGCGGCCGATGCAGCCGCTCTATTGCAGCCCAGGCAGGCCCCGCAGGGCCCCTGGGGTTGGTTCCTTGTTTGGTTTTTGGGGCCGCGCCTTGCCCCCGCCGGCGGCAGATGGGGCCACGGCGGCGCCCCTGGGGATTACTCCACCAGCTCCACAACCGTTCCAAACCGCCGGTCCTCGGCGTCCACCAGCGCCCGCACCTGGAGCAGGGTCAGGGCCGAGAGCACCCGCCGGGCGGGGATGCCCGTCTCCTCCACCAGCTGGTCGGCCGACTTGCGCGTCTGCCCTTGCAGGGCCCGCAGCACCACCAGCTGGTCCTCGGCAAAGGCCTCGGGGTCTTTGCGCAGGTCCACCAGGATCTTGGCAGAAGCGCTGGGCTTCTCCTCCGGCGCGGGTTCCTCCTCTGCCGGCGCCACAGCCTCTGTCACCGGGGCCGCCGGCCCCTGGGGGAACGGAGTCCCCCCTAAGGTTTTCAGCCGTTCCTGGGCCTTTTCCGGGGCCAGGGGGGCTTTGGGCCGGAGCTTCTCCGGGTAGAGCAGGCGGTACTCCTCCAGCACATCCCAGGCGTCCTGGATGAGCTTGGCCTCTCCCCGGCGGATGAGGCCGTTGGGCCCCCGGCTCATGGGGGAGTCGATGCCCCCGGGGACGGCGAACACGTCCCGCCCCTGCTCCAGGGCCCACCGGGCGGTGATGAGGGAGCCGCTGGTCTCAGTGCCCTCCACCACCAGCACCCCCAGGCACAGGCCGGCGATGAGGCGGTTGCGCACCGGGAAGTGGCCCCCCACAGGCAGGGTGCCCGGGGGATACTCGCTGATCAGGGCCCCAGAGGCCGCCACGTCTGCATATAGGTCCTCGTGATTGGCGGGGTAGATCACGTCAATGCCGTTTCCCAGCACCGACACCACCTGTCCCCCGCCCCGCAGCGCCCCTCGCAGGGCGGCGGCGTCCACCCCGCGGGCGCTGCCGCTGACCACCAAAGCGCCCTGGCGGGCCAGCTCCAGGCCCAGGTGCCCGGCGGCCATGATCCCATAGGAACTGGCCTGACGGGCCCCCACAACGGCCACGGCGGCCTCCTGGTCCAGGGCGGGCAGGGTGCCTTTCACATACAGCACGCAGGGGGCCGTGTCCAGCTCCCCCAGCCGCCGGGGGTAGTCGGCGTCCTGGCGGGTGAGGATGCGGATCCCCAGGGCCTGGCACCGGGCCAGGATCTCCTCGGCCTGGGTCAGGTCCTTGTCCTTCAGGGCCTTTTTCAGCTTGGCGGGCAAGCCGGGGATGGCCTCATAGTCTTCCCCCTTGGCGAAGTAGGCCCCCTCCGGGGTGCCGAAGTGCTCCAAAATCCGGGCGGCATACATGCCCGGGGCGCTGCCCCGGGTGCTCAGCCACAGCCAGTGGCGCAGGTTGCTCATGTCCGCCCACTTCCCTTCCTTGTCATTGGCCAAAGCCCATCTGCCACAGCACCACCGCCCCAGCGGCGGCGGCGTTGAGAGACTCACAGCGGTCTGTCATGGGGATCTTCAGGGTCTTCTGGCTGGCCGCCAGCACCTCTGGGCTGACTCCCCTGCCCTCGCTGCCGATGACCACGGCGGCCCGGGCCAGGTCCACCTGCCGCAGGTCTTCCGTGTCCTCCCGCAGGGCGGTGGCGTACAGGGGCAGGCCCGCCTGGTCCAGGCGGGGGGTCAGCTCCTCCAGGGTCCCCTCCCACAGGGGCAGCCGGAAGCAGGCCCCCATGGTGGAGCGCAGGGTCTTGGGGTTCCAGGGGTCCGCGCAGCCGGGCAGCAGAATGAGGCCGTCGGCCCCAAAGGCGTCTGCCGTGCGCCACAGGGTGCCCACGTTGCCCGGGTCCTGCAGGCCGTCCAGCACCAGGTACCGCGCCCCCGTCAGCTGCCGGGGCAGGGCGTGGGGGGGCAGGGCGCAAAGAAAGAGGACCTTCTGGGGGGTCTGGGTGGGGGCCACGGCTTTCAGCAGGTCCCCGGGCACCGCCACCTGCCGGACCCCTTCCGGGAGCTCCGCCAGGCCTTGGCTGCCCGCCTGCCACAAAACGACCTCCAGCTGGGCCCCCCATTTCAGGGCCTCTGCCAGCATTTTTGGCCCCTCACACACCATCACGCCCTGCTGCCGGCGGAGCTTGCGGTCCCCGGTGAGCTTGCGGATGCGGGTGATGAGGGGATTGGTTCTGCTTGTAATGGTTTCCATGTCCACTCCCTCTGCCCGGCCAGACAATACCACAGCATACCGGCAGAACCCCTGCCGGTATGCCCGTTTTCTTTTCAGCCCGCCCCGAAAAGGGGCAGGTATACCTTATATAAAAACAGATTACCGCCCTTCTGTCAAGGCACCTTTTTGGGTTTTTCTGGCGCTTCCCCCGGGAAAAGCCCCTTTCCCACGGAAAAATTCATGGTTTATTCACATTAACACAGCCCTTCCCCCTTTGTCAAAGACAAAATTGATCTCATCCCCCGCTCTGACCGTCCAGTTTCCCCCAAAAACAAAGCGGCCATTCCCGGAGGAATGTGCCGCTTTGCTTTTGCTGTTAGGCGATCGCCCGCGCCGCTTCCAGCGATCCCTTGTCAAATTGAAACCAGGTTCCAATGTCCTGGGCCAGGGGGTAGCCGTTTCCCCAGTCACAGAAATATTCCGTGCCGTCCAGCACCACGCGGCTGAGCACGTGGCCGCTGTTTGTTCCTTTGATCTGGCCGGAAACCCCTTGGGCAGAGATCCCCTCCAAATGCATGAGCAGGTTAAAGGCCCCCGCCCGGCCAACACAGTCGGCCTTTCGATTGACCAGGCAGGCGTAGGGGGAATCGTACTCCACGCTCTTGCCCTGCTTGGCCGTTTCTTCCCCACCGCCCGGCGACACGCCCAGGCGGGAGAGGGCATCGTAATAGACCTGCGCAATTTGTTTTTGGCTCATTTGCGGGGTAATCTTTCCCTCCTTGTGGAGGGTGGCTTTCATGGCCTGGGCGGCCTCCAAGGCGGCCAGCTGCTGGTCATACATGGTTTCTGTGGTCAGGCTCGCCTGGGGAAAATCGATAAACAGCTCGCCCTGGCGTATCCCGCAGCCAACAAATGTATTGGACACCACCCCCACCAGCTCGGGGTAGGTGCGGCTTAGGGTCTTGACCCTTTCCTGCATCTGTCCGCGCAGGACACTCCCTGTCGTCTGTCCCACCCCAGTGTTGCTAAAATGCAGGGAATAGTTTCCGAACAGGAAGGAATAGAGGATGTTGTTGTACCAGTCTTCCTCCGTCTTCAGCTGGGAAACCCACCGTATGTCACGGGGCAGGCCCCAGTAGGGGGCGGTCTCCAGCACCTGGCTCACGGTGTAGGCCCCCAGGGAAACCACAGCCACATCCCCCCGTGTAAAGGCGGTGGCCTTGGTATACTGACCCTGGGTCACCCCCAGCTGATCGGTCAGCACCCAGGCCTTGTCCCACTGAAAGTCCCTGCCATCTTCATAGCCCAGGGCCCGCAGCACCAGGGTCAGGTATTGGGTCGCTGCAATGGGTTCCTCCCCGCAGAATCTGGTTTCTGAGACCCCTTTGGTCAGGCCCTTTTCATAGGCATAGCCCACATAGGGCGCCGCCCACGACGCCACGTCAACGAAGGGGGTGGTCCAGGTTCCGGCCAGGGCCGCCTCCTCTTCTCCCATGAGGCGCACCAGCATGGTTACCCCCTCCGCCCGGGTGGGCAGTTTGTCCAAGGCAAAGTTGGGGGTGCCGTCGGCATTTGTCCCCACACCTTTGAACAGCCCCTGGGCGTACAGGCGCTCCGCAGCTTCCACCGCCTCGTCCGTGGCTGCCATGGCCGCCGGCGCCAGGCAGAAAATGAGCGCAAGGGTTAAAAGAATGGATAGTCCTCTCTTCACAGTGACGTCCCCCTACCATATAAATATATTGCCTTTGCTTGCTGCTGTCAGTATACCACACCGGCCCCCTCGGTGGCAACGCCCCCAAGGGCTGGCCCAGCCAAAAAAAGCACCCTGCCAAGGGATTTGTACTTCTACCTGACTGAGAGAAGCAATCTCCACCCATTCTTGACAACACGCCTTCAAGGGGCTATAATAAAAATACAAGGAGATGCCTGCGCGAACAAGCACCTCCCTGTCGTGGAAACCCAGGCGGTTGCCACAAGCATACAAGTTACACAGGGTCGAGGGCTATCCCCTCAAACACCGTGAGCCGTTCTGCTGTGAACAGACGGCTCACTTCTTCTTTCCATTACGGAATTTATCCCAAGCCTGAAAAAGAATCCAGGCAATAGAGACTATCCAAAACAGGTCTTGAAGCGTAATTATGTATCACCCCTTCCGAGAAAAATTTCCCGCGAGGGCTCTACACACGCCTTCCTTTCCGCTCTCGCGGGATATCAGGCAACCGTCCTTTAACCTCCACCGTATCTTACTGACGTGGTGGCTGGGTTTTCACAGACAAGATTATATTAGGTTCGACTGAAAAAGTCAATGTAATGAGAGCCTCCTTTATGGGGTTGCTCTCATTTTTTTGCGCGGAAAAAGAAAGGGTAGGAACCTGACCGTTATGGCCAAGCTCCTGTCCTGTTCTATTTCAAGGTTCGTTTATAACAGCGTTGTCACTATTACAGCGTTCTTATAAATGCACATTGTATGTATTTGCCCCGGTTTGCTATTAGGTTCACGGGGCTGAAAAGGTGTTGTATGATGATTGTATCGCTAAAGCATAAGAAAAAACACCTTTGCAAACTGCAAAAGTGTTTTTTCAGAAGTCGTTATTGTGGGCTCATAAAAATGAAACCGTGTAAATTAGGTGTAACATGCTTGAAAATTGCGTTTCAAAAACCCTCAATCGCTTGTGCTACAATGGTTTTATCAGTCCAGGGGCTTCATGGTCGGGAACAAAATCACGTCCCGGATGGAGTCGGCGCCGGTGAGGAGCATGACGCACCGGTCGATGCCGATGCCCAGGCCGCCGGTGGGGGGCAGGCCGTACTCCAGGGCGTTGATGTAATCCTCGTCCATCATGCCGGCCTCCTCGTCGCCGCCGGCCCGGAGCTCCACCTGCTTCTGGAAGCGGGCCTTCTGGTCGATGGGGTCGTTGAGCTCGGAGAAGGCGTTGCCCATCTCGCTGCGGCAGATGAAGAGCTCAAAGCGCTCGGTGAGCCGGGGGTCCTTGGGGGAGCGCTTGGCCAGGGGGGAGACGTCCACCGGGTGCATGGTGATGAAGGTGGGCTGGATGAGCATCCCCTCCACCTTCTGGTCGAAGCACTCGTACAGGGCGTGGCCCCAGGTGGGCTCCACCCCGTCCATGTCGATGCCGATGGCCTTGGCGGCGGCCACGGCGGCCTCGTCCCCTTCGATGGCCATGAAGTCCACCCCCAGGTACTCCTTGACAGCCTGGGCCATGGTCAGCCGGCGCCAGCCGGGGGTCAGGTCGATCTCCTCCCCCTGCCAGGTGACCTGATAGGTGCCCAGGATCTTCTGGGCGGCGGAGGATAGGAAGTCTTCAAAGAGGTCCATCATGTCGTTAAAGTCGGCAAAGGCCTCATAGAGCTCCACGGTGGTAAACTCCGGGTTGTGCTTGGTGTCCATGCCCTCGTTGCGGAAGATGCGGCCGATCTCATACACCCGCTCCAGGCCGCCCACGATGAGGCGCTTCAGGTGGAGCTCCGTGGCGATGCGCATGTACATGTCGATATCCAGGGTGTTGTGGTGGGTGATGAAGGGCCGGGCGGTGGCGCCGCCGGAGATGGTGTTGAGCACGGGGGTCTCCACCTCCATGTAGCCCCGGCCGTCCAGGAAGGTGCGCAGGTAGCTGACCAGCTGGCTGCGGATTTCAAAGTTCCGGCGGGAGTCGGGGTTGACGATCAGGTCCACATACCGCTGCCGGTAGCGCAGCTCCTTGTCCTGAAGGCCGTGGAACTTCTCCGGCAGGGGGCGCAGGGACTTGGACAGGAGGGTGACGTTTTTGCAGCGCACGCTCATCTCCCCCCGCTGGGTGCGGAAGACCTCTCCCTCAACGCCCACAATGTCGCCGATGTCATACTTTTTGAACTCGTTATATACCGTCTCGTCCATCTCGTCCCGGCGGGCGTAGAGCTGGATGCGGCCGGTTTTATCCTGCATGTCGCAAAAGCTCACCTTGCCCATGCCCCGCTTGGACATCAGGCGGCCGGCCACGGTGACGGCCTGGCCCTCCATGGCATCAAAGTTGTCTTTGATGTCCTGGGTGTGGGCGGAGACGGTGAATTTGGTCTGCTGGAAGGGGTCCTTCCCCGCCTGCTGGAGGGTGGCCAGCTTATCCCGGCGCACCTTCAGAATTTGGGATAGGTCCTGTTCCTGCTCCTGGGGGGCTTCCTTCTTGTTCTTCTCTGCCATGTTCTGCAGCTCCTTTGTCTCTTAATACGGTTCCACGCAATCTGCGTTATCTCTGGATCTCCATGATCTGATAGTGAATGTTCCCGGCGGGGGCTTCCACCACCACCTCGGTGTTTACCTTCTGCCCCAGCAGAGCCCGGCCGAAGGGGGAGTCCTCCGAGATCCGCCCGTTCATGGGGTCGGCCTCCTGGGAGCCTACGATTTGATAGCTGAGGACCTCGTCAAACTCCAGGTCCTTCACCACCACGGTGTTGCCCACGTGGACAATGTCCTGAACCGCCGCCTGCTCCTCGATGATGGTGTAGTTCGACAGAATCTCATCCAGCTCTGCAATGCGGGAGTAGAGCTTGCCCTGCTCGTTTTTGGCCTCGTCGTACTCACTGTTTTCCGACAGGTCGCCGAAGGAGCGGGCCTCTTTAATCAGCTCCGCAACCTCCTTCTCCCGCACGGTTTTCAGATAGGTGAGCTCCTGTTTCAGTTCTTCCAGGCGCTCGGCGCTCAGTCTATATTCCTTTGCCATGGCTGTAAAACCTCCGATTTTTTGATGGCAGCAATCTTACTCGCGGCCCGGGGATGCCGGGGGGCGGGTATATGATATCCAGTTTACATGTTTAAGTATTATAGAAACTTTCCCCCGTTCTGTCAAGGGGATGGGGGCGGGGTTTCCCGGGTTTCTGGTCTCTCACTCCCCAAAGCCCAGGGCCTTCACCGCCGCCTGGAGCTGGTCGTCCTCTGCCTGGGGCAGATCGCCCAGCAGCAGCAGCGCCTGCTTCTCTTCGCTCAGAGACAGCAGAGGATCTGGCGTCAGGCCCGTGCCGATGAGGGAGACACCGCTGCCGGTGTAGTACCGGGCGGTGGAGAGGCCAATGGCGCTGCCGTCGGCCAAATCCAGCAGGACCTGGGAGTATCCCTTGCCGCTGGTCTGCTCCCCCACCAGCACCGCGCCGACGGATTCCTGGAGCTGGGCCGCCAGAATCTCAGCGGCGCTGTAGCTGTCTTTGTTCACCAGCACCGCCATGGGCAGGTCCACGCAGTTGGCGTCGGAGGTGTAGACCTCCTCCTTGCCGTTATAATCCCGCTGCATGAAAATGGTGCCCTCTGGCAGCAGGATATCCAGAACATCGGTCACCTCTGTCACATAGCCCCCGGGGTTGTTGCGCACGTCAATCACCAGGGCCTTGGCCCCCTGGGCCTGGAGCTCCTCCGTCCCCTGGCGGACCAGGTCGGCGGTGCCCTCGTAAAAGTTTTCAATGGTAATCAGGCCCACCGGCTGCCCCTCCACCATGGTCCAGGTGGCGGTGATGCTGTGGATGGTCTGGCGGGTGACCTCCACCTGCCGCACTGCGCCGTCGGTCCCCTCTACCTCCAGGGTGACTGTGGTGCCCTCTTCGCCGCGGATGCCGGAGACGGCCTCCTCCCGGGTTTCAGGGGTGATGACAATGCCATCCACAGACCGGATGATCTCCCCAGCCTGGAGCCCCGCCGCCTCGGCAGGGCCGCCCTCGGTCACGTTGAGCAGGCACAGCCCGTCTTCGGTCTCCTGATCCACGGTGACGCCGATGCCCACGTACGTGTTGTCCCGGGTTTCCTTCACCCGCTGGGCCTGCTCCGGGGTCAGATAGTAGGACCAGCGGTCCCCCAGGGAATCCACCATGGCCTCCAGGGTGGCCTGCAGGTGCTCTGTCTCGTCATAGTCCCCCACGAAGTACTCCTCAATGCTTCGATAGGCCTGGAGTAAGGCCAGCTCGTTTTCGTTGACGGTGTCCCGGCTCACGCGCCAGCCCAGCAAGCTCCCTACAAAAAGGAACAGCAAACAGACGCAAAGCACGGGAATCCATTTTCCCTTTTTCCATTTCATTGTCGGGGTGCCTCCTGTTCATGCTATGGTGTGGTGAAAAGCAAGCGGCGGCCGGGGCCGCCGCTTGTTGTGACATGTACGGATTCCTCTCAGTATGCCAGCAGACCTGCCACCAGCGAGAGGACTAGGGCCAGGACAAGAATCACCGCCACCACAGCGGCCACGCGCTTTTGCATGCGCCGGGGATCCCAGCTCTTTCTTTGCTTGCTCATAGGTTGCAACCTCTTTTCCCGGGAAGATTATACTTTCAGGAACTTCCGAATGGCCATGCCCGAGCCGCCGGCGCCGATGACAAAGCCCACCACCAGGAAGACCAGCAGCACCACATGAGAGATGCTGGAGAAGGAGACCACCGAAATGATGGACAAAATCCCGCTGCCTGCCATGGCCTTGACAATCAGGCCGTAAACGCCCCACTGGAGCAGGTAGGCCACAATGCCGCCCACCAGGCCCAGGATCATGCCCTCCACCAGGAAGGGCCAGCGGACAAACCAGTTGGTGGCGCCGCACATTTTCATAATGGCGATCTCATCCCGCCGGGTGAAGGTGGCCAGCTTAATGGTGTTGGCAATGATGGAAATGGAGATAATCACCAGCACCGCCACCAGGATCACCGCCAGGGCGCTGGCCACGTTGCGCAGCATCACAAAGCCGTCGGCGATCTCCAGGGAGGCCTGCACCTTGGCAATGCCGCTAATGCTCTCCACCTGAGAGACCGTGTCTTTCATGCTCTCAATGTCGGTTACGTGGATGCTGTACCGATCCCGCAAAATGCTGTTGTTATCCTCGTCGCTAAACAGGGTATCTGCGTTTTCAAACTTGGCCTTAAACTCCTCCATGGCCTCTTCCTTGGTAATGAAGGTCACCGTGTCCACGTTGGAAATGGCTTCAATTTGACTTTGCAGGGCCCGGCCCTGCTCCTCGGTGTAGGAGTCGTCGATATAGGCCAAGAACTCGTTGTCGTCCTCCAGGTCCCCCAGCACATGGTTGGCGTTCACCGCCACCAGGGAGAAGGAGCCCATAATCAGCAGGCAGGCCACCGTCATGCACACGGCGGCAAAGGACATGAGGCCATGGGTAAAGATACTCCGAAACCCTTCTCGGATATGATACCAAATCTGTTTATCTCCCATTGTTGTAATACCCTCCTGCCGCGTCGCTGATGATCCGGCCGCTCTCGATGGCCACCACGCGCTTGCCGAAGCGGTCCACCAGACCTCGCTCGTGGGTGACCACCAGAATGGTGGTGCCCATGTCGTTGATCTTTTCCAGCAGCGACATGATCTCCAGGGACCGGGCGGGGTCCAGGTTGCCCGTGGGCTCGTCGGCGATGATAACGCTGGGGTTGTTGGCCAAAGCCCGGGCGATGGACACCCGCTGCTGCTCGCCGCCGGAGAGCTGGGTGGGCAGGCGCCCGTCCTTGTTGGTCAGGCCCACCAGGTCCAGCACATAGGGGACCCGCCGTCGGATCTCGCTGGTGGTGGCGCCCACAGCCCGCATGGCCACCTCAATGTTTTCATAAACGGTCTTTTTTTCGATCAGGCGGAAATCCTGGAAGACCACCCCCAGGGTCCGGCGCATCAGGGGGATCTGCTTTTCGCTGATGTCGTTGAGGTTATACCCGTTGACCATCAGCTTGCCGCGGGTGGCTTGGATCTCCGCCGTGATGAGCTTGATGATGGTGGACTTGCCAGAGCCCGAGGGGCCCACCAGGAAGACAAAGTCCCCGTCATCGATCTGCATGCTCACCCCTTTCAGGGCTTTGGTTCCGTTCTGATACTCCTTGTGAATGTCTTTCAGACGTATCAAAGTAACACTCCTTTGCTTTTCTTGTGTATGGGGGCTTGAGGGCGGTTCCCCGGGCTAGCGGGGCAGTTTTCCGCCGCACAGCATTCCGGCCCCCGAAGAGGCCGGAACCCAGTCTACTCTGTCCTTTTCCCCCGGCAGGGGGCGCCAAGGACCTTGGCAGCCCCCAAAGGCGGCGCGTTCTCTGAACCCAGCGCTGTCTTTGGGCTGCCTCCCCCAAAGGCAAAGAAACGCCAAAGGCATTTCTTTGGGTTGTTTACGACTCAATCCCCCGGGACACCAGATACTTCTTTACCATGAGGGCCACCTTAAAGGTGATGGCATCGTCAAACTCCCGCAGGTCCAGCCCGGTGAGCTTCTTGATCTTCTCCAGGCGATACACCAGGGTGTTCCGGTGGACGAAGAGCTTCCGGGCGGTTTCAGACACGTTCAGGTTGTTCTCAAAGAACTTGTTGATGGTGAACAGGGTCTCCTGGTCCAGGGCGTCGATGGGGTTCTTCTTAAAGACCTCCTGCAGGAACATATCGCACATCACCGTGGGCAGCTGATAGATCAGCCGGCCGATGCCCAGGTTTTCATAGGTGATGATGGTCTTCTCGGTGTCAAAGACCTTGCCCACGTCGATGGCCACCCCGGCCTCTTTATAGGCCCGGGCCAGGTCCCGGATGTGGCTGACCACGGTGCCGATGCCGATGGTGGTCTTAATCTTCAGGTTCTGGGACAGGGCGTCCTCAATGCTCTTGGCAATGCGGTAGATCTCCTTGCTGTCGCCCCCCTCGGTGAGGGTTTTGATGACGGCGATGTCGGTCTCGTTGATGGAGATGACAAAGTCCTCCTGGCTGTCGGAGAAGAGGCTCTGGACCACGTCCACAGCGGCAATCTCTGCCGTGCCCACCTGGCGCACCAGGAAGACGGCCCGCAGGGCCTCAGAGGCGAAGTGGAGCTCCTTGGCCCGGACGTAGATATCGCCCAGGAGGATATTGTCGGAAATGATGCTCTTGACAAAGGCGGTTTTATCGTGCTTTTCCTCGTAGTAAGCCTTGGCGCTGTTCAGGGCCACGGTGACCATGGAGCAGATGAGCTTGGCTTGCTCGTCGCTGCCCTGCACAAAGGCGGCGTAGTCATAATGGGAGCCCCGGCTGACCAGGGGCTTAAAGGTCTTATCCCCATAGATGACCACGGCAGACTCGTTCACGTTTAAGGCGGAAGCAGCGCCCTCCCATTTCTCACCGATCCAGGTCAGTTGGTTGCAGGACACCACAGTGCCCTGGTCATCGATCACACCGATCACCCGGTCCGTGCACTCCTTCATTTGGAGCACAATGCTTTGAAATACTCTGCTGGACATATCTATTTCCTCCTCGTCTTGCTGCTGAAACGGGGTTTCTACATCGTAAAATTAGAATTTTCCCCATGATTCATCATAGATGGTCTTTATTATAGCGGTTTACTCGAAGGATTTCAATAGCATTTTGATGAATACTTGTGGAAAATGCCGAATTTTTTCCTATTTCCGCCCCAGTTTTCCTTTTTCTTCCTGCGTCAGGGGCCGCCAGGCTCCCCTGGGCAGGGCGGGATCCAGGGTCAGGGGGCCCATGGACAGCCGCTTGAGATAGGTCACAGGCTTGCCCCGGGCGGCCAGCATGCGCTTCACCTGGTGGTATTTCCCCTCCCGCAGGGTCACCAGAGCCTGGCTGGGCGGGTCCAGGATTTCCAGCTCTGCCGGCCGGCACTGGGTACCGTCGGCCAGGGTGAGGCCAGCCTGAAAGGCCGCCTGGTCCCCCTCGTCCAGCCGTCCCTCCACCTCGGTGTAATAGACCTTGTCCACGTGCTTGCCTGGAGCCAGCAGCTGGTGGGCCAGGGGGCCGTCGTTGGTCAGCAGCAGCAGGCCCTCGGTGTCCTTGTCCAGCCGCCCCACGGGGAACAGGCCCAGCCGCTGGAGCTCCCGGGGCAGCAGGGAGAGGACCGTCCTCTCCCGGGGGTCCTCCGTGGAGGAAATCACGCCCCCGGGCTTGTGGAACATGATATAAACATACTGCTCTGTGACAATGGGCCGGCCGTCCACCGTCACCGGGGTGCCCGGGGCCACCTTGTCCTCGGGGCTTCTGGCAGGTTCTCCCTCCACCCGGACCCGCCCGGCCTTCACCAGGGCCTTGGCTTCCTTCCGGGACCACTTCCCTGTGGCCGCCAGAATTTTATCCAGTCGTTCCATGGTTTCCTGCCTCCTTGGTTTTCTTCCTGATTTTTGGTCCATTGTATCATACTTTTTCCCCCGTGGACATAGGGTAAGGAGAAGATTTCCGCCGCCGGCCCCCCGCCTGGCCACCGGCGATGAGAGGAGCTGCCAACATGATTATCATCACCAAAAAACTCCGCCCCCGCCGCCTGGTGGCCGGCTGTGCCCTGTTCGTCCTGGCCCTGGGGGTTCTGGGGGCGGGCCTCGGCCTGGTCCAAGATATCCAAACCGCCCAGGTGGTGGCCGAGGCCGGGGTAGACCCCCGCAACGTCAAGTCCAACGCCGACCGCATCGCCTACCTGGAAAGCCACGGCTGGCTGGTCTCCGCCGAGGCCGCCTCCGTGGAAGACATCCGCCTGCCCGACACCTTCGATGACTCCTACGCCGACTACCTGGCCCTCCAGGCCGGCCAGGGCTTCGACCTGACCCAGTACGCCGGGAAGACCATCAAGCGCTACACCTATCAGGTGAACAATTACCCCGGCCTGCAGGAAAACATTTGGGCCAGCCTGCTCATCTATAAAAAGGACGTCATCGGCGGGGAGGTCTACTGCAACCAAGGCGACGGCTTTGTGCAGGGGCTGGACTATCCGGCCAAAACCCAAAGCGCGGACTGATTGGGCGCGGTGAATCAGTCCTTCACGCAACCTGCGACGTGGGGAACGTGCCCTTTGGGTTTGGGGTCGGCCCCAGGGCCGGTACGGGGTGTCGGCGCACACTGCGCCGTGGGTTTTTGCGCCGCCCGGCGCGGGGGGGGGCCGGCCCGGAGGGCCGGGTACCAGTGTTGGCGCACACTGCGCCGTGGTATGCCCTCGCCGGGCGGGCAGCCTACCCGGCTGGGGCCCCATTTCTTTCGAAGAAATGGGGGAAAGAAGACCAGGGGGAAGGAGTTTCCTCCCCCCTGGACCCCTCTTCTCTAGTGGGGCT
>DBEYYM010000064.1:0-33254 GCA_048184675.1 Evtepia sp. | reverse complement strand
TGCCCCAGACCCTAAAAGACCGCCTGGCCAACCAGAACTGGAGCCAGATTCCCCAGTCTCCTCCCCTGCCCCAGGACCCCAAGCCCCAGGAGCAGGCCCCCAAAAAGAAATTCTCCCGGCGGCGGCTCTCCCTGGTGGCCTGCAGCGCAGCAGCGGTTATCCTGCTGGTGGTGGCCACGTGCCAGCTGCTGCTTCCCATCGGCCGCACCGGCAGCAGCTCTCCCAGCATCTTTACCATTTTCCCCTGGGGAGACAGTCAAGCTGCCACCTTCGGTGACAGCAACGAAGGGTCCGACACTCCCCCCGCGTCCTCAGAGGCCGCCCCCGGGGAATCCGAGGGAAACCGCTCGGACGGAAACAGCGCCGGCGACCCCGGCGAGGGTGCTCAAACCTATGGCGACGAGGAAAGCCACCAAAAAAATGACACCCCCACGCCCGACCCCAACGAGGGTGCCACCGGGAACGAAGGCGCCGGCCCAGGCCCTAACCTAGACGCCATGACCATGGAAGAGGCCCAGTCCTATCTCTCCGGCTTCCTGACCAGTCACGGCCGGCACCTGACCCTCACCCCCTCAGGTCTTGTGGGCGACACCTGGGTTTTTATCGGCAAGGATGACAGCGGCCGCACGGTGGGCACCTTCTCCGTCTCCCGCACCACAGGGCAGATTCTTGAAACCCCAGTTTCCGACGGCACCCCAGAGGAGCAGGACCTCTCCCCCAATGCCTTTGACGATGGCCCAGGCCCCACGGACTGAGTTTTCGCCGATTTTTACAAATTTTTTCGTGGATTTTCATTTTTTGTGTTGTCAATGTCCCCTCTCTTGTTGTATACTAATTCCATGACCATGGAGTTCTTGACTCCGTTTGGGCACGGGAGGGGCCAAAATCCCTCTTGTCCTACTTGAATTAAGGAGAGAACATTGCTATGAGCTATTCCGTGCAAAACATCCGAAACGTCTGTTTGGTGGGCCACAGCGGCAGCGGCAAAACCGCCCTGGCTGAAAGCCTGCTGTTTATGACCGGCGCCATCAACCGCATGGGCAACAGCGCCGATGGCAACACCGTCTGCGACTATGATGCCGAGGAGATCCGCCGCCAGATCTCCATTTCCACCGCCGTGGCTCCTCTGGAGTACAAAGGCTGCAAGATCAATCTGCTGGACACCCCGGGTGCTTTCGACTTCTCTGGCGAGGTCATGGAAGCCCTCCGTGCCGCTGACGCCGCCATCATTGTCTGCTCTGCCAAGGATGGTATCTCCGTGGGCTTTGAAAAGGTCTGGAAATACTGCCAGGAGCGGAACATGCCCCGGTTTATCTATATCTCCAAGACCGACGAGGAAAACAGCGATTACAACGCCACCTTCAACGCCCTGCGTGAGCGCTATGGCAACAAGATTGCCCCCCTGGTGGTGCCCATGTGGGACGCCGATAAGAAGACCACTGGCCTTATCGACGTGCTCAATAAGCGCGCCTACGAGCTGCAGGACTACAAGCGGGTTGAGGTAGAGATCCCCGCCGACAAGGCAGACGTGGTGACCGAGTTTAACGAGGCCCTGAAGGAATCTGTGGCCGAGACCTCTGATGAGATGATGGACAAGTACTTCAGCGGCGAGTCCTTCACCTATTCCGAAATGATTACCGGCCTGCGCCAGGGCGTGCGGGAGCTGTCTATGTTCCCTGTCCTCTTCGGCTCTGCCGTGAACTGCATGGGCTCCCTGATGCTCATGGACTTCATCGTGGACCTGCTGCCCAACCCCATGGAGGGCAACTATCACAAGGCCACCACCCAGGACGGCGAGACCGAGGACTTCGTGGTCTCCCCCGGCGGCGTGCCCACCGGCTTTGTGTTTAAGACCATTTCCGATCAGTACGGCAAGTACTCTATGATTAAGGTTCTCTCCGGCGTGATTACCTCTGACCTGCCCCTGGTGAACGCCCGCACGGGCTCTGCAGAAAAGCTGGGCCGCCTGTATAAGATGGTGGGGAAAAAGGCCGAGGAAGTCAAAGAGCTCTCCTGCGGCGACATCGGCGCCATCGGCAAGATGGACAAGGTAAAGACCGGCGACACCCTGTGCGACAGCCGGAAGGTCGTCGCCCTGAAGGGCATCCCCTTCCCCGAGCCCTGCTACTCCAAGGCCATTTCTCCCAAGACCCGTGGCCAGGACGACAAGGTGGCCGCTGGCCTGGCCAAGATGAACGAGGAAGATCCCTCCTTCTCCGTGGTCAACAACGCCGAGACCCGCCAGGTGGTCCTCTCCGGCGCCGGCGACATGCAGCTGGACGTGCTGGTCTCCCGCCTGAAGAGCCGCTTCGGTGTGGAGGCTGAGCTCAGCCCCGCCCGCGTGCCCTATCGTGAGACCATCAAGAAAAAGGTGGAGGCCCACGGCCGCCACAAGAAGCAGACCGGCGGTTCCGGCCAGTTCGGCGACGTGTGGATCCGCTTCGAGCCCCAGTATGAGTCTGAGGACATGATCTTCGCCGAGGAAGTCTTCGGCGGCAGCGTGCCCAAGAACTTCTTCCCCGCCGTGGAAAAGGGCCTGCGGGACGCCGCCAACCGGGGCGTGCTGGCCGGCTATCCCCTGGTGGGCCTGAAGGCCACCCTGTATGACGGCTCCTATCACCCCGTGGACTCCAACGAAATGGCCTTTAAGACCGCTGCCCAGCTGGCTTACAAGGAAGGCATTGCCAACGCCAACCCCACCATTCTGGAGCCCATCGGCGAGCTGAAGGTCACCATTCCCGACAGCTACCTGGGCGACGTCATGGGCGACCTGAATAAGCGCCGCGGCCGCGTCATGGGCATGAACCCCACCGACGACGGCAACCAGATTCTGGAGGCCGAGGTCCCCATGGCTGAGATGACCTCTTACGCCATCGACCTGCGCTCCATCACCCAGAGCCGCGGCTCCTTCTCCTTCCACTTTGTCCGCTATGAGGAGGCACCTCCCATGGCCCAGCAGAAGGCCATTGACGACGCCAAGGCCATCCAGGACGAGGGCTGATTCTTCCCTGTCTTGGACCCAAGTCTAACCGTTATAAGAGCGTACTACCCCTTCGGTAGTACGCTCTTTTTTGTCCTGGGGCAAAAGGGGGTACGGCGGCCCCACTTGGACGGGTTCCCTTGTGTTTTTGGGGAAAAGGGCTTATACTACTGAGTACCAAACCAACTACACCACCCAGAGAGGATGATAAGCAATGAAAGGGAAATGGATACTCTGCGCCGCCCTGATGGCCGGGCTGCTGTGCGGCTGCGGGGCCAAAGAGGCAGAGGAGCCCCCGGTTCAGGAGGAGCCCGGGGCCATAGAGCCGGTCACGGCGGGCAGCGCCCAGGAGCTGCTGGACAAGCTCACCACCCAGGAGAAGGTGGGCCAGCTGTTCCTGGTCCAGCCCGGCAGCCAGGGGGAGGTCCCTGTGGGGGGCTACCTGTTCACCGATCAGGAGATCCAGACGCCTGACCAGCTGGGCCAGGATATGGACGAGCTCAATAACGCCGCCCGGGTCCCTCTGCTCTTCTGCACCCAGGAGGAAGGGGGTGCCGCCTCTCTGTTTGCCCAAAAGGAGGGGTTCTCTGTCCCCCAGGTCAGCGACATGGCCACCCTAGGCAGCCAGGGGGACCCGGCCCAAGTGAAGGAGGCCTGCGCCGAGATCGGCAGCGCGCTCCGGGACCTGGGCTTCCAGCTGAACCTGGCCCCCACCGCCGATGTGGGCACCGCCGCTGCCTTTGGGGAAAATCCTGAGCAGGCGGCCATGCTCATCAGCGCCGCCGTGGAGGGCTATCACCAGGGGGGCGTGGGCTGCGCCCTGAAGCATTTCCCCGGCCTGGGGGCCGGCACCACCACCGGCGCCACCTGGCAGGAGATGCTCACCGCTGAAATGTACCCCTTCCAGGCGGGGATGGCGTCGGGCGCTGACGTGGTGATGGTCTCCCCCATCTTCACCCCCAAGGCCACCCAGGATGGCCTGCCCGCCTGCCTGTCGGCAGAGTGGATGACCGGCAAGCTCCGCAGCGAGCTCCGGTTCCAGCGGGTAATCCTGGCCGGGCCTCTGTCTGACGAAGGGGTCACTGGCGCAGCCTCTGCAGGCCAGGCCGCCCTCATGGCCCTGGAGGCCGGGGCCGATCTGCTGCTGCTGCCGGAGGACCCCACCGCCGCCTATGAGGCGGTGCTGGCCGCCGTGCAGGATGGCACCATCAGCCAGGCGCAGCTGGACCAAAGCGTGCTGCGGGTGCTGCAGCTGAAAGAGAACTATGGGCTCATTTGAGCAAATCCCCCGGACGGCGTGGTCGTCCGGGGGATTTTTGATCGCGTTTTGTTAGGCTGTGGGATCCTGGCAGATGCCCAGGAAAAGAAGGTTCCCCGTCTGGGAGGTGATAGCATAGAGGAAGGGACGGTCCAGAATCATCTCCGCCCAGTCCTCGGGAAAGCCGGCCCCCACATAGTCGATGGAGGTAAAGGCTGCGGCGGCCACCCCCTCCTCGTTGATGGTCACCCGGGCCTGCTGCTGGATGCTGCTGATCCAGGCGGCCTGGGGGGTGAGGGCGGAGAAATCCCCGTCGGGCTGGAAGGCGTGGGTGATCCCCAGGCGCTGGAGGGCCTCGGTCAGGGTCAGGTTACTCTGGTTGTCAAACTTGGGAATCTTCCACACCAGCTCGCCGCTGTGCTCCTGGCCCCCTGTTAGGGCCTCTTCCAGGGCCTGGGGGGTGGCCAGCAGGTCCTGGACCTCCGTGCCCTCGTTGGGGAGCACGAAAACCATGCTGCCGGCGTTTTTCAGGCTCAAGGCGGCCCGGAGATAGTGTTCTCCCCGGGAAAAGACGCCGGTGCCTTGGCTCCGGTTCATAAAGTCGCAGGTGACCTGGGTGCCGTCGGCCCGGGTGAAGACGTCTGGTTGGGTTTTGTCGGCGTTGAACTCGTCCACCCACTGGTCCCGGAAATAGACGGTGTTCAGGATGGAGAGGACCTGGTTGGGGTCGCCCAGGGTGATCTCCGGCTGGAGCAGACCGCCGGTCTGCTGGGCCACCCAGGCGGCCATTTTCTGGGCAGTGGCCGGGTCTGCAAAATCCGCCTGGTAGCTCTGGGTGTAGAATTTCTGGGCGGCCAGGGTGAGGAAGTCCTGGTTCCATGTCACCCCCTGGTCCAGCCACAGGGAGTTGGCAATGCGCAGAACGCCGATCTCATTGTCCCGGTCAAGCTGACAGTAGAGATTGGCACACTGGGCAGCCAGGGTCTCCTTGCTGTCCACCCCCAGCAGATCCAGCAGCTCCGCCGCCGTCTCCCCTTCCCCGCCGGCGGCCGCCAGGGCCAGGGCGTAGTAAAGGGAGAGGGGGGAGTAGATCACGTTGTCCTCTTCCTTTCCCATCACCTCCACGGCGGTGGCATAGGCAAAGGTATCCTGGGCGGCCAGAAATTCCTCGGTGACAGGGTTCTCCTCCCGGATCTGGATCCAAGTGTCCCAGTCCTCAAAGGGGTAGCTTTCCGGCAGGTCCACAGAGACCAGAGGCTCGGCAGTGGCCACCGGCTGGACCGATATCGTCCCGCTGCCCAAGTGCCCCGCCAGCGCCACCACCAGGGCAGCGCACAGAATCATAGCTGCCAACCCCCGCCAGGGGAAGGCCTCTGCTCGGGTTTTTTTGTTTCCCATGGGGTTCCCTCCTTTTTTGTTGTTGTCTCATTAGACGAAGGCTTTCCAGGAAAAGTTCCCTTTTCCGGCGCGCCCAAAAAATAAAACAGCAAGGGAGGTCCTTTGCGCTCCCTTGCTGTCTCTGTTAGCTCACTTTGGTCAGCACGCCGTCGGCACAGTCTAGGCGGAAGGTGCCGGTGTCGGTTTCCATTTCCCAGATGGGGGTGAGAACGGCCCGGTCCTCCTCGCCGCTGTACTGGTAGCCCTCCCGGATGGAATAAAGCGCCGTGCAGGTCTGCTCCAGGTCCTGGAGCCCCCGGACGAAGTCCATAAGAAGGGTAGCGGTCTCCCGGGCGGGCTGGATCTCACAGTTGGCAGGCAGCCCCTGGGCGGGGATATCCTCCCCTGCCAGCAGCTGGTCCACCAGTTCTTCGGGCTGGGTGGTCAGGGTGGTCTGCCAGGGGATACTCTCCCCCTTGGCGGCAATGCCGTTGTTTGCCAGGTAGACCAGAATCTGATTTTGGGTGATCTGCTCATAGGACTGGGCCTGGTGGTGCTGGAAGGCAACAATGCCCACCAGGACCAGGTTGAGGACGGCCAGCAGGAAGATCACGGTCAGCTTTAATTTGGATCGTTCCATGCTCAGCCCTCCTTATAGGTTTCCCGAATGCTCCAGCTTGGCGCAATCTCCTGGTCACCGCCGTCTGGGTAGTACAGCTGGAGCTCCTTGCCGGTTTGCCCCTGGGCCACGGCGGCAGCCACAGCCTGGCGCTCCAGCAGGACCCCGCAGGACCGCTCGGCAGGGGTGTATTCCCGCAGGTAGATGGTAAAGTCGGTCAGCTCACTGCCCTCGAAGAGGAAGCGGGCGCTCCACCCCTCCTCCCACAGCTGGACTTGGGTACCGTTGAGCAGGTAGCAGAATTTCAGCTCCACGCTGCCGTCTTCCAGGGTCTCAATCCCTTGGCAGAGAGATCTGCCCTGACCCACCAGTCCCTGGGTGACCGTGCCCAGAATCTCTTCGGCTTTGATCTGGAGATCCTTCTCCCGGGTGGAGAGGGCCTGGAACCGGGCCGTGCCGCTTTCGGCGGCGTGGAAGGTAATCTTGCCGCTTTTTTGAATGCGCAGGGTATCCGACCCCTCCTGGATCACCGTGCCGTCGGCCGCCTCATAGATGGCGGAGGCCCGGAGGCTGAAATCCAGAGACTCCAGCAGTGCCTCCCGCTCTGCCGTCCCCCAGTCCTTCAGGGGGTTCTCCACCGTGTACACTGGGCAGAGGATGGTCTCTGCCAGGAGCATCATATCCGGGGCCAGGCTGTCGGCCAGCTCGTCGTCTTCAAACGCGAAATGGCCCTGGTTGGGGGTAAGGGTCTCCAGCGCAGCGGGAAGGGAAAGGCCACTCTCCCGCAGCTGGCCTTGGTAGTACTCCTCGGTTTCCTCATTATAATAATAAACCGCATCGGCCCGGCCGTTCCGGGCGGTAATTAGGAAGCGGCGGCCCTCCCCCTCCCCCCGGCTGCTTTGGCTGGTGAAGGAGACATTGTAGAGAAAGTCGTAGTAAACCCAGGCGTTCCCCTGGGTAATGGCCTGCTGCCAATCCTCCTGGGTGCTGGTTTTCACCGACTCCATTGCGTCAATGGATTGGATGAGCAGGTCGCCCAGCCCCGCCCCATAGAGACCATCCACGGTCTCCTCGTCATACTGGACCCCATAGCGGCCGGCTTCCGTTTGGACCATCAGGCGCACAGGTGTGCCCCGGGACAGAGCGGTGTCCTGCACCCCTGTAAACAGGATCTCATTCCCCACCCGGGTTCCTTGGCTGGTGATGCTCTGAATGAGCCCGGACTGATAGATGAGAAACAGGGCAGAGCAGGCCAAGATGGCAATGAGGATATTTTCTATCCGGTCCACCGTTTGGCGGTTTCGTCGTTTCCTCATGGCTTTGGTCCCTCGCGTTTAAGCTCCATCCGCAGGGTGGTCCCTGGGCCGGGGCGGTCCACCAGGGTCAGGCTGCCCTCATGCTGGTGGATGATCTCCTGGGCAATGGACAGGCCCAGGCCGGTGCCGCCGGACTCCCGGGAGCGGGCCTTATCCACCCGGTAAAACCGCTCGAAAATGCGCTCTCGGTCTTCTGGCGGAATGCCGATGCCGTTGTCGGCCACCTCCAGCCACACCCGGGTCTGGTCAAACCCGGCGGACATGACGATCCTGCCGCCGTCGGGGGTGTACTTGATGGCGTTGGAGAGGATATTCATCACCACCTGGAGCACCCGCTCCCGGTCGGCCCGGACACTGGGCAGGTTCTCGTCCCCCTCCAGCAGAAGGCTGTGGCCGTGGCGCTGGGCCTCGATACGCACCGCCTGGTAGCTGTCCTGCAGGACATCGGCAAAGGGGAAGGTGGTCAGGTTCATCTGGCTGTGGCCCGAGTCGAACCGGGACAGGGTGAGCAGGTCCTGGACGATGTGAGTCATCCGGTCGCTCTCGTTGAGGATCACCCGCAGGAAGCTGGTGGTCATCTCCGGGGGCAGGTCGGGGTTTTCCTCCAGGGTCTCGGCATAGCTGCGGATGTTGGTGATGGGGGTGCGCAGCTCGTGGGAGACGTTGGCCACGAACTCCTTGCGCATGGTCTCGTTCTTCACCTGCTGGGTGATGTCGTGAACCACCACCAGGACCCCCACCTGCTTCTCCCGGTCAAAGGGAGCCAGCAGAAAGAGCAGGATGCGCTCCCCCCGAACGGTTTCGCTCTCCAGGCAGTCTTGGGCCAGGGTGAGGATGGTTTCCAGGGGGGCAATTTCCCCGAAAAGGTCCTGATAGGTGACCTTCCCTCCCACGGGGATGGCCATATCCAGCATTTCTTCGGCGGCGGGGTTGGAGTGGATGACTTCCCCGCTCTGGTTAAAGGCCACCACCCCGTCGGTCATGTGGAGGAAGAGGGTGCTCAGCTTGGTGCGCTCGCTGTCCACCTCTCGAATGGTGGTCTGGAGCTGGTCTGCCATGGCGTTAAAGGCGCCGGTGAGAACGCCGATTTCATCGTGGGAATCGTTTTGGATCTCATGGCCGAAATCCCCCTCTGCCACCCGCTTGACCCCCCGGGTCAGGTTTCGGATGGGGGTGACCATGGCCTTGGACAGCAGGAAAGACAGCAGCACCGAGATCACCAGGCCAAAGGCCAGGGCCTCGATAATCAGCTGGAAGAGCTGGCTGTTCAGCTCCCGCACGGTGGAGCATTGGTCCAGCACATAGATAATGTAGTCCTGTCCCCCCCGGCTGATGGGCAGGGCCAGGTCCATGTAGTTGGCCGTGATATCGCTCTCGTTCCCCTCCCGCTTTTCATTCAGGGCGATGAGGAGGTTGGGGGTCAGCTGCTCCAGGGTTTGGCCTGCGTCCCCGTCGGAGGTGGCCAGGATGGCGCCGGTTTTCCCGTCTAGGATGTAATAGTTCCGGTTCTTGCCGTCCACCCCCATGGGGCCCATTTTGGCCAGGAGGATTTGGTCGATGGCCTGGGCGCCGTCGGTCTCCTCCTCTTTGGCGGTGACCAGGTCCCGGACAAACTCTGTGTCCCGGCTGAACACCTCCACCATTTGGGTGTAAAACTCATTGAGATAGAAGCGGTTGACGGAGTTGATGAGAAAGGCCCCGGCAATGGTCATCAGGCAGACCACCAGCAGGATCATAATCAGCACCAGCTTCATGTGCAGGCTTCGCAACGTCCTTTTCCCCCTCTCTGTATCTCAGGTATCTTTTTGGAAGTAATAGCCCGCCCCCCGGCGGGTGATGATGTATTTGGGCTGGGCGGGGTTGTCCTCCAGTTTTTCCCGCAGGCGGCGGATGGCCACATCCACCCCGCGGACATCCCCCACATAGCCCTCATAGTTCCACACCCGCTCCATGAGCTCCTGGCGGGAAAAGACCCGGCCGGCGTGGGAGGCCAAATAGGTCAGCAGCTCAAACTCCCGCTGGGTCAGCTCCAGGTTTTCCCCGTCTTTGGTGGCCCGGGCGCTGTCCTTTTGGATCACCAGGCGGCCAAAGTGCAGGGACTCCTCCTGGGGAACCGGCGGCTGGGCCACCATGGCCACCCGGCGGATATTGGCCTTCACCCGGGCCATGAGCTCCCGGATGGAAAAGGGCTTGGTGATGTAATCATCGGCCCCCAGGTCCAGGCCCAGGATTTTGTCCTTTTCCTCCTCCCGGGCGGTGATGATGAGCACGGGGGTGCTCTTCCCCTTGTCCCGCAAAAGCTTGCACACCTCAAAGCCGTTCATCTCCGGCAGCATCAGGTCCAGCAGGATTAGGTCGGGGCTCTCCTCCAGGGCCAGGCGAAGGCCGGTAACCCCATCGAAGGCCTCCAGGGTATCGTAGCCCTCTTTGCGCAGGTTAAAGCGGAGGATATCCACAATATTTTTCTCGTCCTCCACAATGAGGACCTTCTGTTTCTTGTCCATACGGCCAGCCTCCTTCTTCTCTGCTCAGCCCTGCTCCTGCTCCAAAAGGAGGGAGGCCTTCAGAATGCCGGCCAGGGTTTTGCCGTCTTGAATTTTCCCCTGGCGGACCATCTCTGGCAGGTCTTGGTAGGGCACCCAAACGGTTTCCACAAACTCCCCGTCGTCGGGCCGGGGGGCCTCCTGGACCAAATCCTTGGCAAAAAACAGGTAGATTCGCTCGGCAAAAATGCCCGGGGAGGAATAGCTTTGGCCCATGGGCTGGAAGGTCTTGGGCACCAGGCCGGTCTCCTCCACCAGCTCCCGCAGGCCGCTGTCCCGGGGGTCTTCGCCGGGCTCCAGCTTGCCGGCGGGGAGCTCTAGGGTCTCCTCCCCGATGGGATAGCGGAACTGACGGACCAGCGCCACCCGGCCCTGGTCGTCCATGGCAAAAACGGCCACCCCGCCGGGGTGCTCCACCACCTCACGGTTGGTGATGCGGCCGTCCATCAGCCGGGCCTTGTCCCGGCGGACATTCACAATGATGCCATCATATACTCTCTCCTGAGAGACCATTTCTTCCTTGAATTCCATTGGTATATCCCTCGATTTCTCTGGAAGTCTGGGGAGAGGCCGTGGTAAGGTCTCCACCCTACATTTTGTAAATTATAGCATATTTCCGCCTGGCTGCCAACTTCTTTTCCCTTTGGTAACCATTACATTTGCCCCATCCCCCTGCTTTGCCGTATAATATAGGACGATTTCACCCGATACTGAGGAGGCAGCTATGACCATTTCCGCCATCGACACCGGCTCGGTGCTCTATTTCTCCCACGAGGAGCTCCCTGCCGCCCGGCCCCTGACCCAGGAGGCCGTCCTTCCCCTCATCCACCAGGCCCTGGCCAAGGCCCGCTACCCCATCCCCGAGGCCATGGAGGTCAAATCCTTCACCTCCCGCCAGGGGGTGCTGTTTTTTGTCCTGCCCCGGCTGCCGGAAGAGGATGGGGGCCCAGGTCTCTTGTGCTGAAGGAGAACAGCCGGGGCGGCGGCCGCCGGCCCGGTTTGGTCTTTGCCAAAGGCCCTTTCCCCCTTCCAGAGGCAGCAGGAACCTATCCCTATTTGCCTTATGATAACCCACAACGGATCCACGCACCCCCTAGGGCCCCCGCTTTTCGGCACAGATAGCGGGGGCCCTTTTTTACCCCGGCTTGGGCCTAGCCCCCTGCCCGGAAAACGGCCGCCAGCGTTCTGCAAAAACCTTTCCGTTTGTTGCCAGGTTTCCCCTTTTTCTTCTGCGCCGTTGCCCAGAAACCCGCGCCCATTCCGTCGAATTTCGTTGGATTTTGACGTTTTAACGGCAATGCCGCCCAAGAATTCCCTTGCTTTTTCTGAAAATTTTCTCTGAATTTCACATTTTGTTAAAATTTATCTTTCCATTTCTCCCTGGTGATGCTATAATGATTGCAAAGTATAAGCGGTGGTCTGCCCACCGTTTGGCGAAGCACGCGCCAAAGCTTTCTTTTTGGCCCTGGCTATCGAACAAAGAGTAACAGATTGTTTCCGTCGTCCCCCTTTGGGGACTGTGGCCCGCCGTCCTCTTTCTCTCCGCAAGCACATTTTGTGCAGGGGATTCGGATATGATAGAGAGAGGACCCCTTGGGGCCTTGTTTCACTTGTCTAATTTTTGATACCTATTCCATTATTTTGAGAACCATATAAAAGAAGGTGCCGTTTTGACAAAGTATGTGATCAGCGGTGGAAAGCCTCTCCATGGCGAGGTTGAAATCAGCGGCGCGAAGAATGCCGCTGTGGCCATTCTTCCCGCAGCCCTTCTGGTGGACGGAGTCTGCCGGATTGAAAATGTTCCCAACATCAGCGACGTGACCTTGATCCTGGGCATCATGCAGGACCTGGGCGCACAGGTTCGCATGATTAACCCGACCACAGTGGAGCTGGATTGCTCCAAGGTATATAAACAGAATGTACCCTATGAACTGGCCCGCCAGATCCGCGCCTCCTATTACCTCATTGGCGCCCTGCTGGGCCGCTTTGGCCGTGCCGAAGTTCCCCCTCCCGGGGGCTGCGACCTGGGGGTGCGCCCCATCGACCAGCACCTGAAGGGTTTCTCTGCCATGGGGGCAGAGATCCAGGTGGAGAACGGCTTCGTCTATGCCGCCTCTCCCGACGGCCGCCTCCACGGGGCCCAGGTCTATCTGGACGTGGTCTCTGTGGGCGCCACCATGAATATCCTGCTGGCCGCCGCTCTGGCCGACGGCCTGACCGTCATCGAAAACGCCGCCAAGGAACCCCACATCGTGGACCTGGCCAACTTCCTTAACTCCATGGGCGCCGACATCATGGGCGCCGGCACAGACGTCATCAAGATCCGGGGGGTAAAGGCCCTGCGCGGGGGAAGCTACTCCATCATCCCCGACCAGATCGAGGCCGGCACCTACATGACCGCCGTGGCCGCCGCCGGGGGCGAGGTGCGCATCAACAACATCATCCCCAAGCACCTGGACTGCATCACCGCCAAGCTGGTGGAGATGGGTGTGGAAATCCAGGAGGAGGGGGATTCCCTCATTGTCCGCCGCTCGGGCAAGCTCACCAGCACCAACGTAAAGACCATGCCCTATCCCGGCTTCCCCACAGACATGCAGCCCCAGATCGCCGCTGTCCTGTGCCTGGCCGAGGGCACCAGCATCCTCAACGAGGGGATCTGGGACAACCGCTACCGCTATGCCGACGAGTTCCGCCGCATGGGGGCCAACATCCAGGTGAACGGCAAAGTGGCCGTGGTGGAAGGGGTTCAGGCCCTCACCGGCGCGCCGGTCTGCGCCTGTGACCTGCGGGCTGGGGCCGCCATGATCGTGGCCGGCCTGGCCGCCAGCGGCATCACCGAGGTGGACCAGGTTCACTATATCGAGCGGGGCTATGAAAACATCGTGGGCAAGCTGGCCAAACTGGGGGCCGATATCCACGAGGTGACCATCCCAGAAGAGGATTGGCGCAACAGCAACGGCGTGGGCTGAGTGTTGCTTCTGCCCATTCCCTTTCAGGGCTTCCCATCTGCTGCGGCAGGTGGCATGCAAGAACCTTACATTCCTCGGACACAGGCCGGGGAAACACGCTAGACAGCCCGGGCGCACCCGATCCTGCCGGGGGCGAAAGGGCCCCCAGGCGCCAGGGGAACGAGCAGCCGGGCAAAGCCCGGCGCTGCGCGAGCCGTTACGGGCTGCAGCCTCCTCTTCCCGTTGGGCGCCCAGCGAAGAGGGTCCCAAGGGTTTCGTTGGACGGCGGGCATGCCTGCCGTCCACTTTTTTTCGTTTTTTCAGGAGCATATACTATGGTAACCATTCAACTGCTCTGCGTGGGCAAGCTGAAAGAGAAGCACTTTGCCGCCGCCTGCGCGGAATACGTCAAGCGTCTGGGGGCCTTCTGTAAGCTCACCGTCACCGAGCTGCCAGAAGACCGCCTGCCGGAGAACCCCTCCCCCGCCCAGATCGACGCCGCCCTGGAAAAGGAGGCCGGCGCCCTTTTGGCCAAACTCCCCAAGGGCACCAAGGTGATCGCCCTGTGCGTGGAGGGCAAGCTCCTAGACAGCCCCGCCCTAGCCGCCCAGATGGAAAAATGGACGGTGGAGGGGGCCTCTCACCTGACCTTTATCATCGGCGGGTCCTTTGGCCTGCACCCCTCGGTGAAGGACCGCGCCCAGCTGCGCCTGTCCATGTCGCCCATGACCTTTCCCCATCATCTGGCCCGGGTCATGGTGCTGGAGCAGGTCTACCGGGCCTTTCAGATCACCGCCGGCACCCGCTACCACAAATAACCGGATTTGTTAGAAAGGAGCTCTTTATGTCCTATCAGCAGCAATATGAACGCTGGCTGCGCAGCGACGCCCTCTCCCCCCAGGAAAAGGCCCAGCTGGAAGCCATGGCCAGCGACCCCAAAGAGATGGAAGACCGCTTTTTCAGCATGCTGGAGTTCGGCACCGCCGGCCTGCGGGGCGTCATGGGCCTGGGCCTGCGGCGGATGAACCTTCACGTGATCCGCCACGCCACCCAGGCCTTTGCCAAGGTCATCCTGGCCGAGGGGCCGGAAGCGGCAGCCAAAGGGGTGGCCATCTGCTACGACTGCCGGGTGAACTCCCAAAACTTTGCCCGGGCTGCCGCCGAGGTCATGGCCGGCAACGGCATCCCCGTGCGCCTGTTTGAAGAGATGCGGCCCACCCCAGAGCTCTCCTTTGCCGTGCGGGAGTACGGCTGTGTGGCCGGCCTGAACGTCACCGCCAGCCACAACCCCCCGGAGTACAACGGCTACAAGGTCTACTGGTCTGACGGGGCCCAGCTGCCCCCCCAGCACGCCGCCGCCATTGCTGCCCAGATGGAGCAGCTGGACGTCTTTGACGACATCCAGTCCCTGCCCTATGACCAGGCCCTGGCCCAGGGGATGATCACCCTCATGGGCAAGGAGACCGACGACAAATTCCTGGGCCACGTGCTGGACCAGATCAACGACAAGGCCGCCGTCGCCCAGGTGGCCGACACCTTCCGCATGGTCTACACCCCCTTCCACGGCACGGGCTACCAGCAGATCCCCTATGTGCTGGGAGAGCTGGGCATCCAGCACCTCCACTGCGTGCCGGAGCAAATGGTCATCGACGGCACCTTCCCCACCGTCAAGTCCCCCAACCCCGAGACCCCCGAGAGCTTCGCCCTGGCCGTGGAGCTGGCCAAGAAGGTGGACGCCCAGTTCATCCTGGGCTCTGACCCCGACGCCGACCGGGTGGCCATCCAGGTGAAGGATCCCCAGGGACAGTATGTGCAGATCTCCGGCAACCAGACGGGGGTTCTGCTGCTGGACTATCTCATCGGGGCCAAGAAACGGGCGGGGACCCTTCCCGCAGATGCAGTGGCCCTAAAGTCCCTGGTGACCACCGACATGGCCCGGGTGGTGGCCGAGAAAAACGGGGTGAAGTCCTATAATACTTTCACCGGCTTTAAGTTCATGGCCGAGAAAAAGAACCAGCTGGAGGCTGCCGGCCAGGGCCACGTGATCTTCTCCTATGAGGAATCCATCGGCTACATGATCGGCGATTACGTCCGGGACAAGGACGCCGTCACCGCCGCCCTGCTCCTGACTGAAATGACCGCCTGGTACGCCGCCCAGGGCATGACCCTGCTGGACGCCCTGGAGGCCCTTTACCAGAAATACGGCTACTACGCCGAGAAGACCCTGAACCTGGTGATGCCCGGCCTGGAGGGCATGGCCAACATGAAGGCCATCATGGCCCGCCTGCGCCAGACGCCCCCCACAGAAATTGCCGGCACCAAAGTGGCCCTCCAGCGGGACTATCAGGACGGCACCCAGCGGGACACCGCCACCGGCCAGACCGCTGCTATGGAGCTGGTGGGCTCCAACGTCCTCAGCTATGTGCTGGCCGACGGCAACACCATTGTGGTGCGGCCCTCCGGCACGGAGCCCAAAATCAAAGTCTACCTCCTGGTCCACGGCCCCGATGGGGACACCTGCCAGGAAAAAGTGACCCTGTACACCGCCTGGGCCGAAGGCCTGAAGGACCTGGCCCACTGAGAGACATCCATACACGCCCCCTGCCGAGGCTTTCGGCAGGGGGCGTTTTGTCGGGTGGGGGCTGGACCCGGTTTTCCTGGTTGGGCCGTCATCTGGGCGCCCTGCCAGGGGCGCTCCCTCCATGCCCCGGCATACTTCCGCTTTCCCCGGCATAGAGTGAACCAACTGAAATCACCAGGAGGTCCTTCTATGAAGAAACTCTGCGCAACCATTCTCTGTCTGGTCCTGTGTGTGGGCCTCCTTCCCGCCCAGGCGGCGGGGCCGGAGGTCAACGCCAAGGCGGTCCTGCTCATGGAGAAAACCACCGGGGAAGTCCTGTATGAGGAAAACGCCCAGGAACCCCTGGAGCTGGCCAGCGTCACGAAGGTTATGACCATGCTTCTCATTATGGAGGCTTTGGACGAGGGGACCATCACCAAGGAGACCATGGTCCCTGTCTCCGCCACTGCCGCGGGGATGGGAGGCTCCCAGGTCTACATGAAAGAGGGCGAGGAATTCTCGGTGAACGACATGCTCAAAGCCATCGCCGTGGCCTCGGGCAACGACGCCTGCGTGGCCATGGCCGAGTATTTGGCCGGCAGCGAGAGTGCCTTTGTGGAGAAAATGAACGCCCGGGCAGCAGAGCTGGGCATGGAAAACACCGTTTTCTGCAACTGCACGGGCCTGCCCGCTGAGGGCCACCACTCCTCCGCCTATGACATCGCCCTGATGTCCCGGGAGCTGATCCTGCACCACCCGGATATCCGCACCTACACCACCATCTGGATGGACACCCTCCGGGACGGCACCTTCCAGCTGGCCAACACCAACAAGCTCATCCGCTTCTACGACGGGGCCACGGGGCTGAAAACCGGCTCTACCGACGCCGCCCTCTACTGTCTCTCCGCCACGGCGGAGAAGGAGGGCATGGAGCTCATCGCCGTCATCCTGGGCTCCCCCACCTCCGCTGACCGGTTTGACACCGCCAAAGCCCTGCTAAACTATGGCTTCGCCGGCTATGCCCTGGTGACGGCAGCCCCCTCGGAGCCCATTCCGCCCATTGAGGTCACCCTGGGCACCGCCTCCAGCGTCCAGCCGGTGCTGACCCAGGAGAGCCAGCTGCTGCTGGCCAAGGCCGATGCAGCCAAGGTCACCACCACCGTGGACCTGGAAGACACCCTTCAAGCCCCTGTGGAGGAGGGCCAGGAGATCGGCAGCCTCACCGTTTTGGTAGACGGCCAGGAGATCCAAAAGCTCCCCCTGGTGGCCCAGGAGGCCGTGCCCCGGCTGACCCTATTGCAGGTGTACCAAGGGATGCTGGCAATGCTGTTTTGCGGGGCGTGAGGATTCCCCTTGGCCCTGCGCAGCAGGGGCCCATTTCCCAAGGCACGCCTTTCAGCAAACAGGGGCCGCGCGAGAAGTTCGCGCGGCCCCTTGGGCATTTATTCAGTTTGCGTACGCCGTACCGGCAGTGGGTCATCCATGGGGAGCTGTTCCTGCCGGAGGACCGACAGGGCAAAGCCCAAAAGGGCCAGATCCACGACGGCTCCAGCGCCGGTGTAGAACAGGGGAACCCCACCGCGCCAAAGGGGAAAGCCCAGGCTGCTGACCAGGCCCAGCACCAAGGGCAGCAGCAGGGACGCCGTCACGGCCAGAACCGTGACCTGGCCCAGCAGGTTTATCTGCTGGAGGCCCCGCACCAGCAGCCACGTGAGCAGGCCCCCCAGGGTGACCACCACCAGCACCAGGGGCAGCCAGCCCAGCTTGTGGAGCAGGGTGGTCAGGAAGAAGGCGTCGGCGCCCTCCACCAAGGCCATGTTATAAGAGGGAGTCAGCGTCCAGGTCCCCTCCCCCAGCCACTGGGCCCCTTCCAGGGCGTGCCGGAGGACACAGCCGCTGTAGCCCGCCCCCATAGGGGCTTGCTCCGGATAGAGCACCAGGGACAAGCGGGTGGCCAGATAGTCGTTTTGCAGGGCCAAAAAAGCAGCGGCCCCCAAGGCCAGCAGCAGGCCCAAGGTCACGGCCCGGGTGGTCTTTTTTCCCAGGGCAAACCAGTCCCGGCCGGCCAGCACCCAGAGAAGGGCCAGGCCCACAAGCCACAGGACCGGAACCCTGCCGGCCTGCCAACACCCCACCGCCATCAGGGACAGGGCTGCCAGACCCGCCAAGGGGAGGCCCAGCCCCTTCCACCGCTGTCCCCGGCAGTAATAGAGGCAGAGGCCAAAGGCCAAGGGACAGACCGCCAGCAGATAGCCCATGGCCACCGGGGCAAGGGAAAAGGCGCTGCCCCAGGGGCTGGTCCCCCGCATGCCATAGCAGCACAGCAAACCCAGGAGCAGGAGCCCCAGGAAGATCCCCTTCCCATGGCGGCCCAGCCAGCTGTAGTCCAGGAAATAGGCCCCTAACAGGGCGGCGCAGCCCAGGCACAGGGTAGTGATGGTCCACACCGGGTCATGGCCCCTGGTTTCCCAGCCGGCAGTGAGCCAAACCCGCAGCACCGCCCCGGTGGCGGCCAGCAGCAGGGTCAGGGTCATCAGCCCCCACTGGGGCCTGGGCCGGTGGACGGCATCCAGGGACTGGCCCACTAGGACGGGGTCCCCCATCTGCCGAATGGCCTCGGCCTGAGCTTCCTCCTCGCTCATCCCCTGGGCCAGGCAGGCGTCCCGCTGGTCCAGCAGGTGGGTGCGCAGCTCCGACAGCAGCCGGGGGCGGGCCCGTTTCCAGCGGATCTGCTCTCCAGCCAGAGTCAGGTAGCGTTCCATGGGGTTAGGCATGGCTCTCCCCCCCTTCCAGCACTTGGAGCATGGCCCGGGCATAGGTCCGCCATTCCGCCTCTTTCTCCGCCAGCTGGCGGCGGCCCTGCTCGGTCAGGTGGTAGTACCGCCGGGGGCGGCCGCCGGCGGTGGCCTCCTCCCAGGACTGGATGCTCCCCTTCTGCTCCAGGGTGTGCAGGAGGGGGTAGAGGGTGCCGGATTTCAGCTCAAAGGTTTTGTCCGACCGGCGGCGGAGCTCCTCCACCATTTGGTAGCCGTATTTGTCCCCCTCTTCCAGCAGCTTCAGAACCAGCAGGGCGGTGCTGCCAGTGAGCAGGCTTTTTTCCATGGGCATGGTCTGTCGCTCCTTTCTATGTAGATTATCTACATTATATATCGGATATCTACCTATGTCAAGGGGGACTTTGTCACGACAGCACTGCCCGGGCGGCGGACCCCTTCCCCTCTTTGGGGGCGCGCCTTGGCCGGGTCCGCCGGATATCGCCCCAATGCCCGCCCCTCCCTTGACTTTTTCCCCGCAAGTCTTTACAATAAAGACCGATTTTGCACGGGAAAGAGGAGGATGCTCCATGAACACAATCTATTTCGACCACGCCGCCACCACCCGGGTGCTGCCAGAGGCCGCCCAGGCGGCGGTGACGGTGATGACCGAAGGGTATGGCAACCCCTCCTCCCTATACCACCTGGGGACCCAGGCCGCCAAGAAGGTGGCGGAGGACCGGGCCCTGGTGGCCCAGGCCCTGGGGTGCCAGGCCGAGGAGGTCTACTTCACCTCCGGCGGCACCGAGGGGGACAACTGGGCCATCTCCCTGGCCGTCCACCTGGGGCGGCACAAGGGCAAGCACATCATCACCACCGCCGTGGAGCACGCCGCCGTGCTGGAGCCCTGCAAGGCCCTAGAGCTCCAGGGGTATGAGGTCACCTACCTCCACCCCGACGCCACGGGGCACATCCGGCTGGAGGCCCTGGAGGAGGCCCTGCGGCCGGACACGGTGCTCGTGTCCATGATGCTGGTGAACAACGAGACCGGCATCCTCCAGCCGGTGGCTGAGGCCGCCCGGCTGCTGAAGCGGAAGAAATCCGCCGCCCTGCTCCACACCGACGCCGTCCAGGGCTTTTTGAAAATCCCCTTCACCCCCAAGGGGCTGGGGGCAGATCTGCTGACCATCAGCGGCCATAAAATCGGAGCCATGAAGGGCTCCGGGGCCCTGTACATCCGCAGTGGACTGCGGGCAGTGCCCCTGCTCCGGGGCGGCGGCCAGGAAAAGGGCCTGCGCTCGGGCACAGAGGCCACCCCTCAGATCGCCGCTCTAGCCACAGCGGCCCAGCTGGGCCGCCAGGGACTGGAAGAGCACGTGGCCTACCTGACGGACCTGAAGGCCTACGCCCTGGAGACCCTCCAGGGGACAGTCCCTACCCTCACGGTGGTCTCCCCTGGGGAGGCCCCTCACATCTGCGCCATCTCCCTGCCCGGCTACCCCAGCCAGGTGGTGGTGCGGTATCTCAGCGACAAGGGCTTCTGCCTGTCCTCGGGCTCGGCCTGCCACCGGGGGAAGGCCAGCCATGTCTACGCCGCCATGAACCTGTCCAAGGCCACCCGGGACGGGATGCTCCGGGTCTCCTTCGCCCCCTCCAACACCAAGGAGGAGGTGGACCAGCTGGCCCAGGCCCTCCTCTCCGCCACCCAGGAACTGGTGCCGGCGGGACGATAACCCAGCTTTTTTTGCCGCTCGATCCTCGGGCGGCTTTTTTCTTTGGGAAGGGTGCAGACCCAAATGAGAAATTCTCCCCGTCCAGCCGGCCCATGGGGGCGCAGCTCATTCTAGGGCTGCAGCGCCCGTTCGCTGTGGTTCTGTCCTTCCTCCTTTCCCACCGCGCACCCTTTCCCCCTGGCAAGCTGGGTGGGGATGGCACAAGGTTTGGGGAAATCGATCTCTGTTTTCTGCAGGCAAGCCCCTTCCCAGTTGAGAAGGGGCTTGTTTTTTGGTGCACAGGCTTGCTTCCCCGGGCCCTAATGCCAGGGCATGGAAAAAGCCCCCCTGGTTTCAGGGGGGCTGCGGTCTTTGGCAGTTACATTTTTTCCGGTGCGGTGACGCCCAGCAGGCCCAGGCAGTTGGCCAGGACGGAGCGGACGCTGTCGGCCAGCTTCAGGCGGGCGGCGAGCACGGCGGGCTCCTCCCCCTTGATGCGGCAGGCGCCGTAGAACCGGTGGAACTGGCCGGCCAGCTCCACTAAGTAGCGGTTGATGCGGGAGGGGTCATAGTCCCGGGCGGCGGCGTGAATCTCCTCAGGCAGACGGGCCAGGGCGCGGATCAGGGCCTTTTCCTCGTCGCTGGAGAGCACCTCCGACTGGATCTCTGCCGCCTTGGGCACGGTGTGGCCCTCTTCTGCCAGGCGGGAGAGGAGGGTGCAGATCCGGGCGTGGGCATACTGGACATAGTAGACGGGGTTTTCGCTGTCCTCCCGAACGGCCAGGTCCAGGTCGAAGTCCACGGGGCTGGTGGCGGAGCGGGAGTTGAAGAAGTACCGGGCGGCGTCCACGCTGACCTCGTCCAGCAGGTCGTGGAGGGCGATGGCCTTGCCGGAGCGCTTAGACATGCGGACGGGCTGGCCGTCCTGGAGCAGGTTCACCAGCTGCATGAGCACCACCACCAGCCGGTGGGAGCCATCCAGGCCCAGGCCATCCAAGGCGGCCTGGAGCCGGGCCACGTGGCCGTGGTGGTCCGCCCCCCAGACGTCGACGGTCTTATCAAAGCCCCGGACCTCCAGCTTGTTCCGGTGGTAGGCAATGTCGGCGGCAAAGTAGGTGTAGAAGCCGTTGGCCCGGCGCAGGACGTCGTCCTTCAGGTCCAGCTTGTCCACCTGCTTCTGGCTCTTGCCCTCGGCAAGATACTTGTTCTTCAGCAGCTGGGTGGTGTTCAGCCACAGGGCGCCGTCCTTTTCATAGGTCCAGCCCTTGTCGGCCAGCAGGGCCACGGTCTCAGCCACATAGCCGGATTCATGGAGGCTGGACTCGAAAAACCACTGGTCATACTCGATGCCGTACCGGCGCAGGTCGTCCTTCATCTTGGGGATGTTGTTTTCCAGGCCGAAGGCAGCCAGGGCGTCCAGGCGGGTCTGCTCCTCCACAGTCTGGTAGCTGTCCCCGTGCTTTTCGTAAAAGGCCTGGGCCAGGTCCTTGATATCCTGGCCGTGGTAGCCGTCTTCGGGGAAGGGGACGTTCTCCTCCCCCTGGAGGATCTGCAGATACCGGGCCTGGAGGGAGACGGCAAACTTATTGATCTGGTTGCCGGCGTCGTTCACATAGAACTCCTTCCAGGTGTCACAGCCGTCCCGGCGCAGCACGTTGGCCAGGGTGTCTCCCAGCACGCCGCCCCGGGCGTTGCCCATGTGCATGGGGCCGGTGGGGTTGGCGGAGACGAACTCCACCATGACCTTCTCCCCGTGGCCCTCATCACTCTGGCCGTACAGGGGGCCCTCGGCCTCAATCTCTGCCAGCACATCCCCATACCACTTGGGGCCCAGGCGGAAGTTTAGAAAGCCCGGGCCGGCAATCTCCACCGAGGAGAAGATGGTGCCGGCCAGGTCCATGTGATCGACCACCGCCTGGGCAATGTCCCGGGGGCTGCGCTTCAGGGCCTTGGCCCCGGCCATGGCAAAGGAGGAGGCGTAGTCCCCGTTCTGGGGGTCTTTGGGGATCTCCACCGATCCCCGCACCACCGCCCCGCCGGGCAGCGCGCCCTGGGCAGCGGCGGCCTCGTAGGCCTGGGCGGTCAGCTGGCTGACCTGGTCCTTTGCATATTGAATCAAATTCGCCATAACTCTATGTCACCTTTTCTCTGTTTTGTGGGGTCACTGGCCCGGCGCGGGCTGGGTCAGCTGGGGCTCGGTCACGTGGATCTCAAAGGAGTTTTCCCCGATGGGCTGGCTGTCCACCTCCAAGCCGTAGTGAATGGAGAGGCTGCCCCCGGCCTCCCCCAGGTTGGCCTTGGCCCGGTGGGTGTTCACCCCCAGCACCAGGCCCCCGTAAGGGGTTTCATACAGGGAGACGTGCTTTTGTCCCTCTTCAAAGATCATCTGGGAGTTGAGGGTTCCCTCCCGCTGGAGGATGATTTTGTCTGGGCCCACCCGGAAGGTGGTCAGGGTTCCCTCCAGGCCGGTGAGCTCGCTTTCCTCATAGCTCAGGGAATAGCCCTCCCCTTCCTCCTGGCGGAGGACGCCCTGGGTCACCAGCTCCATCACGTCTTCCTCCCCGGGCTCCAGGCTCTGGACCCCTCGAATTGATATAATCACTGGTTTTTCCATAGAATACATTACACCCATTTCTTTTTTCTTGGTGTTCGCTCAAATGCAAATTATTATACATGATTCCCCGGCAAATGTAAAGTGGGCCAAAGGGGCCTCTTTGGGGTCCCCTGTAAAGAAAACCGAGGGAAATGCGCCAGAATTCGTGGACTTTTCCCTCCTTCCTCCTTTGACATTCTCTCCCCGGGCCTCTATAATAGATGCACGACCGGGCAGGAGGCACTTTTCTCCTGTCATCGCTTATAATAGTAGGGAGCTTCCCGCCCCCTACCGGCCCATTGTTTCATTTCACAGCGAGGAGGTCATGGTATGCAGCTGGAACTGAGCAAGAAGGAATTCCGGCGTCTGCTGGATATGGTTTATATCGGCAACTGGATCCTCAACTCCACCCGGGGCGAGGACCGGTTCCAGGACTACGACAATGTGGAGAGCCTGCTCTTTGAGAAAGCCCGGCAGGAAGGCATGGGCATCCTGGCAGAGACCTATCAGGGGGAGACTGTCCCCTCCCGCGCCTTTGTGGAGGGCGGGATCCACGAGGCCATTATGGAGTATGAAAACAACGTCTTCTTCGACATTCTGGCCGAGGATCTGGCCCGCCGGGATATGAACGACGCCCCCATCGACGAAACCAACTACGCCGAGTTGACCCACCGGATCGAGGCGTATATCAATGAGTTTGAGGAAAACGGCACCGACAATATCCTGGTGGATATCGACACATCCCCCTAAGGCCCCAGGGCACCCCAACCCACAAAAGGCGCTGATCTCTCCCGATCAGCGCCTTTTCCTATTTCTGCCGACAAGTTCTCCCCCATGATTGCATTTTTTATCGGAATATGCTATGATAAACCAAACTGAATGCTATGCGTAAAAAATTACTGTTGTGTAGCAGAGAGCTGTGTAAATCCGGGCAGGTTTGCACAGCTCTCTTTTTTTGCAAGGAGGTATGTTGTCGATGGAACAATTTTTCGTGGCCCTGACCCAGATTGGTATCTTTCTCATCCTGATTTGTGTGGGCATTCTCAGCGTGAAAATCGGGCTTTTGGACGCCCACTCCCTGGAGGCGGTCTCCCGTTTTGTCATTCTGGTTGCCCTGCCTTCCTTTATTTTTATCAACGCCATCAGCAGCGCCACCCGGCAGAGCCTGGCAGACAGCCTGGTGATCGTGCCCATCGCCGTGGTTCTGTATGGCGTTTTGGCCCTGGTCTCCCTGCTCATTGAGAAGCTGTTTCACCTGGGGGGAAACCGGCAAAGGATTTTCCGGGTCTCGCTGATGTTTGGGAACATCGGCTTTATGGGGATCCCGCTGGTCACCGCCCTTTACCCAAACAGCGCCCTGCTGTATGTCTCCATTTTTACCATTGTGGACCAGCTGGTGTTCTGGACCTATGGCGTGGGGCTGACCCGGCCGGCCTCCAAGCACCGGCGGGCCCCCTCCCTGGCCACCTTGAAAAACCTGCTCTCCCCACCGCTGGTGGCCATCCTGCTGGCGATCGTCTTTATCCTTGCCGGCATTTCCCTGCCCACCGCGTTCTCCTCGGCCCTGAGCGCCCTGGGAAACACCAGCATGCCCCTGGCCCTGGTCTATATCGGCGGGGCCCTCTGCACCTCCAACATCCGGCCGGTTTTGAAGTGTAAGGAGCTTTACGCCGGCATTCTGCTGAAAATGATCCTGCTGCCGGTGGTCTGCTTCCTGGTGCTGGGCAAGCTGGGTCTGCCCGTGGACATGGCCGGCACCCTGGCCTTCCTGGTGGCTCTGCCGGGGATCGAGATGGTGCCCATGCTGGCCAAGGCCAACCACTGTGAGGGGGATTACGCCGTGTGCGTCATCATGCTCACCACAGTGGTCTGCCTGGTCACGCTGCCCATTGTCTCCCTGTGCATCGCCCTGGTGGGGTGAGGACCCCGCCCACAAAAAACCGCGCCGGCATGGCTTAAAACCATGCCGGCGCGGTTTTTCTCGGTGATTTGCCGGGGTTTCTCAGTGCTTTCGCATCCAGGCGCACACGGGGCGCTCCTCTTTTCCGGGCTGGAAGTAGGGGTAGTCATTCTCCTTGGTGCAAGCCCCGTCGGGGAGCTCTTTTTCCTCCGGGTCCCGCTCCAGGCAGCAAAAGGTGCCGGCGGAGCGAAGACAGCTGCGGTACTTGGCGCACTGGAACCGATAACAGACCAACTGTTCCATGCCAGGCCTCCTTTCAGGCTTTCAGTTTGCCCACCAGGGCCTCGTCGGGGTCCACGTAGGCCGTCTGATAGGTGGTGTAGACCACCATGCCCGGCCGGGCGCCGGCGGGCTTTTTCACGAACTTCACGGGGGTGTAGTCCACAGGGATCTTCTTCCCCTCCCGGCCCTGGGAGAACCAGGCGGCCAGGGTGGCGGCCTCCTGGAGACTCTGGTCATCGGGGGGCGCCCCTTCGGTCCAAAGGATCACGTGGGAGCCGTGGATCTTTTGGGTGTGGAACCAGTAGTCCCACTTCCCCGCCTGCTTGGTGGTCAGGCGGTCGTTTTGCAGGTTGTTTCGCCCCACGGAGATCCGCAGGCCGGCAGAGGAGCGAAACTCCAGGGGCTTGGTGGCCGGGCGCTTCATCCGGTCCTTGGCCTTGGCCCGGCGGCGGAGGTAGCCGGTCTCCACCAGCTCCTGGCGGATTTCCTCCAGGTCCCGGTCCCCTTCCGCCCGGGAGACGCTGTCTAGGACGCTGTCCAGATACTCCCGCTCCCGCTGGCCCTTTTCCAGCTGGATGGTGAGCATCTCCTGGGCGGTTTTGGCCTTGGTGTATTTCTTGTAATAGGCGGCGGCGTTTTGCTGGGGGGTCTTTAAGGGGTCCAGGGGGATCGCAATTTCCCCGCCGTCGGGGTCGTAGTAATTTTCCGTCCGCAGGACCTTGGCCCCCTTTTCCATCCGGTAGAGGTTGGCGGTAATCAGGTCCCCCCGGATGCGGTCTAGGTCCCGGTTTTGGGTGTCGGCCAGCTCCTTTTCCTGGAGGGCCATTTTCCGGGTCAGCCGCTCCCGGGCCTGGGTCAGGGATTTGAGGAAGTCCTGGCCCTTTTGCCGAACCTGGTCGGCGGTCTCCCGGGCCTGGTAAAAGGCGTCCAGGAGAGTAGCAAAACGGTCAAAGGACCGGCTCTCGGTCTCCGGGCCGTACTGGAGGATGGGGCGGAAGGAGAAGTCCACAGGCTTTCCCTCCCGGACCAGCAGGGTGGGCTGGGCTCCGCCTGTCTGGAGGCGGTCCAGCAGACGGTCTAGCTTTTCCAGCAGGACCTGGGGATCCCGGCCCACCGGCCCGTCCACCTCGCCAAAGGCCTCAAAGGCCACCTCCCGGGCAATGAGGGGGGACAGGCCCATAAAGTGGTCCAGCAGAAACTTGTCGGCAGGGGTGTCCCGCTGGCCGTCGGCCAGGAGGGCGGCCCGATCCTCGCCGGTGAGGGCGGTGGGGTCTGCCTTGCCCGGCTGGGGGGCGGGGTACTGGTAGAACATCCCCGGCAGCAGGGGGCGGGCCTGGGTCAGGTCCCCATCCACCCGGCGCAGGCAGTCTACAATCCGGTCCTCCCCGTCCAGCAGCAGCAGGTTGGTCCGGCGGCCCATGGCCTCCAGAATCAGCCGGCGGCGGACCTTATCCCCCATCTCGTTGGTGGCCTCGATGACCAGCTCCGCCAGGCGCTCCATAGGAGGCTGGCGCAGGGCCATGATCTTCCCCCCGGCCAGATACTTCCGCAGCAGCATACAGAACATGGGGGGCTCGGCGGGGTTCTCCCGGGGCAGCTCGGTCAGCTGGATCCGGGGCCGGGCGGGGTTGGCCGAAAGGAGCAGGCGGCAGTTGCCTCCCTTGCCCCGGATGTGCAAAAGGATCTCATCCCGGCTGGGCTGGTGGATTTTGTCGATCCGGCCGCCGGTGACGGCGCCGTCCACCTCCCGAAGGATGGCGGACAGGCAGAGGGCGTCCATGGGCATGTTACTCCTCCCCTTCCATCATGGTTTCAAAAAGTGCATTCAGCCGGTCCGTCTCCCCCTGGAGGTAGAGCCAGCCGAAGAGGGCCTCCAGCCCCGTGGCAATCTGATACTCCCGGCGGGTAGCCCCCCGGGCGTGGGAGTGGGGGTTGGAGTTGCGGCCCCGCTTGAAGATCTGCGCTTCCTCCTCCGTCAGCAGGGGCAGGAGCTTGTCCATCATGGCCGCCTGGCGGGGGGCGGCCACGTAATCCAGGGCCGAGTGGTGAAGGGCCCCTGGGGTGAGCTTGCCGTGCAGGCACAGCCAGGACCGGACCATCACCTCATAGACGGCGTCGCCCAGGTAGGCCAGGCCCAGGTTGCTCATGTTGAACAGGTCTTGTTTGGTTTCTGACAGGTGAAAATAATCCATGTTGTCGCTCCGTCGATGGTGTTTGGGTTATTTTACCCCAGATTGGGGCCGATGGCAAGGGGGCGATTCCCCCTCACCCCTCCTCCGCCACCGGCCGCCCCGCCTGGGTAAAGTGAAAGACCACATAGCGCTGCCCTCCAAAGGCCTTCACCTGGGCCAGACAGAAGGCCGGCACCAGCGGGAAGGGCCGCCGGGGCGCCCAGGGATAGGCCAGGCAAAAGACCCCGTCCTCCCGCTGGAAAAGGGCGCAGGGCCCCGCCTCCCCCGCCGCCTGGGCCAGGAGGGCATCTTGGGGGAAGCGTTGCTCCGGGTGGGTGACTTTCTTCCACCCTTTGGGCAGATCGCTCTCCTGATGGCCGGAGAAGGCGTAGGTCAGCTCTGCCCGTCCCCCGGTGACCGGCCAGCACCCCTGGCGGCGGAGTTGGTCCAGGGAAAGGGTCCGGCACAGCCGAAGGCAGCCCCCCTCAGGCAGCAGGGTGCCCAGATCTACCCTGCCCCCCTTTCCCAGGGCGTAGCCCCGGTAGAGGCCCCGGCCGGGGTTGGGAAGCTCCATGGCCAGCTCCGCCCGGTCCCCGGTCTGGCGGCAGGTTAGCTTCCCCTGCCCCACTGGGAATGTCTGCTCCATATCTCCACCCCCTTTTGGAATAAAGATATGCACCCGGCCAGGAAAAAATGGCTGCCGGGCGACCCACGCAAAAACCCTCCCGCCGGGCAAAGCCGGTCGGGAGGGCAGGTTAGTCCTCTAAGGGGTGATTGAGGTATTCATAATATCCGTCGGCGGTATAGAGCGCCATGACGGGGTTGTGGACCAGGACCCGGTCTTTCACCACCAGGGTGGTGGTGACGGCCTGGCTGTGCTTGTAAAAGAGGCTGTCGTGGCCCACGCAGAGACCCATAACGATGTTCAGCTCCGTTCCCGCCTGGCCCAGAAGCTGGGCCTGGAGGACGGGGTTGCAGGCGATGGGGCCGGGGCCCTGGTGAGCTTCGTCCACACCCAGGTCGGTTTTCAGGATCTCCCCGGTTTTACAGCCCACGCCAAAGACCTCGAAGCCGTTGGCCCGGAGCAGTTTGGCCAGGATCCGGCTCTCCCGGATGAGGGCCACACAGGTGGCGATGCCGATCTTGTGATACCCCATCCGCTTGGCGAAGAGAATGGTCTCCTGGACCCGGGGCCACTTCCGGTAGCCGTCGGACTCGATGCCGGCGGCCACCTGAGCCAGCTTTTGGTCCTCCTCGTCGGTGAGGTACTGGTTCCGAGCGGCCTTCCGCTGGTCCTCTGTCACCTGCTGGCTGACGCAGAAGGCGGGGTAGGCCTTGTGGGAGGTGTGGTTGTCGCACCGGGTGACGGCGCAATCCACACAGGAGCGGCGGATGGGGTCGCTCATTTTTCCCCCTCCTTGGCCCGGTCCCGGCGGATGAGCTCCTTGACGGCCTCAATGGCCAGCTCCACCGACAAGGTCACGTCCTCAGACTCCTTCTGGTCCAGGCCGGCCTTTTCCCGCTCCTGGTTCCACACCACGTGGAAAGCCGAACCACACCGGACCCCCAGGGCGGCGGCGCAGGTGAAGAGGGCGGCGGATTCCATCTCGCTGGCCAGAACCCCCAGGCGCTTCCAGGCCTCCCACTTGGCCTCCAGCTCGTAAGAGACAGGCATACGGCCGGGGGCGTGCTGGCCATAGAAGGAATCCTTGCACTGAACCACCCCGGCGTGCCAGGGGTGGCCCATGGTTTTGGCCACGTCCACCAGGGCGGAGAGGACCTCATAGTCCGGCACGGCGGGGAACTCGATGGGGGCGTACTCCCGGCTGGCCCCCTCATGGCGGATGGCGCCGGTGGCAATCACTAAGTCGTTGCTCTGGACCTCCAGCTTGATTCCCCCGCAGGTGCCGGTGCGGACAAAGGTATCGGCCCCGATGGCGTGGAGCTCCTCCATGGCGATGACCGCCGAGGGGCCGCCGATGCCCGTGGAGCAGACCGACACCTTCTCCCCCAGCAGGGTGCCGGTGTAGATGTTAAACTCCCGGTTATAGGCCACGTGGACGGGGTCGTCAAAATACCGGGCGATGAGGTCGCTGCGGCCGGGGTCCCCGGGCAGGATGCAGTAGCGGCCCACGTCACCGGGGCGGCACTGGATGTGAAATTGCAGGTCTCGTTCTTCCTGTTTCATGGGGTCTCTTCCTCCCTTTTTTGTCGCTGGGCCTGGATGCGTTTCCAGTCCAGATAGCCTTCTAAAATCAAAGTGGCGGCCACCGCGTCGATTTTATCCTTTCGGTTTTTGGCCCGAATTCCCTGCTCCCCTAAGATCCGGTGGGCATCCACCGTGGTCCGGCGCTCGTCCCAGAGGACCACAGGCATGCCGGCGGCCTCTTCCAGGCGGCGGGCGAAGGCGGCGTATTTCTCCGCCCGGGGGCCCAGGGTTCCGTCCATGTTTCGGGGATAGCCCATGACCAGCTCGTCGGCCCCCTGGGTTTGGATGAGGGCCACCAGCTCCGCCAGGACCACATCCTCCTTCCGGCTTTTGATGAGGAAGGTCTGGCCGGCCAGAAACCCGGTGAGGTCAGAGAAGGCCACGCCCGTGCGGGCGTCGCCGTAGTCGATTGCCATAATGCGCATGGTGATCACTTCCTGTTCATTCTATTGGGTATCTTACCCTGTGGCAGGGGGCTTGTCAAGGGTGGGCCCCTTGCCTTCCCCCCTCAGCTGTGGTATCCTGTTGGCTAAAGCTTCTTTCCCCTTGGTATCGCTGACATTCCCGCCAGGGCAAAGGCGGGCTGGCCCTGATTGTGGCCGGCACCCTGGCCATGCTGTAGGAAAGGCGGCGGATCTGAGAGGCAACCTATATAAAATATTGTGTAAAATGTGCTTGACAGGCGGACAGGCTCGTGGTAGAATAAATTCACCTATGAAAAGGGCTTATTTTTTGTGCGCGTATTAACGGTATACGCCCGCAAACCCTGGACCACTTCGGACATAGGGAGGCAAACGATGCCGATCCAGCCGTGTTTTTTCTTCCTGCTTATTTTAAGCTAAGATTGGATTCGCCGGGATCGGAATCGCCTGTGGACAGGCGAAAGGCCGACTTCCGGCGTTTTGTTTTTCCCGGGGCCGAACATCGTAAAGGAGGTGCCGCAAATGGCAAAAGCCGGCGCACGGGTGAAAATCACCCTCAGATGCAATGAGTGCAAGCAGCGCAACTACAACACTATGAAAAACAAGAAGAATACCCCCGACCGCTTAGAGATGAACAAGTACTGCCCCTTCTGCAGAAAGCACACCGTTCATAGCGAGACTAAGTGATGATGGCCCACATTCCCTGTAAGAAAGAAGGGTGGAACTGAATGTCTGAAAAAGAAAAGATGAACCAGGACACGGCGCAGGAGAAGGCAAAGGAGACCAAGCCCGCAAAGGCAGAGAAAGCCAAGGCCAAGGAAAAGGACAAAAAGCCCGGCTTTTTCAAGCGGCTGGGCCGCTTCTTCCGGGAGCTGAAGGCTGAGCTGAAAAAGGTCGCCTGGCCCACCCGGGCAGATACCCTGAAGAAAACAGGTATCGTCATTGTCTGCGTCATCGTCGTGGGCATCATCGTCTGGATCTTCGATGGCATTGCAAGCTCCGTCATCGACGCTCTCCTCTCCCTCTTCGGCCGCTGACAAAAAGGTGACGCAATATGGCTGAAGAAGCAAAATGGTACGTGGCGCACACCTATTCGGGTTATGAAAACACCGTAAAAGCCACCATTGAAAAGGCCGTAGAAAACCGCAATATGGGCGACCTGATCCTGGGCGTGAACATCCCCATGGAAACCGTGACCGAAATCACCGACGCCGGCACCAAAACCGTGGAGCGCAAAGTCTTCCCCGGCTATGTGCTGGTAAAAATGGTGATGACCGATGAAACCTGGCACCTGGTGCGCAACGTGCGCGGGGTCACCGGCTTTGTCGGCTCGGGCAATAAGCCCATCCCCCTCACCGAGGCGGAAATCGCCTCCCTGGGCGTGGAAAAGCGGGAGGTCCTTGTGACCTACCAGGTCGGCGACAACGTTCGCATCACCGACGGCGCGCTGGAGTCCTTCCTCGGCATCGTGGAAGAGATCGACCCCGAGCGCCAGAAGGTTCGGGTTGTCGTTTCCATGTTCGGCCGGGAGACCCCGGTGGAACTGGATTTGGATCAAATCGAATCCATCTAACCCCGCGTTTCGCCCGCGGGCGTGGGAGGAGCAGCCCCCTGCTCCGTCCAACCACATTTTCATAATGGAGGTGCTCTAAGTGGCACAGAAAGTAACTGGATACGTTAAACTGCAGATCCCTGCCGGCAAGGCAACGCCGGCTCCCCCTGTTGGCCCCGCTCTGGGTCAGCACGGCATCAATATTTCCGCCTTTACCAAGGAATTCAATGAGCGCACCAAGAACGACGCCGGCCTGATTATCCCCGTGGTCATCACCGTCTACGCCGACCGCTCCTTCACCTTCATCACCAAGACCCCTCCCGCAGCCGTCCTCATTAAGAAGGCCTGCAACATCGAGAAGGCCTCCGGTGTGCCCAACAAGGAGAAGGTTGCCACCATCAGCAAGGAAGACGTCCGCAAGATTGCCGAGACCAAGATGCGCGACCTGAACGCCGCCAGCATCGAGGCCGCCATGAGCATGATTGCCGGTACCGCCCGCTCCATGGGCGTTGTCGTTGGCGAGTAAGGCAGGAGGGTAAGAGATATGTTTAGAGGAAAAAAGTATCAGGACAGCGCAAAGCAGATCGACAAGGCCACTCTGTATGACACCGCAGAGGCCATGGATCTGATTGTGAAGACCGCCCCCGCCAAGTTTGATGAGACCGTGGAGCTCCACGTGAAGCTGGGCGTCGACTCCCGTCACGCTGACCAGCAGGTCCGCGGCGCCATCGTGCTCCCCCACGGCACCGGCAAGGTGCCCCGCGTGCTGGTCTTCGCCAAGGGCGACAAGGCCGAGGCCGCTAAGGAAGCCGGCGCCGATTACGTGGGCGAGGCCGACCTGGCCCAGAAGATCCAGCAGGAAAACTGGTTCGACTTCGACGTGGTCATCGCTTCCCCCGACATGATGAGCGTGGTGGGCCGTCTGGGTAAGGTTCTGGGCCCCAAGGGCCTCATGCCCTCCCCCAAGGCCGGCACCGTCACCCCCAACGTGGCAAACGCCGTCCAGGAAGCCAAGGCCGGTAAGGTGGAGTATCGTCTGGACAAGACCAACATCATCCACTGCCCCATTGGCAAGGTCTCCTTCGGCCCCGAGAAGCTCAGCGAGAACTTCAACACCCTGGTGGGCGCCATTCTCAAGGCAAAGCCCGCCGCTGCCAAGGGCACCTATATCAAGAGCTGCGTGGTGGCTTCCACCATGGGCCCTGGCATCAAGGTCAACGCTGCTAAGCTGGGCTAATCCCCTGCAGCAAACACCCTGAAATTTTGTTATCATTTCCCGGAAAGGTGCTTGACAGCACCTTTCCGGGATGATAAAATATCTTAGCGTTCCAAAGACAGCAGGTGCACCATAAATCCTGCCGAGGATGCAGTTCATCAGATGCTTATCTATGATTGCCTCACGTTCTTGTGTCTTTTGGGACCAGGAACGTTTTTTCTTTGGTTCACATTCTCAATTTGGAGGTGAAACAACAGCATGCCTAACGCAAAGATTCTCAGCGAGAAACAGGCCATCGTCGCTTCTCTGACCGAGAAGTTCCAGAATGCCGCCGCCGGCGTCATCGTGGACTACAAGGGCATCACCGTGGCAGAGGACACCGAGCTGCGCGCCAAGATGCGCGAGAACGGCGTGGAGTACTTCGTGGTGAAGAACACCCTGGCTCGCTTCGCCGCAAAGAACGCCGGTCTGGACGATCTGTGCGACGTTCTGGAGGGCACCACTTCCATCGCCCTGTGCGAGGGAGATCCCGTGGCCGCCGCAAAGGTGGTTTCCGAGTTCTCCAAGAAGCTGGCTCCCCAGGAGAAGTTCGTCATCAAGTCTGGCTTCGTGGATGGCAAGGTCATTTCCGTGAACGAGGTTAAGGCCCTGGCCGACCTGCCCAGCAGAGAGGTTCTGGTGGCTACCGTTCTGGGTACCCTTATTGCTCCCATCCGTGGTCTGGCTACCGTTCTGGACGCCAACATCTCCGGCCTGGCCCGCGTGATGCAGGCCATCGCCGATCAGAAGGGCGAGTAATCCCCTTCCCGGCAAAGTACAATCTGTACGCATCCTAACACATAA
>DBEYYM010000063.1:0-4692 GCA_048184675.1 Evtepia sp. | reverse complement strand
TAATTTCTCCTTCATGTCAACAAAAAGCTGATAAGTTTCTTGGAAAAACCCGCGATTTTCTTCCTCAGAAGCGGTGGCAGGGGGGATACACATCAGTCCGCGCAGCCGCAGGTGGGGGCACTGGAGGGCGTGCTGGGCCAGCTCCAGGATCTCCTGGCGGTTGGCGCCGCCTTTGCTCTCCTCATCGCCGATGTTCACTTCCAGCAAAATATCCTGCACCACATCCACCTTGGCCGCCTGCTTTTCCACTGCGTCCATCAGGCGGACGGAGTCGATGGACTCGATCATATCCACCTTGCCCACCACGAACTTGACTTTGTTGGTCTGCAGGTGGCCGATGAAGTGGACCCTGGCCCCTTCATAGGCGTTGTCCTCCAGGTGGGCCACCAGCTCCTGGACCCGGTTTTCTCCACAGACGGTGATCCCCGCCTTGATGGCGTTGCGAATGGTATCTGAGGTTTGAACCTTGGTGGCGGCCACCAGGGTGACCTCCTCCGGGTTTCTGCCGGCCTGGATGGCGGCCTGGCGCATGTTCTCCCGCACGGCGGCCACATTGGCTGCCACGGTTTCATAACTTTTGGTTTCTGGCATGGTTTAACGTACCACCTTTCCATCGAATAATTCTTCGGAAGCCAAGACAATCTCGTCTCCCGCGCGTAAGATCCTGGTATCTTCCTCGTTCTTCGGGGCGGCCTGCACCAGGTAGCTGGTTTCGTCCTCGGCCAGAATACTCACCGGCCGGAACCGGGCCTTTTGGGAGACCACCACATAGACCCCCTTCTCGCCGTCTTCATTCACCCGCAGGGCCTCTTTGGGAATCCGAATGCCCTGGCTGCTGCGGAAGATCACCCGGCCGCTTTCCTGGCGGAGATCCTCTGCCTTGTCATCATCCTGCGAGGAGCGCAGGACCACCACAACCTGGTCATCCTGGACCTCTCCCACGGAATAAATGGTCATGGGGAAGGATTCGGAGAGGGAGTCGAAGAACACATCTACGCTGCCCCCCACGGAGAAATTGGTGACGGCTTCTCCGGGCACAACGGCGGCGTAGTACCATATAGAATCAGTTACCAACTTGCCCAGGCAGTTGGCATCGGCCTGGGGCGTTAGCTGGGAGAAGGCCTCGAGATCCTTGGGGCTCAGCCCCACAAGCTTGTCCGGGGTGAGCAAGGTCTCATAGCCGTCTACATAAGAGGAAAACAGACCAGACTCCTCCGCAACAATGGAGGTGGCGCCTGACTGGTAGCTTTGCAGGGCATTGTATCTCTCCGTAAGGGTGCTGGCCGCGGCGGTCATGGCGGCGGTGGCCTCTGAGGAGACCAAAAACTCCCGCCGAAGGACCAGCTTGCGATAGGTCGCCGTCTGGTCGGACAGGCTGGTGTAGTTGCCCGAGGAGGCGGCCGCCCGCAGGCTCTTCATGGCCTCCAGCATCTGGTCCTCCAGGGCTGAGCCGGAGGGGGACTCGTCATAGGTGGCGTACTGGAGGGCAGACAGGTCGCTTTTCACCTGCAAAAGCTCCTCCTGGTTTTCCACGTAGGTTTCGTCCTGATAGACCACCGCAATCTCTTTGCCCTTGGCGACCTTTTCGCCCTGGCTCCGTTTCAGCTGAACCAGGCCCTCCACGCCGGCCACCGGCTGCTCAGACCGGACCACCCAGCCTGTGGCATTGACGCTGGTCTCCATGGTGTCGCTATACGCCACCGTAAACTGATAGGGGTCGCGAATGCCCACCCAGGCTGAGTAGATCAAATAGACCACAATGGCCAGGATGGCGATGGGCACGGCTATTTTGGAAAAGATGGAACCCTGTTGCTTCATACCGTCAGCCTTTCTTGGTTAGTCTGGAGTCTCCTCCTCCCAGCTCAAGGGCCGCTCAGGGACCACGGTGGAGATGGCGTGCTTGTACACCATCTGCTGCTTTCCATCGCTGTAGATCACCACCACGAAGGAATCGAACCCGCGAATTTCCCCCCGGATTTGGAAGCCGTTGACCAAAAAGACCGTGGCCCCCATCCGGCTGCGGCGCAGCTTGGACAGGAGCAGATCCTGTAAGTTGCGCTTTCTCTGTTGTACTGCCATTTGTGTTTGTTGCATAGTAACGCATCCTTTCTCTTTTGGGTGCGTCTATGGTAATCCTTTTTCCCGCAGAAATGCTGTCGAATCCTGGACGACACTGGAAAAATCATGTTGTTTTTCCAAATATATCCACTTCGCTTCTTGGTTTCGGCGGAACCAAGTCAGCTGCCGCTTGGCATACTGCCGGGAGCGGAGCTTGATTTCCTCAGCGGCGGCGGACAGGTCTCCGCCGGTAGAAACCGCCTGGACCAGCTCCTTATACCCGATGGCCTGCATGGCGGTGCCCTCCTGGGGCACCCCGGCGGCCAGCAGGGCCCGGACCTCCTCCGCCAGCCCCCGGGCCATCATCTGGTCCACCCGCTGGTCGATGCGGTGGTAGAGATCCTGGCGGTCGGCATAGGTCAGGGCGATGGTCACGGCTTCATAGCGGGGGGGCAGGTCCCTGGTCTCCCGGTTGTGCTGGGAGATGGTTTTGCCCGTGTCATACCAGACCTCCAGGGCCCGGATGATTCGCTTCTCGTCGTTGGGGTGGAGCTTTTGGGCGGCCTCAGGGTCAATGCGCTGAAGGTCGGCCCACAGCGCCCCCAGGCCCCCTTGGGCGGCCTGAGCCTGGAGCCGGGCCCGGGCGCCGGCGGGCTGGAAGTCAGAAAATTCCCGGCCCTGGCACAAAGCGTCAATGTAAAGGCCGGTGCCGCCCACCACAATGGGCTGCTTGCCCCGGCGGAAGATGTCCTCCACACAGGCTGTAGCCTCCCGGACGTACCGGGCCACGCTGTAGTTCTCCCCCGGGTGAGCGATCCCCATCATGTGGTGGGGGATGCCGGCCATCTCCTCTTCCGTGGGGCGGGCAGTGCCGATGACCATGTCCCGGTAAACCTGCATGGAGTCGGCGGAGACCACCTCGCCGTTTAGGCGCTGGGCCAGGGCTACGCCCAGGCGGGTTTTGCCGGTGGCGGTGGGGCCGCAGATGACGATGAGTTTTTTTGGCATGGTATCACCTCTGGGGGGTAGGGGGGCGGCCCTACGGGCCGGGGACGGAAAGTGGTTGCGGCCCTGCCACGTGGGGGGCTTGCCCTGGCACGGGGTGAGCCGGCCCTTTGGGCCGGGAATCGGCCGTGGTCGCAGACCTGCGACGTGGGGGGCTTACCCTCTTGGCTTGGGGTCGGCCCCAGGGCCGGTACGGGGTGTCGGCGCACACTGCGCCGTGGGTGTTTGCGCCGCCCGGCGCGGGGGCCCCATTTCTTTCGAAGAAATGGGGGAAAGAAGACCGGGGGAAAGAGGTTCTTTCCCCCTGGACCCCCAAACTCTGGTTAGTGTGAAACTTTGGGATAGTGGTCCTGACGGGATTGACTGGCCTGTGGCCCTCTCATTGGCAGGCCGTCCAAAGCGCGCCTACCGGCTAGGCGCGCAGGAGCGTGGGGGAGTACCCTTCGGGAGGGCGTGGGAGTGGCTTTCCTTGCGCTGTGAAACCCAAGGGGTTTGCTTTCTTTCGATGCAAAGTGTCAGTGGGTAGAGAAATATCTTTTCTTCATTCCACCGTGGCAGTCTTTCAAACCACCTGCCCCTTGCGCTGCACACCGCCCATTCGATTTTTGAGAAGAAGCATGGTTCCACAGAGGGAACAAACTTCCACGATCGAAAAAATGAGCGAGCGACAGCCAGCGGCCCATAAAAACCCCCGGGGTCCAGGGGCCGCAGCCCCTGGTGCTCTTTCCTCCATTTCTCCAGAGAAATGGAGCCCCCGCCCGGGCAGGGCGCCCAGCGGAGCAGGCTGCTCCAACGCCGGTCCCCGGCCGGCAAGGCCGGATCACCCAGCCACAGGGTACGGCCCCCACGTGGCAGGGTGCGCCAACGCCGGTCCCCGGCCCGAAAGGCCGGATCACCCAGTGACAGGCCACGGCCCCTCGCCGCAAAAAACAGAAAAAGATGTCGTGTCTTATTATTTTAACACCTTTTCCCCCATCTGTCCATTCAGCTGCGCTTAAACTGCCGCTCCAACTGCCCTTTCGTCATGGTAATGGCCACCGGACGCCCATGGGGGCAGTACTTCACCCGCCCGGCCATGACCTCCTGAACCACCACCAGAAGCTCCTGGCGGGAGTTTTTCTGGCCCCCCTTCACCGCGGCCTTGCAGGCCATGGTGTGCAGGACCGCATCCCGGGCGGCCTGGGGGTCGGCGCTGCCTCCGGCCAGGAGCTGGCCGGCAATCTCACACAGGGCGGGCTCCACTTGGCCGGGCTCCAGATAGTCGGGGACCTCCCGGACCACCAGGGCTCCGCCGCCGAACTCCTCGCAGGCAAAGCCAAAGCGGGAGAGCAGAGGGAGGTTTTCCAGCAGCACGGCCCCCTCCTCCGGGGGCGGGGTGAAGACCACCGGGGCCAGCAGGGTCTGGGCCATGGGCTGGTAGCCCGCCTGCTTCATGCGGTCGAAGTTCATCCGCTCGTGGGCGGCGTGCTTGTCAATGAAGTGGATCTCGTCCCCTTGCTCCACAATGAGATAGGTCTGGAGCACTTCCCCGGCCAGCCGCCAGGGCACCTCCTCCCCCACAGGCGGCGAGGGTGGAATCTGGGCGGTCTCCGGCACCACCGGCGGGGCGGGGGGCTGCTCCAGCTCCAG